>CAVOCY010000001.1:0-75467 GCA_963694385.1 Candidatus Altimarinota bacterium
ATTCGTTTCTATGATGGGGCACGGGGAGCTAAAACTGTCCTTGATACAATCCTCATGGCAGACCGTAAGGAGCTTAAGGCATTTCTTTCACTGGAAGACATTACAACGTTTGTCGGAACAGAGCAGTTTGGATCCTTTATCAAAAAACTTTCTACAAATGGATTCGGATTAGAAGCTGTATGCACCAGAACGAAAGAGGCAGAATCAGTGGAGGGAATGCAGACAGATACAAAGCAAAAGAGGCAGATACGATTTGCATCATTGGATATGGCGTTTCCTATGACGATGTTCATCTTCGATGACAAGATCGCCATTATTTCATCATCAGAGGAAAATTTTGCACTGATTATCGAAAGCCAAGAATATGCAGATATGCAACAGAGACTGTTTAACATGGTATGGAGTTCATTGGATCGCACTACTATTCGCATAGGTATACTGCACTCTCTTAGTGGAACCATGGCTATCTCCGAGCGCCCACTCGTAGATGCAATCTTAATGGCGGTCAATGAAATTAATGATAGTGGTGGCATACTCGGACGCCGTATTGACCCTATAGTTGTCGATGGAGAATCGGATACCGAAGTATTTGCACAAAAAGTAGAGGAGTTGATAACGAAACATGATGTGTGTTCTATCTTTGGAGGATGGACATCTGCGAGTCGTAAGACCATGAAGGACATACTAGAAAAACACTCTCACTTACTGTGGTACCCCGTGCAATATGAGGGGCTCGAAGAATCTCCAAACATTATTTATGCTGGAGCAGCTCCTAATCAACAGATGCTTCCTGCTGTCGACTGGGCAGTCGAACACTTGGGTAAGAAGTTCTTCCTCGTGGGTTCAGATTACGTTTTTCCGCGTAGTGCAAATGAAATAATGAAAGGCAGGCTGGCAGAGCTCGGTGGTAAAGTTGTGGGAGAAGAGTATCAAAAGCTTAGTGGGTACAATTTTGCATCTGTCGTACAAAAAATAAAGGAGGTGAATCCTGATGTTATTTTAAATACCATTAATGGAGATGGTAACGTGGAGTTTTTTAAGGAGCTACGAGAAGCACATATAGATCCGAAGTCCACTCCGACAATCTCATTTAGTATTGGTGAAGAGGAAATCAGTAACATGCATCCTGAAACAATGATGGGAGATTACGCAGCATGGAGCTATTTTCAAAGCATCAAGTCACAGGAGAACAACGTATTCGTACAAGATTTTCAAACAAAATATGGTAGGCATCGTGTTACAGGAGACCCTATAGAAACAGCGTATAACTGTGTCCATCTTTTTGCAGACGCTGTAAGAAAAGCGGGAACTGATGATGTCGATGCAATACGCAGTAGTGCGTTAGGCCTTTCTATGGTTGCTCCAGAAGGCGAAATTCAGATAGATAGCGATAGTCAGCACGTCCATCGCACTGCACGCATTGGACAGATTCAAGAAGACGGCCAATTCGAAATAGTATGGAGCTCAGAAACTCCGATAAAGCCAGATCCGTATCCTAAGTACAAATCTAAGAAGGAGTGGGGCGAGTTCTTAGAGGGGCTCCACAAGAAATGGGGTGGCCATTGGGAGAACGAGTAAGATCCACCCTCAACAAGTCTAAGATTGTCCCGTCAGCCCCGCCATTGATGTACTATAGAACTGTGAAAAAGTACGTTCTCTCTATTTGCATTGTCGCAGCTGCACTGCTTCTCTATCTTCCGTTTGTCACAAACGGATACATCAATGTTGATGATGCAGGACTGATATGGAATAACAGCACAGTGACACAGTTAGATATACCAAGAGCCTTTTCTTCGTATGACCCAGAACTGTATATTCCGCTTACACTTCTTACGTATCAAATCGAATACCTTATCTCTGGTGCAGCACCGATTGTCGTGCACCTGACGAATGTTTTGTTGCACGCACTGTCTGCACTGCTCGTATTTTTTATTACAAAAAAACTTACACGCAGCACTGCTATAGGACTGCTTACTGGTTTACTGTTTGCAGTACACCCGATACAAAGCACTGCGGTGCTCTGGGCGAGTGCCCGTAAAGATGTTCTCAGTAGTGCGCTGATGCTTTTGTCTTTGCATCTCTACCTCAAAGAAAACAAGTGGAGCATTGCCGCGTTTGCTGGTGCTCTGCTGTCGAAAATTTCTGTCGTGATACTACCCATACTTTTACTACTAATAGATGTCTGGGAAGGAAAACCTATGAACCGTGATCGTATCAAAGAGAAGTGGCCTTACTTTGGCTTAAGCTTCCTGTTTGGTGCTATAGCAATTTTTGGAAAGACAAAGAACCTTAGTAACCTTAGTGCCGTGGATTACCTCCTGCTTAGTGCAAAGAATATTGTGTTCTCTGTGCAAAAAATCTTTGTACCTACTGATCTTTCGTTTATGTATCCACAGAGCACAGCAGTGTCTGTATTTGCACCAGACTTTTATATTCCGATACTTCTTCTGATTGCCGTAGCTGGATTGCTATTTATATTGCGAAAGACACAACCAGTACTACTGTGGTGCACTGCATGGTTTTTGATCTGCATGGCACCAAATTTGCTAACGTATTCACAAAATCGTGACATCATCTTTACCTCCAATCGCTACGTGTATCTCGCATGTATCGGTGTGTTTTTATACATCAGTTCTTTGCTTGTTACACAAAAACGCAACGTCGTACTCGCAGGTTCCATAGTTCTTGTTGGAGCATGTAGCGCACTTACAGTAGCCGAAGCACGTACATGGAGCAGCAGCGAAACGCTTATGCGTAGCAGTCTTCGTGCTGGATACGACCACCCAATCATCCATCAGTACCTTGCTATGTCTTTGCGATCTAAAGGGCAAGACGATGAAGCACTGACAGAATTTATGTTGGCAGCTCAGGCTGGTAACCCACACAGCTACAAACTTGCAGGGGATATGCAAAAAGAACGTGGTAATCACGATGAGGCAATGCGTCTGTATGAACAAGGTATGGAAGCTGCACGCGTAAGAGGAGCTTATGGATCAACAGATCTTGCTGCACACTTTGAGATTGCAGGGATACGCCTCGCACAAGGAAGACTCCAACAAGCAGAATCCATATTACTAGAAGCTAAAGATCTTGGGGACCATATCGCCAGTGTGCATATCAATTTAGGCACTCTGTATTTACAGACAGGGAATATTGCACGTGCTAAAGAGCACTTGATTACAGCAACAAAGCAAAACACATTCTCGGCAGCTGCGTGGTATCACCTCGCATTTGTTTATGGACAAGAAGGAAATCTCGACAAAGCAGAAACAGCACTCAAACGTGTACTACGGATAGATCCAAACTACGAAGGAGCTGCCGAAAACTTACAACAGATTCAAAACTTGTAACATGCGAAAGCACCTCCCCTACATTGGTTTTCTCATCGCTTTCCTCGGCATCTTCTTTTATGGGATGAATATGAGTGACATATTGGGTCATGATTATTTCTTTACATTTCCAAGGCTACTTACCGGAAACTGGCATTTTGCCCATCAAGGGTTAAAACCTTTTCTCTATACACCACAACTCTGTGGGGGGCTGCCGATATATGCCAATCCACAAGACATGTTCTATTCACTGCCGCAATTTCTTAGCTTCATTATGGATCCGTGGCGGGCTGTGCTGCTGAGTTTGTGCATGACCATGGTCGTCGGATATACGGGGTGGTACAGAGTCGGTAAAGATATTCTTCGACTACCCCTTAGATGGGCTCATGTTCTCGCTCTAGTAATCGTAGCTAATGGCTATTACTTCATGCACATGCTTATTGGGCATATTGTCTTCCACACTATTCCACTCATTGGATGGGGGCTTTGGTTATTGTTTGATCCACGAACAGATACACGTAAAACTCTCGCGCTTCGATCCTGTGCATTTGCAGCCCTACTCGCTGTCATGCTGTACTCCGGAGGATACTTTGTGATTGTTCTTTTGATGGGAACGGTGCTCATAGCACTTACTTTTGATCTTTTGCTGAGTAGTAATCCACAAAAGCGCTGCAAAACTCTTGGAGCGCGATTATTGATGAGTGCATCCCTCGGCCTCTTTCTCTGCCTCAGCAAATTAATAGCTGTACTTAGTTACATGCGCTTTTTCCCGAGAGAGACTCCCTTTGATACATTCCCTAAAGGAGCATCTACCATTGGTTTTTTCTTCAAGTCTCTCTGGGCTATTCCACAGAATACAGCACTGTTTACTAGTGTAAATATGCCCGACTGGGGTGCTATTCATGAGTACAGCCGATTTACATCACCTATTGTTCTTGTTGGTCTTCTTTTGGGAATATGGTTTCTCTGGAAACAAAGAAAAGCAATCCAGCAAAACACAACACGCTCTCTTCTGCTCTTAGGTATTTCAGTAGCTCTCATGATCTTCTTTGTGCAGCTTATCCGAGGATACGGACTACTGGTTACCCCACTCGAAACAGTTCCGTTCTTCTCATCATGGCATGTAATGCTGCGGTTTATGTACATTCCAATTGTGTTTCTAAGCGGAATTTCTATTTGGACCATTGCGCAAAGCCCTTGGAACAACAATCGATTTGCTTTCACTACAATTGGTATCACTCTTTTTTCTGCGATCTTTGCATATGCACCAATGCTGCAATCAAAAGATTTTGGTTACACTGTTCCTTATCCACAAATTCAAGAAAATATACGTACGTCGAATTACCGATCTCTCATCACAGAAAGAGTAGAGAGTATCCCCGGAGTTTCTGATACACATGGTATTTTTAATGGCTCTACTGCCACTCCTTGTTACGAGCCTGTGTACTGGGGTACAGGAGGCGTACAGCTAGACCCTCTGTTTATCGGCACTGTTGAAGGGTTATTTGAAGAGCAATTTAATATGTTTAACCCTGCTTGTCTCGTGTATCCAAAAGCAAATGATTGTACTCCAGGAGATCGTATCGCTTTGGAGGACTACAGCAACCTAGTCGCTTTTACGCATGGGAAACCTACAACATGGAAAGTCTCTGGATGGCAAAGCCTTGGTAATCTACTAAGTATAGCTACGCTGTTGATTATCATTATTCTGATGACTTCACTCTGCGTTGCACGCATAAAATCCTGTACTATGAGAGAGTGAAGCTCAATCGTAAACACCTTCCCTATCTCGGATTCCTAGCTGCCTTCCTTGGCATCTTCTTTTGGGGACTGAATGTAGGCGACGCTATCGGGCACGACTACAACTACTTCTTCCCTAAGCTTCTCGATGGCAACTGGCACTTTATGCGTCAGGGCCTAGCGCCATTTCTGTATACCCCTCACTACTGTGGAGGGTTCCCAGAGTTTGGCAACCCGCAATCAATGTACTATAGCCTCCTTCAGATTCTTTCTCTGAAGCTTGATCTATGGATTGCGATGCAACTGGTGATGGCAGTGGCGATGATGATTGGGTACTGGGGTTGGTATTTATTTGGAAGAGATGTCATCAAACTGCGATGGAACTGGGCGCACGTGTTTGCCTTAATTATTATCGCACACGGTTTTTATCTGATGCACATGATGGCAGGACACGCTATTTATTATACGATGCCACTGATAGGACTGCTACTGTGGTTACTGCTTGAACGCACCCGTGATACTTGGAAATCGTTGATAGCAAAGTCTGCAGCATTTGGATTTATCACTGCGAATATTATTCATAGTGGTGGATTTATGGTCGGTGTTTTTGGTGCCGCTGCATTTGCAATCTTCTTGGCGCTAGAGTTGATCCTGAATCGAAAAACAATTCGTGATCGATCTCGAGTACTGGGATTACGTATCATTGGATGCACACTAGCAGCGCTACTGATGAATGGTGGAAAGCTGTATGCCATCTTTAGTTTGATGCGATTTTTCCCGCGTAACTTACCATTTGATCGTCTCGCAGAAGGGTCGAATACTTTCGGGTATATTTTAAATGCACTCTGGTCTTTTCCGCAGAACGAAGGGCTGTTTGTGCAGTATGGAATCCCTGATTGGGGTGCCATTCATGAGTACAGTATGTACCTATCGCCGGTGGTTCTCATCGGGCTGCTCTGTGGAATGTGGTTGATGTGGAAACATCGGAAATTGAACATTCCACTGTTGGTAATCTCGATCGTGATCGGACTATTCTTTTTCCAATTGATCCAAGGTCATGGTGTATTCGTTACACCACTCGAAGGTCTGCCTATCTTTAAATCCCTCCGGATGAATACGCGATTTGTGTATCCATTTTCGTTTGCTTTGACTGCAGCAGGTGTGTGGAGTTTGAATCGCCTTTCGTCTCACGCCTCACGCCTCACGTACTACGCATCACTTCTCACACTCCTCGCCTTTCTGTCCGCGTACGTACCAATGCTGATCGACATAGCACCACCACGGTCTTTGGATTACAGCGAAGTACAATATCACCTAAAACAAAATGAAGGATTTCTAGACCTTGATGTCAACAGTGTCATTGATATGCGCGGCGAAGGCCAAGCAGAGTTTGTTCCCCTCTTTGCCGGCGCCAATCATGTGTACTGCGAAGAGCCTCTACTCTGGGGAGACAAGCCAGAAATGGAACCACTAGAAGCAGGAGATGTGTATTTAGGTTGGGATGATCGGCTGAACCTCTATAACCCTGCATGTTTTATCTATCCAGAGGTAAATAACTGCAAACCAGGAGATCGTATAGAAGTAGCAGATATGGATAACTTTACACAATTTGTATCCGGAGAAAAGACGCACTGGAAGGTTCCTATCGTACAAAGAATCCTCAACTGGATAAGTGTGCTGACGCTTATCTCTGCAGCTATCATTGCTGTACTATGGCGTAGACGATGAAATTCTCCCGCCAACATCTACCGTACCTCATCCTTCTGGGGTTATTTTTGATCGCATTTTTCTGGGGGCTTTCTGCTGGAATACTTGGACATGATTACTTCTACTTCTTCCCAAAGCTTTTGGATGGGAAGTGGCACTTTATGCGCCAAGGCCTTTCGATGTTCTACTACACCCCACACATGTGTGGAGGATTTCCGGAATATGCCAATCCACAATCTATGTACTACAGTCTGCAGCAATTCCTCGTGCTGTTTTTGGATATGTGGCTCGCTGTTCGTCTTACGATCTTGATCTCGATGGCTATTGCCTACGTTGGTTGGTATCGCGTAGGACGAGATTTGATCAAGTTGAATCTACACTGGGCACATCTACTGGCTCTGATTATTACAGCGCATGGATATCACTTTATGCACATGATTCCGGGGCACGTTGTCTTCCATAGTATGCCTATTATTGGATGGCTGCTTTGGTTGCTGTTTGATCGACGTCAGCACTCCGTAAAAGAATTGATAGTAAAAGCTGCATGGTTTGCGCTTGCAACTGCCTACATCCTCTATAGCGGTGGCTATATGGTTGCTGTCATGGCACTCTTTGCGGTCGTTGCGCTACTGCCATATGAATTGATATTGCACGCTTCTGATCTGCGCTCTCGATTGAAAGTATTCATGAAGAACGTCATTGCCTGTGCTATTGGTGGAGCACTCATCAACAGCAGCAAGCTCGTTGCTACGTTTAGTTTTCTCAGATACTTTCCGCGAGAGGTACCATTTGAGCGCCTGTGGGATGACACGAGTATCTTGGTCTATATTTTCCGCGCACTGTTTGCTCTACCACAGAACAATGATCTCTACTGGGAGTTTGGTATGGGTAAATGGGGAGCGTTTCATGAGTACAGCTTCCTCGTATCACCTGTGATTTTGGTCGGTCTTGGCTGCAGCGTGTACCTTCTCTGGAAAAGGCGATCTGCAATCTTGAATCACAAATATCTACTGATAGTGACTGCTTTAGTATCAATGATTCTTTTGATGTTCCTCATGCAACTCATGCAAGGATACGGATGGATGGTAACCCCACTCGAGCACCTGCCAATATTCAGGGGGCTCCACGTTAATATGCGCTGGCTCTATGCGTTTTCCTTCTTACCTATTATCACTGGAGTGTGGGGTTTGCAGCAGTGCTTTGCACGCTACTCACGCAACTTCGTTATTGCAGGAGGAGTAGTGACAATCGTCGCTTTTGTCTGGGGATACTACGGTATTTTGCACACCAATACTCTTCCACGCACACTGCCCTACCCCGAAATTATTGCAGCCCTAGAGACGCAAGAAGACTACATGGATCTGGATGTCGAAGACGCTTTCGATATGCGTGAAATGGGGCACAGTGGTTTTATTCCACTCATCTTTGGTGGTAACCACATTTACTGTAGCGAACCGATGTTACTCGGTACTTCGAATGTGCCCGACACAATAACTGTTGGTCCAGTAATGCAGGAAAGTAATGGATTTCTGAACATGTATAACCCTGCATGCATGGTGTATCCCAAGGCAAATGATTGTGAATCTGGTGATCGTATTCTTGCATCCGACAAAGAGAACCTCGAACGATTTCGCACCGGACAAAAGACAACCTGGAAGATGTCTCCACTCCAACACATCAGCAACTGGATTAGTCTATTTACACTAATTACCAGTTTGATAATTATCATTCTACGTAAAAAGTTAACTGTTAATTGTTAACTGCTATTCCAGATACAACACCGGATTCTTCTTGATACCACTGACACGTACTTCAAAGTGCACGTGGATTCCTGTGGCACCATACACAAGCCCTGTGTTTCCCATCCAAGCGATTGTTTGTCCGCGTTGTACACGATCCCCTTCTTTGACATGCAAATCTTTGTTGTGCCCATAAAGCGTCAGTAGGCCGTTCCCATGATCGACTTCTATCACATTACCGTACCCTCCATTCCATCCCTTATCTGCACGCACAACTATTCCATCTTCTGCAGCGTAAATCGGTCCCCCAAGTGAGCCACCACTTTTATCCTGCATATCCACAGCAAAGTGGCCTCCGTGGAATCGCTGTGTGTAGAAACAGGTTATGCTACACGGTTTTTGCAATACTCCTGCAGTTGGCGTTGGCGTAAACGGCGCAGTAGATTTTACTACAACTTCAACTGGCTTCTTTACTGGCTGTGCTGGATCCTCTGTAGATGGCTGCTCATCTACAGTAGCTACTTGTACCTGTTTTTCGATAATAGGACTTCCATGTGGAACAATCAGCTGTTGCCCCGCCATAATAAACTCACTCTTCAGTTCGTTCTGCGACATAATTTCATTCATCGGAATATCGTAGAGCTGCGCAATGCGCGAGAGTGTCTGTCCACGAGAAACCGTATGAAGTATTCCATCCACTGGCAAAATAAGGAGCTCGTCTCCAGGGCGAATAGGCACTCCTGCCTGCAAGTGGTTTGCCCAACGAATCGTATCAACAGATACCGGATACCACCGAGAAAGTCGCTCGAGGCTATCGCCATCTTTTACAATATGGATTGTCCCCTTCGCATATGCCCTGCGAGACCCTTGCCTTGTTAGGGGGGACGTCTTTTTGATAAAACCATCCTCTACCAATAAAAACTTCTGTGCAGCGAGTGTTTGGGTTGGTGGGGCAAGAGCTGCTTTTGGAATGTACGGTGGCAAGAGAGATCCTACAAAAAATACGACAACACATGCCACTTGAATACGCCTGATAAGCCAACGATGTGTTGGAGGGACCGGACTCATGGTTCAATTCTTGCAACAGGCTCCGGGTCTGTCTCTAGCGCAGAGAGAATCGTACGCATATCTTCATACCGTTGGTTGGAGTTAAAAATAACAACGATATAGGATTGATCTACTCCTTCTACTACTGATACCAAACACTGTCCCGCATCACTAGTTGTTCCTGTTTTTCCTGCCATCACAGGGCCAACCTCATGCAAAAGTGCATGCGTGTGATACAACTGAATACTGTCACCTTCATTACTAGCAATCCGCTGCCCTGCACTACTCATGCGACTTGCTATCTCTTCGTAGCGCAAGCTAAACATCGTCAGCCAAGCAATGTCTTGTGGTGTCGACCAATGTGCTGGATGATCCAGCCCTGCGGGGTTTCTAAATGATGTCCCCGTCATTCCCAATTGCAAAGCACGCGTATTCATTTCTCCTACAAAAGCAGAAACAGAACCACTGTGGAATTGTGCAAGTGTCACCGCTGCATCATTTGCAGAATTAATTAAAAGAGCCGAGAGCAAATCTCCAACATCAAAATGTTTTCCAGGTGGGAGGTATGCTTTGTTCCCCGTTACATCTAGAACACTTTTTGGAACGGTTACGATTTCATTAAGATCGTGATTTTCTACAATAATTAGTGCAGTCATAAGCTTTGTAAGGCTCGCCATAGGACGCTGCACCCGTGCTTGCTTTGCATACAATCGCTGCCCACTCGCTGCATCAAAAATTACTACTCCAGATGCAGAAAGACGGTCTACAAGCTCTATCGCCTCACTTGATGGGGCAATATGCACCTTATCCAATGTAGAAATATCAGTAGATATGGCATCTCCAGCCGGAAACAAGCCCAAAAGAAGCACTGATAGGAGCGATCGATACATCTGTAATAGGATAGTCCTTATCCAAAAGGAGTAGAAGCGTTATCTTCTATTTCATTGGGAGGTATTTGGTGCCTGGTCAAGCGCTTTCCCTTGGCAGATCAGTAGAAAATTAGCTACTGATACATCACCCGATCAGCAATACGCAGATCAATGTAGTCTCGTACCTCTTCAAACCCTACTTCTCGAAGGAATGTTCTGTACCGTTCCATTTGTTGCTCTAAGGGATTTCTCAAATCAAACCAGAGCTCTTTTCCGTCTATCAATAAATGAAATTCCTGTGCTCGTAAGTACACAGTACGCCTGGACACCTCCTGTCCAAACTGCCGAAGCAACGTAAGTTCAGATGCATTCATACGCTCTAAAAATTTTGGTTGAATTAGCAGCGTTCCTGGATCAGGCCGGACCCCCCAGTCCACAATAGAAAACTGTGGCAGAGTCTCTATGTCACGCGCCGCAGTTGTTGCTATGTAAATACCTTGTTTCGTTAGAAAGTCGATAGAAGTCCCCGTTCCTGTGCCTCCTGCGCTATCAGGTTCTTCGATATTAAGTCGTGCAACGAGTGGATGTAGTGTAATACGCACGTGCATTGTTCCGGGATAGGTTTTTCCAACAGTAATCTCATCGATGTCTGGAATGCTGTCTTGCAGCAAGCTGGCAATTTCAAAAGATGAAAGAAAGAACATATGCCTCCCAAACATTGGCATAAGTGACTCTTGTACTTCTTCTATATCAAGGCGAGGACTTAAGCGGCTGACCTGAATTTCTCGTACTTGAATCACTGGAGAAAAGAGGAGGAATCCGAATACCAATAGGCCAATTATGATCAATGCAGCCATTGTCCACCGTACGGCAGATGCTCGAATGTCATCCCGCATCACTTCGATCCTGCGCTTTAGTCTTCGCCATTTCTCCTTTCTACGCTTGCTTTTACGGTCCATATGGCGCTTTACATAGCGCTTTGTGTCTGGTGAGACACGTCTGGCGTATTTTTTGGGAAGCCGTCGGGATTTTTTGAGGGGCACGGTACCATCTTAAGTGCTGGAAGTCTTTCCCACAAACCATCACAATGAACTCATGAAACTTGCTATCGTCGCCGACTGGCTCCCTGTCTACGCAGGGGCAGAACATGTCATCGCTCAGATGCATCATCTATGGCCAAATGCGCCGATTTTTACGACCGTAGTACATCGATCAAATATTGGCCCACTAGCTACTGCAGATATTCGAACAACCAGCCTACAAAAATGGTACAAGCTCACAGGAAATCATCAGTGGCTACTCCCATGGATGCCACGTGCAATAGAAACGATTGATCTTCGCGGCTTTGATGTGATCTTAAGTTCCTCTCATGCTATTGGTAAGGGAATCATTCCTCCCAGTACTGCACGCCACATTTGTTACTGCCATACACCTATGCGCTACGCATGGGAGATGGAAGATGAGTATCTTGATGACTTTAAGATACCGCAGTTTCTTCGTAGAACGATTAAGCAGAAGTTGAAACAGATTCGTAAGTGGGATCTTACTTCTGCACAACGTGTCGATCAATTTATCGCAAACTCCACAACAGTGCAGGAACGCATCAAACGGATTTATAATCGTGACTCTGTCGTTATTCACCCCCCAGTTTCTGAGCGCTTCTTCGAAACCGACAACCGACAACCGACAACCGATTCCTACTATCTTACCGTCGGCCGCCACGTTCCGTACAAGCGAACAGATCTTCTGATAGAAGCAGCAAACAAGATGAAGATCCCTCTTAAGGTTGGAGGATCAGGAAAAGATTTTGATCGTCTTAAAGCAATGGCAGGACCTACTGTAGAAATGCTTGGCTTTGTCCCTGATGAGAAACTTCCTGAACTCTACAGCAATGCAAAAGCATTCCTCTTTGCACCGTTCGAAGATGCAGGAGTTGTACCACTAGAGGCGCAAGCCTGCGGCACTCCCGTCGTTGCATTTGGAAAAGGAGGTGTGCTGGATACCGTAATTGACGGGGAGACAGGGGTCTACTTTGGAGAGCAGACTGTTGATTCTGTAGTAGATGCTATACAGAAATTTGAGGGGATGCATTTTGATGAGTGTTTGATCCGTAAACATGCCGCTCAGTTCTCTGCAGAGCGGTTTAGAGAGAAGATGCTTGAAGTATTTGACAACTTATAAGAAGTAAGTTTTAATGTACTTACTTGTGTTGGTCACGTGTGACCACGGTCTTTTTACACCAGAGCAGGGAGAAACTGATGTCTGCCATTTTTGAAAGAACAATGGATGGCGCTCTTGTCATTCTCACAATCAATCGGAAAGTTCTTGCCGGGGCAGTGGACCCCAAGCTATTCAAAAAAGAGGCGTGTAGTGCAGTCGAAATCTGTACTGAGGGCTACACTGTCCTCATCGATCTCTCTAAAGTAGAGAAAATCGACGTACGCTTTCTTGAAGTACTGAAAGTCTTGCAAGATCAAGCAGATAGGAACAGCGCGAACTTTGCCCTTCGTGTGGTAAATGCAAACGTTGTAGATGCCATTAAAAGATTCGACGAGCTCGCTACCATCCAAATAATCGAGGAGGTAACTCGGCTCGTTGCCACCAAATAGTGATCGTCGGTATAACCACCGATACAAGAAAAAGTCCTGCCTCACACTCGAGGCAGGACTGTTTTTAAATTCTACTTCTCACCGCACCCCTGCCTGCCGGCAGATCAGTAGGAGTGCTCTTGTTGGTAATGTGATTGTTGATTGGTGATTTGTCATTCGATTATGTTGTACTAATCACGTATCACAAATCACGTGATCTACTTAATACTTCTACAATGCTGGCCGAAGACCCGCGCTGTTTTATCCTCTATCCACTTCTACATCGGTCTCGTCTTCGATCTCTCCGACTAACTCTTCGAGTACATCTTCGAGTGTCACAAGCCCTACAGTGTGGCCGTCTTCTTGCACAACAGCTTGATGAATGTGCTTGTCGCGAAATAATGCGATCAGTTCATCGCTCCTCATATCAGACTGTACGGTAAGAACCTCTCGTGTAATTGATGCAACAGATTCACCACCCTGTTTTTCATACAGTGATTGCAGTACATCTTGCTTTAAGATCATGCCGATAATTTCGTGCATTGATGCACCAAAAACTGGGTATCTTGAGTGTGCTTCGTGGTCTATCTTCTGCCAGACTTCTTTAATAGAATCTTCGGTATTCACACCAATGATATCTTTGAGTTCCGTCATGATATCTGCTGCTTTTTTGTCGTTGAGGATGAAGGCACGATGAATCAGTTGCCCTTCGTCACTTTCGATGTGACCTTTGCTACGGCCAATCGTTACAAGAGATCGAATCTGCTCTTCGGTTCCTACTTTGCGTTCTCCTTTCTTAAATAAATTGGTTACCCATTCTAGGCCAACAATAATCGGAAGCATTACTATAGTCAGTGCCAGAATAAATGGTGCTGTTAGTAAGGCAACACGCTCTGCGTAGTGAATACCAATAGCTTTTGGAATAATTTCTGAGAAGACGATGATACCGAATGTGAGTCCTGTAGTAATCACCGCAAGTATGGCATCACCGTACATGTTGATGACAATCTGACCCACGGTAATAGAACCTACAATGTTTACCACATTGTTCCATACGACGATCGTTATTACCGATCTATTCAGCTGCTTGTTTACACGATTCAGTGTCGCAGAACCCATGCGCTTCTTCTGCATTAACGCATGAACCTCTGGGTCAGTAATACTAACGAGCGCTGCCTCTGCTCCAGAAAAGAATCCCGAGAAGACAAGGATGATGAATATGACTGTAGCAAGTTCGAACATGGGCATTAGTGTAGCAGATTTCCTGTACTAGTTGTCAGTTCTCGGTTGTCACTTCTCAAGAATCATCGATAGCGTGTACACTCTGTCTGATGCAAAGAGATCCTTCCTCCCACAAAGGCGATAATGGAAAAGTAGCAGTTGTTGGTGGTAGTACGTACATACACGGTGCACCTATCCTCAATGCGCTAGCTGCTGAGGCGAGCGGGATCGATACACTGAGTATTTGTTTACCACAGTGCCATAGCGAAGCGGCAAAGAGTTGGACACTGAATGCATTTGTGCATCCGTTTGATGGAGATGATATTGCAGACAGTGATATCGAATCTATTTTGGAACTGATCGCCCCACTCGACTGTGTAGTTCTTGGTTCGGGTATCGCCAAAACTGGAGAGCGCGTTCACGCACTCGAAGAAATTATCGCATCGTGCACAACGCCGATGGTACTCGATGCAACGGCACTCCAAGAAAATACATTAGATCTTGTCCGCGGTAAGCAGGCAATCCTCACTCCCCACCTCGGAGAGCTCGAACGTATGGGAGTCGAAGAGAATGATTTACAGGACATTGCAAACGAGTATCAGGCGATCATTGTCCTAAAGGGGCAGACAGACAAAGTCTTTAGCGCACATGCAACGGATGAAATAGCTGGAGGAAACGCAGGGCTTACTACTGGCGGAACAGGTGATGTACTAGCAGGTCTCATCGCTGGACTGATCGCCCAACGCATGGCATCCGTAGATGCTGCAAAAGATGCGTGTGCCATTCTAAAAAAGGCAGCCGAGAAACTCGAGAAAGAAAAAGGGTACAGCTTCACCGCTACAGATGTTGTGGGAGAAATTCCTGCACTGTTAAAGAATCAAAAATGATCACGCTCTTCCCGCAATTTACTGATCGAATAGACTGTCGTTTTTTAACGAAGAATGATGATCGCAACGTTCCCGACCCCCGAGTTTGCCTTAATCAAATCCATGGAAATCGCACAATACTTTCTCGCGAACCAATGGAAAGTTCCGAAGAAGCGGATGGAGTAATAACTGACCAAAAAGGATTACATCTCTTTATCCGCGCGGCCGACTGTCAGAACTTCGCGGTGTATGATCCGGTGCTCCACATTGGCGGTGTGTTACATGCCGGATGGAAGGGTATCGTCGCTGGTGCGATACCAGAATTTTTTCGGGTCTTTTCTGATACATTTGAGACTGATATTTCGCAGATTTTTGTCACTGCTGGCCCCTCGCTCTGTAAGGCCTGTGCAGAGTTTTCGGACCCCAAATTAGAGCTGCCAGAGATCGATACTCAGTACGTTGATGGGAGGTGCGTAGATCTCCAAAAAGTGGCCCAAGATCAAATGGTGGCGGCAGGGGTACTCCCCCAAAATTTCTTTCGGCACCCAGACTGCACCTGTTGCCAACATGAATCGTATTGGAGTTATAGAGGGGGAGACAGGAAAAGCGTCCAGAATGGGCAATCAAATATGCTTATATTGACGATTTAAGTACAAATATCCATTTAATTGACATTTTTAACTAATTCATTACTATGCTACTAATTATTTAGTATATATAAGGATATCTTATGGCTAAAAAGAAGCGCCCATCACTGGCGAAAGCTGCTGCTGACGCAGGTCAATTAGACCAGAAAGAACTGCCGGTAGGGAGAGCATGGTTTTTAGAACAACATGCCACAGCCCTTGTTGCTATAGAAACTATCGTTATAAATCTGCGTAAACGACTCGCAAAAACAGCTGATCGTAAAGGGGGCAGAGATCTTGAACCTCTTTTGGACATTGTCCGTACGCAAATACCAGAAGCAATACGTAATTTGGCACCTGTAAAAGTTATAAAATTGGATCAAATACAGGGGGCAAATGGGCTTTGTGAATCTATAGAATCACTGGTGGATGATGCACGTAAATCAGTTCCAGCTGGTCGTTCGAAACTGCAACAGGAACTGCTCCAGCAATTAGGCGATGTACAACAACGAGTGCAAGCACGTGCAGGAGAAATTACAGAGGCGAAGGATGCAGGACAACAAACGAAGAAGCCCTTCGTGCCAGACTGGGATCCTGTAACTCCTCCAGAGCCTGAAGTTCCTCTTACTCCAGTCGAAGAAGCATATGCGCTTGTCGATGTATATTCCGAAAAGGAGCGCGCAAAATTTATTGGTGAAAAACTCGTCAATCTTTTGCACGAAAAGTACTGGGATTTTCTTTCGCAAATTAGTGAACCGCCAATCAATTTATCGGAGCAAGTTACTGCAGGCACTATCAAGAACCTCTCTACTGTATGCATAGCACTGGAGGCTCACATAGGAAAAATATGTGCAAATGCTCAACCATTAGATTTGCAGGATATGCAACAAGCACTACTACTACCGATATCATTAGAAAAATTCTCTCTGCCACCTGCTATCGAAGGAGCATTACACACTACAATAATTAGCTCTCTACGCACATGCATGGATGGCATCTCAGAGGATGAAGAAATGGTCTACATGTTATCGGATATAAAAGAACATATTCGATATGATAATGCGGATGACATACAGACCGTACTTCTCTGGGAAAAAGTAGAACAAGGAGAAGACTTTCCACTGCAACAATTTGAGCGCGAATATATTGCGGGTAGAACACCCGCAAAACGCAGAAGAATTAAATCAGCAGCCAAAAAGGCTGATCTCTGTGCAGAAATTGCTGTGCATCTCAATACGAAATATCACGGAGGATTTTCTCTGCGCTCAATGGCAGATATTCAAAGAATTATGGCTGCATCGATTACACCTAAAAAGAGGCGCCTAGCAGCATCTCCAGTTGTAGCAGATGATAAGTCAGCAGCATCTCCAGTTGTAGCAGATGATAAGTCAGCAGCAGATCCAGTTGTAGTAGATGAGAAGTCAGCAGCAGATCCAGTTGTAGCAAGGAAGATATCAACATCAGCCCCCGTGAAGTTGCAACCAGAATCGCAACCAGTTATATCGCAACAAGATGCAGCTGCAGTCGCAGCGTTTGCACAAGGTCTTCCTGCTAGGCCAATAGCACCTGCTAAGGCGCAAGCAGTTAAAGAACAAAGTGTTCTAGAATTTGATAAGCGCGAACTAGATCACATGACGACGTTGATAATCCCTACAGGTATTACTGATACTACGGACGTTCGTCTTCATACTGAATTGCGTACTACTCTCTGGAGAAGTCTTAACGCAACTCTCTATGGCGATTCTGATAAAGCAGTAGAAGAAGTCTACGGCCATACGCTTATGAACCAAGCGATTACTGCTGCCGCTTTATTAAAGCCTGTAGAGGAATACACTCCTACAGTAGCCCCTAAATCGGAAGAAGTAGATCCAGATGCTTCAACACAACAAGAGCGCAATGTTGCACTTGCTATGGTTCGATCATGCAAAAAGATTGATACCGCATTAGCTAGACGTCTTCGTATGGGAGTGAATATTAAAAGGGGGAAAGACAAGCTATCTCTTCGCGAGATTCCGTTTATCGAAAGTCTGATTGTAGAAACTCTGATAGAGCTGAAGAGAGAAGATGAAATTGCTACAGCAGGATTATCAACAGTAGTTGTAGAGCCTGTGACTGAAGAAGCTCCTACTGATGTAGAACCTGAGACTGATGTACCTGAAGTTGTAGAGCCAGTTGCTGGAATACCTGTAGCTGTAGCTGTAGCTGTAGAGCTAGTGACTGATGTACCTGAAGTTGTAGAGCCAGTTGCTGGAATACCTGTAGTTGCAGAACCTGTGATTGAAGAATCTCCTACTGATGTAGAACAAGTAGCTGTAAAATCTGTAGTTGTAACTACAGAAACTGTAGAGCCTGTAGCTGCTCCCCCTGCTGCAGAAACTGAAATAGAAGGAGAACTAGAACTCGAAGTGTTGCATATAGCTATGCGAGCACGCGCTGCAATGATTGAAGAATGGACTACTGTCCAAGCATCTATAAAACGCATCACTGGCGAAGCAAATCAACTAGATGCGCAGCTTGTAGAACTTGAATCACAAGCAGACACACTCGGTGAAACAATGGGGAATCTGATAACAGAATTGTTCTCAGCAGAAACGAGTAAACTTTTTAACCACTGTAGGATCGAAATCGACACTGGTGACTTTAAGCAAAGTCCCCGAGCAGATATACAGCAATCTGCAGAATTTTTGAAGAGTGCAATTACGAAACTTCAAATATTCAAAGATCTACAAGCACAACTAGAAAAAATGCGAGAGGCTATAAATGCATTACACGAGGAATACAAAACTCTTTCTGGCTCTGCACAACGTGCACAAAAGTTTCACAGCAAAGCAACAAGGGAAACCTTTGGTGTATGCATGCAAGAATTCCTACCGGATGAAGACAGAGATCGCCTACAAGAAATTCCAGAATTTATTATGACTCTGGACGCAGCAAAAGAAGAAGTGGGAACTGTGGATCAAAGCCATATTCGTGGAATGGAATTATCTATAGAACAGGCAGGAATAGGGGTAAAATTCTCAGAAAAAGAACTAGAGAAAGCAAAAATGGGATCAAAGCATGACAAACAATCCCCAGCCCAAATCGAACAAATTTTTATTGAGTCTTTACAGATCGTACAGGCATTTTTGAATCCTTCAGCAAAAGCAAAGAAAGAGCCAGTTCCTAAGCCAGCATCTAAGTCGGCTCCTAAGCCATCATCAAATGGCAGTGCCAATGTCGACAGTCTTCCAGAGCTTACGCTAAGCGAACTGCAAACATCACTCATAAAGCTTATGACAGCCCAGATAGGAAACAGACATCCTCGACACACGACATGGGGATTTACAGCGGCAACTATTCGAACATTCTGGATCGAAACCTTTGGGGGCAACGATACTCCCTCAGAAGACGAGATCTGTACTGCGCTCAGTGATGCACAACTCACTGGAGATGTTCCTATACACGCCATGAACTACCGTCCTTCAAATACAGAGATGCACGATTTCCGTAGAGCACCGCACTACATGACCAGGTGGGCCAATAAAATCAACGAGATGTTTTTGCCAACACATAGAATATTTGACTATGCAGAGCAGAATGAAATGGCCCTAAAAGAAGAAGAATTCGATCTACTGAAAACACACCGTGATGCTCAAAAAGCTGATAGACAGAAACAGAATTGGGGTGGCAAGAAGAAGAAAACAACGAAGAGGAGAACGGGTGGAAATGATGCGTAAATAATGGACTTTTCTAGAATTTATGGTAAAGTGCATAACCAAGCACCCAAAAACACGCTTGGATTGTTCCTTGGCACTATCGGCGTGCTAATAAAACTAAAACACTGCCCTTCACCTGGGCAACCGCAATGCACGGTATGCATACTTAGGAGTTCACGAAGCCATGTCCAGATTACAAACTAGTCGACGACAAGCATTAGTGCTTGCTATGCAAGATCGTGGATTCACGATCAAGCAGCTTGCGGAATCGGTAGCTGCCAAGCCCGCAAATGTCGCGGATGAAGCGAACCGCATCACTCGAATTCGTAGAAAGGACAAAAAATCTATCCTCCTGCGACAGGAGGATGCCGTGCGATACGCGGCAGCTCTCGAAGTTCCCGTCAACCGCCTTCTTGCGGGAGAATTGACCTCCGAAGAAAAAAAATCCAGTGGCGGATGCAAAGCAAAATCTGCTGCGCCCAAGGCGGGGAAATCCAAGTTGGAGAAACGAACAGCTGTCCTGAAAACCCGTAAGAAACTGGCTGCAGATCGCTTTACAGCTCTGACCACAGCCCTCTGTGGACGTGGTCACGCTGCACTACACAGTCAACTTGAAGCTGCAGGGAAGTTGCAGTGGACAACTGCAATGGTGAAGTCATACGTTCGGGGAACACGGTTCCCCAACAAAGACTTCTTGACGGACGTAGCAGAACTTCTGGGTGTGGACCTCAAAACCCTCACCATCCGTGAATCTCCTCTGGAGAATCTCGGACGAAGACCTGCAACAGTAACACCTGTTGTAACACCGGCTGTATTGTCAGCATTGAATGCAGACACAGGTATTCCTGTGAGGGTGTTTTGCAACGAACTTCTCGGGGTAAAACACGAAGATCGCATCGTTTTCGACGCTCCTACCCGATCATTTCGGGGACAGAACGTTGAACTCGTACCCAACAAAGGCGGATTTGACCTCGTCGTGAGAATCCCCGTCACAGGAGACATTTCGAAAAAATTGTTGGGTCTCGTGACCCAGTGAACAGCACGCCACCCGCCAACGAGCAAAGCCCCGTACAATCGATGTATGGGGCTTTTCTTAGCACTATAGGCAATTGACTAATGGTCGAAATAGCGTATAATATTGTGCCCATTTGGCAATTTGGCACATTTTTGTGCCTTTTTTTGCTATTTGGGACGGTCCTTTACACCGTCGGCTCACTATACAATTTACCGAATCAATCGGATCACCCAACTCAAAGGAACAGTAAAATGAAGAAGACTTCGAAGAAAGAAATGCGAATCGAGAACAAACAGTTCCGAGCAAAGGTCAAGGAAGGCAAGCTGCTCGGGTACTGGGTCAACCAGAAGGACTGTGCCGAAAAGATCGGCATACCCCGAAGTACATTTGGAGGATATGCGGCGGGTTTTATTCATGGAGAAAACGTCTTATTGGCAATTGCAGCAATGCAAAAGCTAATCGACGCAGCTCCACCGCCAAGTATTCCTCCGGCCTCGACAGAACATCCACTTCAAGACCTCCTTCAACGAGGAAAAGACGCGGGTCTCTGGAAGGCTATCTCGTCCTGTGCGAATGTTCTAAAGAAAGATAGAGACACTATCTCTCGCTACCTCGACATGGAAAAAGAAGGCACTGTCGACGATAGTACTATGCGCGAACGGGCTTACTACGCAAAACTCCTCGCAGCAATGCGAAGAAAATTGAGTAAAGGCTCGGCTGCACCACCAGGTGACCTGCCACCGGAGCGAGGACACCCCTCAGCTCCTGATGGTGTCGTCGCATCTCCGTATTACGACCGGCTCCTTGCCGGCGTTGCGGAGTTCGAGGACCAGAACCTCGGTGGTGTGCGTTTCGTTCTGACACAAAGAAACTTCAAGAGACTGAAAGGTGTCGTGACGAAACAGGAAGTAGCAGATACCAAGCTTCTCATCGAAGAATTGCGTCGCAGGTTAAACCTTGTGGCACAAAATAGCGATGAAGAGGTGCGGGCTCTGTGCTACCGCGAACTAGGGCAAGAGCTGGAAGCGCTCTTGAACGCTGCAGAAATCGTTCAGGAAGTAATTCCAACTGCAGCAGTTGCACGCTTGGAAAAACTTCGAAAAAGTCTCTAACATTTCTTTTCTCAAATCAGAAAGCTGAAAAACCATGGCCAAGAAACAACAAGCTGACAAAAGCGTAAGTGTCGCTCCTGTCATCAACCGCGAACGGGCGTTCCGTTCGGTCTGTCCAAAGTATCGTCCGACTCTCACCAGAGTGGTCGAAGCCCTGAGGGAACTCGTGACCAATGGCGAAGATGAGGGTGCGGATGACATCCGTATCTTCATCGAAAAATCGAAGAAGGAATTTCGAATCCATGACAATGGTCGTGGATTCGGCGCACGGCAGAAAAAGGGGTTCTTCTGGCTCTTTGAGTCAGAAAAGACGGACCGAAGCGGCAAGAAGAAACCCACAGGACAACATGGAACAGGGCGACTGCAGACTCTGCGATTTGCAGACTGCATCACTCCGTGTTCCTCCTCGCATGAGGATGCGGGGTTCTACAAAACGTCTCTCAGCAGAGCTGACGCGCAAGCGATCTGGGAAGGAGACACGACGGCTCGAAAATGGACACCATGTTCCAAGCCGAGTCATTGGCATCTTCCGCCAAAAGCGCATGGGTCTGTCGTCGACATCACTGTTTCAGATGAGCATTGGAAAGGAATGCCGTCAGTGAAACAGATCATCGATGAATTGGGGAAGCACCTCTCACCGCGACTTGAACGGCAAGTCACGGTGAACGGCAAAAACCTCAAACCGAGGGCAGTCGCAAAAAGTTTCACGCAGAGTTTTGATCGAGCTGCGCTCGAAGAAGAACTCGGCGCGGAAGCAGCTGCGGCGCTCGGCGATTGTCTCGTCGATCTGTACATGCCCGAGAAGTTAGAGAGGGGCAACGACGACATTAAGTTGGGGGGAGCAAAGAATACAATTTGCTCTCTGTGGGATTTCCTGATGAGTCTGCCCGAAACAGACTTGCAGGATGCCCTCCCTTCGTTGCTGACCTCCCGAAGTCATCTCTTCGGATACGTCTTCATAGAAGGTCTCAACGAGCACGCTGCCGAGGACCGAAAGACGCTGAAAGACAGCGTCTACGATGGCATGCACAAACATGTCATCAGGTTCCTGGCGGATGTGGTCGGACCTCTGATCGAAGAAGCCTACGCGAAGAAAGAGGCAGAAGAAGCGAGGTCAAAAAGAAAGAAAAGCCTCGTGGATTTCTGCAGAGAACTCAAGAAGGCCTTTGACCCTGGCAAGGGCACATTGGCCGACGAGGACTCTGAAGAAACCGTAGAAGACGGCCTCCCCTCTGGCACAGCGAAAGAGGAAGAGAAAGAAACGAAACGGCCCGCGATCAGTGTAAAGCCGGGATGGTTCCACGCCATCGCGGGAGAAACACAACCAATCGAGGTTACCTTCCATGAAGGCATCAAAGAGACAGACCTCGAGTGGGTGACGGATGGAGTTAGTGAATGTGGTGCAATTTCTAAGGAAACTGGAAAAAGCACGATCTTCACCGCGCAGAAAGTTGGAAGCGGCACGCTGGTCGTTCGCAACAAGCAGGATCACGAGCAGTGTGCGGAAGTCCGCATCCAAGTGGTCGACGAGAAGAAGTTACAGATCTCGCCGCCGAACGTTCCCGTCGAGCAAGGAAGCACGCAACGCTTCCGCGCCCGAAACCACGAAAGCACGAGTGGGAACATCGGATGGAAGTTGGTCACGAAAACGCGTGGAATTCGCCTCTCCAACACGAAGGGGTTGGGAACAACCCTCACCGTCGCGGACGAGGCGAAACTCGGTGTCTACGAAATCGAATGTTGGGATGTGGACAACGACACCATTCAATGCACGGGAAGATTCGAAGTCGTGCCTGCCGACACTCCCAGCTTCGTGCTGAACGGCAAGACGTACTACCCCCGCGTGTCAACGGTGCCGCAACCGGAGCCTGTCATCTTGCAACAGGATTGCCTCTTCATGAAAGGAAAGAAGAAAGGCAAGGCTGGCAAGGTCGAAATCGATTTCGATCACGCAGACTTCAAGAACCTCCTCGCACTTGGCGGGGAAGACGAAGCAACAAGGATGATGATGTTCGAATCGATCATCATCCTGCATTTGGACAAAGAACTGGCAGCCGGGAACCTCCTCTCCGCCTCGGAGATGACAACCCGGTTCCACGAACTGCGTTCAAAATTCCTTGCAGACCGTGTTGCTGCAGGGAAAAAGAAGTGAGCTGACAAGTAGAGACCCACTCTCCTGGCACATTTGTGTTCAGGAGAGTTTTTTAGCGTGCCTGAGTAACGTTTTAGTTCTTACACTGCTCTGATAAGTTGATCAGACTTTTGTTAAGTAGGTTGGGCTAAATGTTAACTTTGCTTACTGGTAGTTCCACCGTACAAACACACGTTTTGCACTGAGATAAATACCTCACGCAAGCTCTCTTCTTGGACAGTCTACCCCTAGGTCTCTACCATAAGTTCTGTTCTAGATGATTCGTTCTGAATCGGTTACGTTTCTTCTCAATCAGCGTTCCCAGGGAGGTTAAATCATGTAGATCTGCGGATCTACGTTGCAACCACCCACCTAACTTACAGGGGACAGGCGTAATCGGACGACGATCACCTGGAGATTAGTACACGGATCTAACCTCGCTCAACTGCGGATCACTGCAAGAGTGGGGTTTTTCTTATTCCGCTTCGCAGGATTTTTATATAGGATTACTATCCAATGAAGAATCTCGAAGATCGCCTGACGGCAGCTAACACTCTTCTAGCCCCCTACGCTGTCCCTCACCAGGGAACACTAGGAAGAAAGGTAAAAGAAGCCCCTGACAGCACGAGGGGCCCATTTGTGCGTGATAGAGATCGTATCGTCTATGCAAAGGAAATGCGGCGTCTTATGGGAAAAACACAGGTATTTGTCTCTGGAGAAGGAGACCACAACCGCACAAGACTTACACACACAGCAGAAGTCGTCATTATTAGCCGTAATATTGCACGAGCATTGGGTCTTAATGAAGATTTGGTGGAATGCATCGCTCTTGCGCATGACTTGGGACATCCTCCTTTTGGTCACTCTGGAGAAGCTGCTCTAAACGCTTGGATGAAAGACCATCAATCTTCTTTTGAGCACAACAAGCAATCTCTACGTATCGTCGAGGTTCTTGCTCATCACCCTCCTCTGGCACAAGGGCTCAACCCCAACCGAGAAGTGTTAGAAGGAATGATGAAACACCGCACACCACATGATAACCCAGAAGATTCCATACCCCGCAATCCTTCTTTAGAAGCACTCGTTGTCAATATCGCAGATGAGATCGCCTATACCGGTCACGATGTTGATGATGGACTACGTGAGAACATTCTTACGATGAAAGATCTCAGCCAAGTGGAATTGATTCAATACGCACAAGCACGAAAAACCCACGCCTCTCTTAATAGCGCCATCGTTGATGCGCTGGTAACAGATCTCTACGCAGAAACCGAGAAACAAATCGACGCGCAGAACATCAAAACACTTGATGACGTGTATGAGCGATCGGATAACCCTGTGCGATTTTCTACTGATATGCGCAAAAAACTAGATGAGCTTCGCAATTACCTAATGCTAAATATGTACTTACATCCGGATGTATTACAAAGAACAGAACATGGAAAACGTATTGTTATCGCATTGTGTGACCACTTCCATAGCACCCCAAATAAACAGGTGATGACATTGCAAAAAGCAAATGGCGGTAACCTTGCAGAAGCTGTAAAAGATCACATTGCCGGTATGACCGACGACTATGCTACGGCTACTTTCGAAGCTCTACCCCCGCAGCAGGAAGATGCTTAAGCGGATTGATATGACCCGCTCCTGTGATAAGTTCGAAGTGTAGATGTGGACCAGTAGAGAGATTACCCGCACCTGCAGTCCCCGGCATTCCTCCGCTAAGACCAATTGGGTCTCCTCGAAGTACTTGTTGTCCTTTTTCAACATGCAATTCACTGAGATGACCATACAACGTGACGTACCCTGCATGCCGCACGGTAATAAAGTTATACCCAAGACCATTGTCGACAACCTCTTCTACTACACCGTCTTCGGCCACAGTCACTGCTGTACTTTGGATGGCTGGGATATCAATCGCATTATGCTCCATACCAAAGTACCGCTTGTACTCCGGATCTTGGAAGATAGCAGAGATTCCATACGTAGGTTCAACCGGCCAGCGAATGGTAATAATAGGGTCACTATCACTGAGTGTTGCTGCTGCAAGCCCTGCACGGTTGGCATCCCACATTTCTTTAAACGACTGCACCATCTTGTCATCAGCTCTGCGCTTTCCTTCTATCAGATCTACGATGAGGCGAAGTCCCTCACGAAATTCTTCGTTAAGTTCTTCACTAAGGTCAGGACCCATAAATTTGCGCTCTTCTTCTAGAACATTAAGCTGATACTTAAGAATCTCGATGTGTCGCTCGGCAATTTCACTCTCCAGCCTCGCCCTACGTACCTCGTCCTCTGCGGTGTGAATCGCTATTTGCTGTGGCTCTTCTCCTCCTTGTCCATCAAGTACCTGTGCAGATTGACCACTACTCATCACTGATGAAAGACCAAAAATAGACACCCCTACAATCACCAGAAGAGAAAACGGCCGACTAATTTCGATGTGGACAGGCATTGTTGCCATCTATTGTACCATAGGACATACCTAAAGAATGCAGTGACTATGCATTCCCCAATACGCGTCAAACATCTATAATAGTAGAGGTAAAGGCGCGTAGCTCAGTTGGTTTAGAGCATCGGTCTCCAAAACCGGGGGTCGTAGGTTCGAATCCTACCGCGCCTGCCAATCTCTTACCCCTATTCAAATGACTCACTATATCTGTACCGGTACCTGCAAAGGACAAACCGATGATCCAAGCGTTGGAACCTGCCAAGCAGAAACGTGTGACAAGCACGGTGAACCTCTGACAACCTGTGAATGCGAAGACGGTAATCACGGAGCGTAATTTACGCACAATGTTCATGGCTTTTCTCCCAGTCAGAAAAGCCTTTTTTACCAACCTTCCACCTGCCACGTTCTCGGAAGGCAGGGAGAGATTGTTTTTTTGCAGCGTTGGAAATCACCTGTGCAGAATGCTTTGGATGGTCAGCGCCGGCGTCACTTACAAATACAATGTCATCCCCTTCGAGATACGCGATACGTTTATGGAAACTCTCTTTAAGATGCAAAGCAAAAATCAATTCAAATGGCTTTGTGTCACCCTTTCCATCGTATGCCTGTAATGCTGCGTAGTAGTCTTTCTTCTCTTTATTTCTGATGATTACCGGAGGGTAACCAATCGTCTTTAATTGAAAATTAAGCAGCGCTCTACCCACACGACCATTCCCATCAAGGAAAGGGTGAATGTGTTCGAATGCGAGATGAAACAAAATAATTCTATCAAGAATATGCTCCGACTCATCGGCAAAGTCCGCCATCAAATTATCCATAAGACTAGGAAGTTTTTCAGGAGCTGGTGCTATATGTTTACCAACACGAACGTACTCTTTGGTCCTACGAAAGCATCCTGCAAAATCATCATTAATGTGACTGAGCAGTGTGCCATGCACTAGTAAGATCATATCGTTTGAGAGTGATTCATCCTTCTCCAGCTTCGCATTAAGGTACTCGTTTACCTTCCCGAGATTGATCGCTTCGAAGACTTCTCTTTGACTGCTATTTGGTGGAAGAGTTTGATGCTCAAGGATTTGCTCGGTTTCGTCTAAGGTAAGCGTAGAATTCTCAATCGCATTAGAGTTAAATACGAGCTCTGGAAGCTCCGCTTCCTCCAAAAGGGTAAGGAGGGACTCTTTGCCAATTTTACCCTCATCAAAGCGCTTTTGGAGCTCTTCTATGTTGTTTAGTGTAGTTTTGTGCATTTAATAGGTGAAAATATGTCTTTATACTATCTTATTCACCTATAAAAGTCAACCCTATTTTTTCTTTGCTCCCCATGCCCCCTTCTTTCTTGGTGGTGCATTGCGCTTCTTTTCGAGGAGTTCACAGGCTGTAATCAAATCGAGATCCTCTGGGTTAAAACGCTTCGGAACAGAAACGTTTGTCGTTCCATCAGTAATATATGGCCCATAGCGACCAGTTTTTACTTCTACATCCCCTTTGGTATTCGGGTCTTTCCCAAGTACTTTAATCGGCTCTGCTTCTTTTTTCTTGCGGTCTTTTGCCGTCGCTATAAGTTCTTCTGCCTGTGGTAGATCAACTGTTAACGGGTCAACATCTTCTGGAAGGGATACAGTTACTTTTCCCCACTTGATGTACGGCCCATAGCGACCACGGTTCACCGTCATATCTTCTCCGTCTTTTTGCGTTAATGTACGTGGGAAGCTAAGGAGTGCGAGTGCATCTTCGAGTGTCACTGTTTCTTTAGTCATACCTGTAGAAAGGCTAGAACTTTTTGGCTTGCCCTTAATCTTTCCATCTTTTACATCTGCAGGAGTTCCTACCTGAATGTACGGGCCGAAACGCCCAGTAAGTACGACAATATTAAGACCTGTTTCTTTGTCGACCCCCAGTACTTTTTCTTTAAGGACGTCTTCTTTTTTTACTTCTTTTCCTTTGCTATCAACAAGCTTCTTAAATGGGATATAGAATCCTTTAAGGAACGCCGTACGATCTTCTTTTCCTTCGGCAATATCATCCAGCTTGTCTTCCATGTTTGCCGTGAACTGCAGGCTAACAATGTCAGTAAAATGTTCGGTAAGAAGATCTGTCACCGTGAAGGCAACATCCTCTGGTGCAAGTTGCTTACCATCTTTTCGAATGTATCCACGTGCTTGCACGGTAGAAATTGTTGGAGCGTATGTACTCGGTCGACCGATACCTTCGTCCTCAAGCTTCTTCACCAGACTCGCCTCTGTGTAACGCGGAGGTGGCTTGGTAAAGTGCTGCTCTGGGGTAATCTCTTCCTGCTTTAGGGTTTCTCCTTGTGTAAGTTCTGGAAGGAATTTGTCTCCCGTTTGCTCATTTCCTTCTTCGTCATCTTTACGGTGCTGATCTTGTGATGCATCCGTGCTTTCTGTGTAGACACGGTAGTATCCATCAAAGATGACCGTCTGTCCTGTCGCGCGAAAGATGTACTGAGCAACAGTAATGTCTGCTCCTATTCTTTTGAGTTCTGCCGAAGTCATCTGCGTTGCCATCGTTCTGTTCCAGATGAGTGTGTAAAGTTTTAGCTGTTGATGATCGAGCACCTCTTTAAGAGAAGCTGGAGTCCGAGACATTTCTGTTGGGCGAATAGCTTCGTGTGCTTCTTGTGCTCCTTTACTTTTGGTTTTGTACTTACGAGGAGTAGACAACACATACTCTCGACCATACTGACTTTCGATCGTAGCCTTCGCATCTGTTAGAGCCTTTGCACTTAAGCTCACACTATCTGTACGCATGTAGGTGATAAGACCTGTGGTCTCTTCTCCTTTACCAAGGCTCATTCCCTCATAAAGTTGCTGGGCTACCACCATTGTCTGCTTTACAGAGAAACCTAACTTTCGACCTGCTTCTTGCTGCAATGTTGATGTTGTAAATGGCGCTGGAGGATTTTTCTTGAGATCTTTTTCTTCGATCTCTGCAACGGCCCAATCTTTACCATCGATATCTTTTAATACTTGGTCAGACTCTTCTTGTGATGTTGGCACAAACTTTTTTCCATCCTTCTGACGCAACCCTGCAGTAAATATTTCTGCATTTTCTTTTGCAAGCTCTGCATCAATCGTCCAATACTCCTCTGCATTAAAGGCTTGAATTTCTCGCTCTCTATCAACAATGATACGTACAGCAACCGACTGCACACGTCCTGCAGAGAGTCCGCGGTACACCGTTTTCCAAAGGAATGGGGAAAGCGTGTATCCCACAAGTCGGTCGAGAATACGCCTCGCTTGTTGTGCTTCTACTAACTTATTATCAATCTCTCTTGGACTTGCAACCGCCTCATTAATGGCAGATTTGGTAATCTCATGGAATACAATGCGTTTTACAGGCTGATCTTTTTTCGGCTTAAGTGCCTGCACAAGATGCCAACCTATAGCTTCTCCTTCCCGGTCTTCATCAGTTGCGATCCAGAGGCATTCTGCCTCTTTCATCGCCTTACGTAAGGCGGTCACCGTACTCTTTTTTTCATCAGGAATTTCGTACTCTGGCTCGAAGTCACCATCAGTATCTACTGCAAGACCTGAGCTTGGGAGATCACGAATGTGTCCCATACTCGCAAGCACGTTGTAGTCTTTCCCCAAAAATTTCTTAATGGTTTTTGCCTTCGTCGGGCTCTCTACGATTACAAGTTGTGACATGTCTGGGAGGGTAGAGAGAAGAGGGTGGGGTTGTCAAAGGAAGACTTGAGGAAGTGATGCGTGAAGAGAAATGTGTAATACGTACCTTACTCATTACTTCTCACTTACAACTAAAATACCGCTACAGCACTTGCTTTCCCGCCCAAAACATTGCATGGATGTCAAATCAACTTTCCACGCTGATCATCTTTGGTATTCAGGTAAACTCCGCTTGAGTTAGCCATTTAAATGACTTTTTAAGTGCTATTTTTCTCTGGACCACGTATTTTTGGCTTGCGTAAGCCCAATGCGAACGTAAACTTTTACTTGAGTTACATCTTTCCCCTTTATCCTATGTCCAAACAGGATATCATTAACGCCATCGCAGACGCCGCTGGAATCACTAAGCGATCTGCAGCTGCATCACTTGATGCACTCTGTACACTCGTAACAAAGGAGCTCAAGAAGGGCAACTCTGTTACAATTACTGGTTTCGGAACCTTCAAGGTTTCTAACCGAGCTGCTCGTACTGGGGTAAACCCACGTAACCCAACGCAGCGTATTTCTATTCCTGCTATGAGGGTTCCATCCTTCAAAGCTGGTAAGACTCTTAAGGATGCTGTTCGCAGTAGCTAAGAGTTTCAATTTAAATGTAAAAAGCCTCCTTTTATAGGGGGCTTTTTTCTTCTCATAAGCAATAAACCTCGCTATTCTTGGAGTCAATATGGACGCCAAGCTTATCGAAGAAACCGTCGGCAATCTCTTAAAGCAGCTAGGTCTGCCTTTTGACTCTATTACAGTAGAAGAGCGTGAGGATATGACCCATGCAGAGATTACCTCTTCTATAGCAAGTCGTATTATCGGCTGGCATGGCGAGACGCTTAACTCTATTCAGCATCTTGCAAAGTCTATTATCCGCCAAAAACAAGGATTGGACCGTAGTCCATTTTTAGTACTGGATGTCGATGGCTACCGTGCATCCCAAGAAGCGAAGGTAAAGAAAATAGCAGACCAGAAAGCAGACTTTGTACGGCGCACCGCAAGCCGTGTGGCCCTTGCCCCTATGAGTCCATACTTCCGTCGTATTGTGCACTTGCACGTTGCGAATACTCCAGAGCTATCTGATCTTACAACAGAGAGTATTGGAGACGGAGACTACCGTCAGGTAGTACTAAAACTAAAAGATGAGTCTACAAAAATACAAGACGGTGAGGAGCTTGCTCCTGTGATTGTCGAAAGTAAGGACGACGGATTGGATAACTTAGATATTTAGGGGTGAGGTTGGCCTAGAGAGTGACTTGGGATGCAGTTATTAAAACTACTATTTGGCTTCCCGAAGCTCTTCGTAAAGCTTTTTCTCTTGGCGGGAAAGCTTTTTTGGGATATCAATACGTACCGTTACATAATGATCTCCGAGTCTCGAAGAATTAAGTTGTGGCACACCCTTAGATTTTAAGCGCATCACTTGCCCCGGCTGTGAGCCCGCTGGAATTTTGAGTGTGATATCTCCGTGTACTGTCGGGATAGAAATTTCTGTACCCAATGTTGCATCTACAACAGAGATAGAAACTTCAGATCGGATATCTGTACCATCGCGCACAAAGCGGTTATCTGTAACTACTTGAATTATGACAAAAAGATCTCCTGCAGCACCACCTTTTTTACCGGCATTGCCTTGCCCAGAAATACGAAGCGTCTGACCGTCATCTATTCCCGCAGGAATATCGAGGGTTAGTTGTGTCTTCTCGCGTTTGATACCTTCACCACTACAATTCTTGCATCGGTGTTCTGGTATTTTCCCGGCCCCCTCACACTTTGCACACAGTACTGATTGCTGCACGACACCAAAAAATGACTGCGCAGTCCGTGTAATCTGCCCTGTGCCACTGCACTCTGAACAACTCGTTACTGATCCACCTTCGGCACCCGAGCCTTTGCAAGGCTTACACGATACATACTTTTCTATGGCGATTGTTTTCTTTGCACCACTCACTACTTCCGAAAACTCTATGCTGATACGCACCTGAAGATCGGATCCGCGATTGTCAGGCTTACCACCTCTTCTTCCACCTCCACCTCCTCCTCCGCCAAAAAAACTGGAGAAGATATCACCGAGGTCTCCCATATCACCTTGTTGAAATCCAGAAAAATCAAACCCGCCAGAGCCTTGCCCTCCACCTCCTGGTCCTCCGGCTGAGCCAAATGTGTCGTACTGCTGCCGGCGTTTTGGATTACCGATGATCTCATACGCCTCATTGATCTCCTTAAATTTCTGCTCTGCCTTCTTATCCCCTTTGTGCTTATCTGGGTGCCATTCTTTGGAAAGACTACGATATTTCTTTTTAATATCCGCTTCTGAGGCAGATTTGTCTATTCCGAGGATGGAGTAATAGTCTTTGGACATGGGTCAAGGGAGAGGATAGTGGAAAATGTAATGCGTGACCCGTAATTTGTGATTCGATATTTACGAATCACGAGTTATCAATCGCTAGTCACTTATTGTAAAATATTGTATAAATATACATAAACATGAGCTAAAATCCCAGAAATCTGCTATAATATCTTGATGGTTTCAATAAACACACACATTACAAGAAATGCTTTGCGATGGGCTACCATTGTACTCGGTGTCTTTTCGTTGGCACTAGTAGTGTATGGATTTTCTCGAGGAGGTTTTGCTTCTATAGAGGGGCGTCTTCTTCCGAAGAGTCAAACACGTAAAATAGAATGGGTGACGATCACTGCTAAGCAGGTACTGTCGGGAGCTACTATCCCTGCAGACCGCAATGTGATTGTTCACATACCAGAAGAGATTACACGCATTACCCGTAAGGTACTGTTTGGCCGAAGGGGAGATAATGGACTCAATGGTATGAAAGGTACTCGCTATTGGGGATACTGCTTTCCACAAAACATTCACGACTCGAGTAATAATGTTCGAAGAGGGTTCCCTGGAGACTTGTTTCTCTCGGAAGCAGAGAGAGAATATCGCCGCCGAGAGCTTATTGCACAACGTCGTCGTACATTCTCAATATTTGAAAACCTAACAGCAACCGACCTCAATGAAACACAAAATCGATTACAGTCTCGTATCCGACACCAAGTAGAAATCTTTACTGGTGGAAACACCTGCTATGTTATGACAGAAAAGTCTATCCCTGTCGGAGCAGATACGGATGGTGATGGTCTTAATAACTCACTCGAGCGTGCGTATGGATCTGATAATAAAAATCCTGATACTGATGGTGATGGAATCCTAGATGGACTCGAAGTATTCCGCTTAGGAAGTCACCCTACCAAGCGTGATTCTGATGGTGACGGTATTATCGATGGTATCGAAGATGCAAACCGTAATGGTCGCTTTGAGCCTGGAGAAACCAACCCTACAGAATGGGATACCGATCGTGATGGTCTCTGTGATGGTATTTGTAAGGTAAACAAAGGACAGGACTTGCGAGGAGAGGACAAAAACCTCAATGGTATCTACGAACCTGACAAAGGAGAATATAACCCTCGAAATGTCGATAGTGACGGAGATGGCATATTTGATGAGCATGAGGTATATCTCTGTGTTCTTGGTGGAGGTGATGATTGTTAAATTTCCTATTTTACTGTATAATAATCAGATGATTAAGAAACTTACACTTACGGCAGCACTAGCGCTCTTGGTAGCTCCTATGTCAGCACTCGCATACTTAAACCCTGATGAGGTGCTTCTTAGTCGAGAACTCTTTTTGCCGCCTTCAGCGCGTGAAGGACAAATGCGAACAACATTGCAATCTGGAGAGTCTGCAGCACGTCGTGAACGAGAACAAGAGCGTGCATTTGAATTACAGAACCCAATTGTTGAAGAGCCAGTATTTGCATCCACTCCGCAAGAGCCACAGCAGTATGGTCTTCCAGCAGGCGGTTACTACGTCGTTCCTACTGGTGGAGCACCTGCTGCAGGTCTTGGTGACAGTGCGAACCTAGAACTTCTACGCACAATGCGTCTTCTCTCTCGCATCAACCAGAACCAAGCAACTGCGCAGCTACAGAACGTATTGCACTCCTTTGCAGATGACCTTGCTCCTACTGGAGCTGGAAGTATCGTTGCAGCCCTTGTTATGGTGGGATGTGTATTCTTTGTTCTACGAAGAGCAAAGAAATCCGAAACTCAAGTGCAGACGTTCTAAGAAGAATTAGAACAATGTTTAGCCCTGTATTAAGCCATTTTTTTGGTATTTGATCAGAACAGACACCTGTGTCATATACGCAGGTGCATTTTTTTTGGTACTGTAGTTGCCTATGAACGGACTTTCACTCACCGACAAGCATTGGAGCCTACCGGAGCATACCAAGGCGCTCAATGCCTCCCACGTACTTCTGCGACTCTTAAAAGAACGTGATATAGAAGAGAATGCAAAACTTATCCCCCCATCGATCTATCCTGATATGCAAAAAGCCAAAGAGCGTATTCGATCTGCAATAGATTCTGGTGAGAAGATTGGCATCTTTGGTGACTACGATTGCGATGGTGTGACTGCTACTGCTCAACTGGTGCGATACTTTCGTCGATACAACACTGAGCCTTTCGTACGACTTCCTCATCGTGTGCGTGATGGGTACGGACTAAAGCCAGAAACCGCGAAAGAAATTATGGCAGCAGGAGTAAAACTACTGATAACGTGTGACACCGGTATAGCCTCTGTGAAAGAAGTGGAGATGTTACAAAATGCTGGTATTGATGTGATTGTTACCGATCACCACAGTGTGCACGAAGAGTTGCCGAAAGCGTTTGCGCTGATTCACCCTGCGCTCTGCTCGCACCCTCTTCCACACCCCGCAGGTGCCGGTGTCGTGTTTGCTCTTATCTTTGCACTTGAGGATGGTAAATGGAACGGGATGAATGAAGACATAGCACTAGCAATGTGCGGAACAGTGGGAGACTTAGTACCACTGCGAGGGCACAACCGTACGCTCGTACAATTGGGACTAAAGGCATTTACCCAAATAGAAGGAGGGCCATTGGGGCAACTGCGAGAACGATGTAAGCCTAAAGATGCACCCATGACTTCGATTGATATTGCCTTCCGCGTTGCGCCACGCATTAACGCTGCTGGTCGCATGACCGAAGCAGGCATTGCACTGCAAGCTCTACTAGATGGTGGAGATGCTTTGGAGCAACTGGATCTTCTCAATAAACAGCGGCAAGACATCACACGTACTCTGCTAAAAGAAGTTGTGGAAGAATGTGAACAAGATGCAGTACCACCATTAATCGCAAAAATTAGTGGAGACTATCCCCATGGCATTGTCGGACTTATTGCCGGACGACTCACAGAACACTTTGGTAAGCCCAGCCTCGTCGCACATACCGATGGTAGAACATGTACCGCATCTCTGCGTAGCCCTCCATGCTACAACATTGCAGAAGGCCTTGGTCGTGTAAGTGACCTACTCTTAAGTTACGGTGGACATGCACAAGCTGCAGGTTGCACATTTACGGTGGAGCATTTTGAAATGTTACGCGATCGATTGATCGAAGATGTACGTGCACATGTCGATGAACAATTACTCGAACCGACTCTGCAGATTGACGCAGTACTTGATGCAACAGATATCACAACAGCCTTCTGTGAAAAATTACAATTACTCGAACCATTTGGACAAGGAAATGCCGAGCCACTATTTTTGTTACGCAATGTCTCACTACAAGATGCTCGGGCGTGCGGAAAAGATCAGACACACTTGCAAGCGCGCATCAGTGGTATCAAAGCTATTGGTTTTGGCATGGCACACCTTGCAAGCGGTAATGAAAAGTTTGATGTCGTTGCTCGGATTGGTATTGATGCGTGGAACGGAAAGAAAGAACCGCAGATATTTATCTGTGACCTAGGGGTAGCTGTACAGGCACAAAAAAAGGCGCACTCTCATGCACCTTAAGCTAAATTTTCTTGTTGGCCTAAACTGGGACTAGCGTCCCCTCCATTACAAAGACGTCAACAATAGGGTTTTCTAGTGCTGCAGAAATCTTGAAAGCAAGAAGTACAGAAGGGTTTGTGTCTCCACGTTCTATACTCATAATTGTTTGACGACTAACACCCGTTCTTAATGCGAGCTCCTCTTGTGTCATAGATTTTTCGAAGCGGAGACGGCGGATACTATTTTTGAGAACGGCTGTTGGCATGAGTGTGAGTGGAAAAAGAAAAGTAAAAAATTGTTTCCCTTAGTTCGTAGATTGTACTGACTCTTTTTTTGTTTTCAAGAGAAAAATGTCTGTGAATTATATTTTACGTTGCAAAAGTTTGGGAAAGAATAATAGTAATAATCGAAAGAATAAAAAGATACGGCACAAACCATGCCAAACTTCTACTAATAACAAATTTCCGTAAGAAAATAATAGAAGCAAAGCTAGAAATAAATGATGTAGCAACTGCCACGGAAGTGATCTGTAGAGAGGGTAGTATCAGGTCTCCTGTAAAGAGATCAAGTACGGCAAGCGTGCTAGCTCCTGCGATAATCGGCACTGCCATGAGAAATGAAAAGTCGAGTGCATCTTTACGATCCAACCCCATCATACGACCTGCAGAGATGGTAAGCCCGCTACGCGAGAGTCCTGGGATAAGTGCGAGTGCCTGTGTACAACCAATAAAAAATACAGACCGCGTGGTAAGTTTGCTTGGTTCGGATTCTGATGGGTGCAAAAGTTTATGCCATACGCTTTGCGTCTTGTGTGGACTGTACTCACCGAGCAATAAAATCATTGCCGTAACTGCAAACGCAAGACCGATACTTAGTAAAGATTGGACGTTGATTGCTATCCAGTCTTCTAAAAAAAATCCAGCAAGTGCACCAGGGATCGTTGCGATAACGAGTAGTACCAGCTTGATGGAATGCTGTTCGTCATTTATAAACGGTGCGCGAGCAAAGGCTATCCATGTTTGTGCATACACCAAAAGTAGTGCAAGCAGTGTTCCAGTATGTAAGAGTGTATTAAGTCCCTGCATGTCTTTGGGTGCGACGTGAATATTAAAGAGCAGCTCTGCAAGAACAAGATGTCCTGAGCTACTGATAGGGAGGAACTCAGTGATTCCTTGTAGTAAACCTAAGAAGAGAGCGTGCATTATTGTCATTGTTAAACAGTGTAAACGGAAAGTGGAAAGTGGAAAGTGGAAAGTGGAAAAAGCTACAGTATATTAACTTGATTGTTTTCCGTTTTCCGTTTTCCACTTCTACCAACTACCACCTGCACCCCCACCACCAAAACCACCTCCACCAAAACCACCTCCTCCTCCAGAAGATCCTCCTCTGCCTCCTCCACCTATCACCCATATACCTTCTCCACTTTTTTTCTTCTTCTTTTGCTTCTTTAAGAATTCGCGAAATGGCTTATGTTTAAGATAGAGCATAGAAGCGAGAAAATCTGTAAGTGCCCCGGCGGCTCCAAGAACAATCAGCCCTGTTATTCCTCCAAAGAAGAACCCAAACATCCCCCCAAGAAACCCTCCCTCCCACCATGATCTACTTGGTGAAATTGTCAGAAGAACTCCGATAAAGAATTGGTAGAACATAAAGAAGAAGAACAATCCAAACACAGAAAGAATCATCCATAATGGAGTAGGCACTCCGTCAAGATTCTCTGATATTGATGTACTTGATACCTCGTACTCTCCTCCTATCTGACTTTTGAGTGCGGCCACTCCCGCAGTGATACCTCCACTGTAATTCCCACTCTTAAACTCCGGAGTAATTTCTCTGTCGATGATCTGCTTTGCTGCAAGATCGGGTACTGCACCCTCGAGGCCGTATCCCACAGCAATAAAAATCTTACGGTCTTCTATGGCGATCAGTAGAAGCAAGCCGTTATCGTTCTCCGCAGAACCGACGCCCCATTCTCGCCCTACTTCTACTGCAGTGTCTGCTATTACCTCACCATCAAGTGTATTGATGATGAGTATGGCGATCTCGTTACTGGTTTCACCTTTGTAATTTTGCAGATCGATCTCGAGGCTTCGTTCTTCGTTCGCAGAAAGAACACCTGCGATGTCTGTAACAAACCCGTCAGCTTCTGGCACATCAAACGCATAAGCGTTTGGGGTTAGGGTTAGGGTTAGGGTTAGGGCAAGGAAAAGAGTTCTCATTCGAAGTTAACGACTGGAGCATCCTCGGCACCTTCCTGAGACTCAAAGAATTCTTCTGGTCCAAAGCCAAATACTTTCGCAAGAACGAACGCAGGGAACTGCTTTACGCGAACGTTATAGATACGAACGATCTCATTGTAGTCACGCCGAGAAACAGCAATGCGGTTTTCTGTTCCTTCGAGTTGAATCATTAAATCACGGTACGCTTGTGTCGCTTGTAGCGTTGGATAGTTCTCGAATGTAAGCATCAAACGTCCAAGTGCACCCTCCATGCCATTTGCAGCACTTACTTGCGCTGGCCTGCTGCCTGCGTTCATCCACTTAGTCCTTGCTTCTGTTACTTCGACAAAGGTGTCTTTCTCGAATGCAGCTGCACCTTTTACAGTAGAGACAAGATTAGGGATAAGATCGACACGCCTCTGATACTGCGTTTCTACTTGAGCCCAAGAACCATCGACTGCTTCGTGTGCTGCTACAAAACCGTTGTAGCCTGTCCACGCCCATCCAAGGATGAGGATAATGATGACAAGTGAGATGATGTGGGAGCGTTTCATAGTAAAGAAAAGAATTATGAATGAAGTATTATGAATTATGAAAAGAAATGCACGCAAATCCTCGTAATTCTTAATTCTTAATTCTTAATTCTCTTGCTGCGACAACTTCTATAACAATTACTAGCACTGCTCCTAGCGCCATAAATCCAACGACTTGTGCAGTGTCTCCATTCCAATCTGGAATCATGTTTTCTGTTCCTACTTTCCATGGCCAGATTTTTCTGAGGCTTCCAATCATCAGCCCTGTTAGAAGTGCGACAGTTAAATCGTGATACTTTGCAAAGAGCCATCCAAGTACCTGAGAGAAGAGGACCAAACCTACAACAGCACCTATACCGATATATGCGATAGGGCCAACGTCACGATTGTTTACGGCAGAGAGTACAAACTCATACTTACCAAGAAGCACGAGAAGAAATGCACCAGATACTCCTGGGAGAATCATTGCGCAGATAGTAATAGCTCCACAGAGCACAAGGAACCATGCAGCATCTGGAGTCTGTACAGGCACTAGCCCAACGAGAACATACGCAACGGCACATCCAAAGAGTAATGCGATGACGCGACGTGGAATCCATTTCTTTACACGTACGCCTACAACAAAGATTGAAGCAAATACTAATCCAAAGAAGAAACTCCATACGCGCGTTGGCTCTGTCTCGAGCAAATGCTCTAATGGAGAAGCAAGTAAAGCAGCAGCAAACAGAATTCCTGAGCCAACAGAAATAAGGAATCCCCATTTTGGGAGTGTAAATGCGTGATGAATTTTGCCGTGGACTATGTCTCGCCAAAATGCTTTCTTTCCGAAGAGGGCAATTGCATCAATCAGCTCTTCGTATATTCCTAAAATAAACGCCATTGTTCCTCCGGAAACACCGGGGACAATGTCTGCAGCCCCCATACAGAAGCCACGAAGGAAGAGTCCGATCTGTCGACGTGCAATATGAATCATTGGAGGGATAGTACTAGAGTTTTTACTGTGTTTCTAGTGATCGGTTGTCGGTTGTCGGTTGTCAGAATTCAGTAAAGATCAAATGTTACTGGCAACAAAGAACTGAAAACTGACAACTCGCATTGCCAGGAGGAATTTGCAGAAAAGCATGATTGTTCTGTACCATTGAATGAAATGACCCCCTCACCCTTCCAAGGAATCTTCAGCGCGTTTGGACAAGAGCAGTCCACACAGACTACCGATGCACTACCGGTGCATGCGGAGAACAAGCCTGTGGAAGAGGCTGTTATTCGTCCAACAAGTACGCAAACGGGTCAGATTGCCGTAGATATTTATGAGCTTGATACGTACTACATTATTCGTGCTCCTATTGCTGGTGTAAAACTCAGTGACATTGATATCGAAGTAGATGACAAGGTATTGACCATTCGAGGAGCAAGAAACCCAAGTGATACCATCCCGCAAGACCAGTACTACTTGCAGGAATGTTTCTGGGGAGATTTTGAACGCAGTATTACGCTACCGATCTCTATCGATCCTAAAAAAGTAAAAGCAACGTTCTCAAAAGATGCCATCTTGAAAGTGATCATCCCTAAAGAGGAGAAGGTGAAAATAGTTCGTATTAGTGAAGGATAGAATATAAAGAAATCGAGGAAATCAACGAATTCCAGAAAATCGAGGATCCTTGTTTTCTTTGATTACTTCGATTTCTTTTTCTGTGTCTTCTTCTTTGCTTTGCTCTTGACTACTTTCTTCACTGTCTTCTTCACTGCTACTGCCTTTCTCTTAGCAGGAGCTTTCTTCAGCTTTGCGTTTACCTCAGTTGGGATCAATTGCATGCTCTGCAAAACATCCTCTCCTCCCATAACCTGCCAGTCTACTTCTTTAAGAAGTGCTTTGAAATCTTTAAGAGTCTTCTGTGCGCTCTTTACTTTGTTAGCGTCCGTACTAGAGCCATCAAGAAAGTTCCAAAGTTCCACCTGCATAAGGTAGAGATTTTGTACTTTGTTCAGTGCTGTTTCTTTCTTGGTAGACATAATATTTGAAGTAGGAAAATCAGATCATTGTAGCTGAGATTGGCCAAGAGGTCAATTCTGATGCCTGATGAGGTGATTAATGGACGCGAACTTTACTGCATAAATCGTAAAAGCAAAGAAAAATTCGGGGTTTTTTGACTATTTTGGATCTTTTACACTATTTACCTATTTGTAAAACATCCGTTTTGTAGCAAAATTCACAATCTTTGGGGCAAAACATCTGATACACTTTCTCGCGATATGCCTATCACACAAGCAATATTACCGGTCGCAGGTCTTGGAACACGCTTTCTCCCGTGGACTAAATCTGTTCCTAAGGAGATGTTGCCTATTGGGAATCAACCAATTATCGCCAAGATTGTTGATGAATGTATAGATGCTGGAATCAAAGATATCTGCTTTGTAATCTCACAAGGCAAAGAAATGATCCCCCAATACTTCTACGAAAATCCAGAACTCGAGGAGGAGCTTAAGAAGCGCGGAAAACTAGAACACTTAGGTCACCTCAAAAAATATGACAGTGCGGACTTTCATGTGGTCTATCAAAATGAATTACATGGAGATGGTCATGCTATTTTACAAGCTGCTGACTGGGTAAATAGCGATGCGGTTGCTGTACTCTTTGGTGATGACCTCTTTGTAGGAGGCAAATCCGGATTGCAACAATTGATAGATGCTCATAATGCTCTCACTGATGACGAGCAAGGAGCTCTAGTAGCTCTAGAGGCAATCGACCCAGCAGATTCCAATCGTTACGGGATTGTTGATCCAGAAAAGAATCACGATACTATTTCTGGCTTGGTTTCTGTAAAAGGGCTTGTAGAAAAGCCAGAGTCTAACGATGCGCCAAGCAATCTTGGAATTGTAGGCCGTTATATCGTTCCTAAATCAACAATTGATGTCTTACCCAATATTGGCGCAAGTCATGGTGGAGAAATTCGTTTGATTGATGCATTGATCGAACAACTCGGAAGCATCCCTATACACGGACTGGAATGCGAAGGCACTCGTCTTGATACCGGCACACCAAAAGGATACGCACATGCAGTACAGGTGCTGACGGATGTTGGATACGAACGAAATCGATCGGGATTGTAATTACTCGGATCGGCATACTGCTCGATCATGCAAACACCCTGACTGTTGTAATATAAACACCGCTGCGAATGGCTAGAATACGCATAGGAGAAACAACGTATCATGCATCTGCAAAGACAATCAAAATTTACTAGTGATTCTTCTTACAGATTGAGAATCAATTTCTTAGAAACACTGATATGCCAATGGAGCACCTCTGTATTGGTTTCTCTGGTAAGAGAAGTTGCTACAGTAAGTATCTGGGCTAGGGGGTGAGGTAAATTACTTTTCTCATTTCGCTATTCCTCTAACAACGAGTATACTTTTGCTTACCCTTCCATATGCAACGACCAATTTTACTCGCTTCTGCGACAGTGCTTTCTCTACTATTTTCTTTTGCAATAGTAGATTCTGCTTACGCTACACCTGGAATGGACCCAAATGCTATTCGGAGAATGAGCCAGCGGAATTTCCGCAGGCCTGTTGGAGAAGCAGAACGCTACCGTCGTAATAAGAGGTCTCTGGAGCGCAGAAATATCGACCAATTTACAACTGGGTCTGGTTCTATCAATTCGTTTAAAAGAAGATCTGACTATCTTCGTGAGACTCAGCGAAGGCGCATCCAAGAAGACTTAGATAGCAGGGCATACAGTGGAATACGTAGAGTAACTCCACACTTCTGGGACCGTAAAAACCGCTCTTCGGATACAACGATTCGTCGTATTAACGAAGCAAGTCGCAGTGGTGGAATTCGTTTGCGACGTGGAACTGCATCATTACGACAGTTGCAGGGTATTACTTCTGAAGAAAAAGATGCGCGTATTAATGCTTACAGACAACAGGTACGTGAGGCTGAAACAAAGCGCTATAACTTCACCTCTACAAATTGTGTAGAATTAAGTGGAAGGCGACAGGCACAATGCTGGTATGAATGGAGGAGGAGCAACTAGAGTTCTTTTTTGAGCATATCAATCTCATCTCGTAGATCTGCTGCTTTTTCGAACTCATAGTTCTGCGCTGCAAGTGCCATTTGGTTTTCCATCTCTTCTACCAAGCGCTTCTTTTCGTCTTTTGGAATCTTAGTGTGATCGCGCTTAGGTCGACGCAGCTCGAGAGCCTTCTCGCCGTCGGCGATATCGTGAATAGCTTTGATGATCGTCTTTGGAGTGATGCCGTGTTTTTTATTATGTGCATCTTGAATTTCTCTTCGGCGATCGGTTTCTTCGAGAGCTTGTTTTATGGCATCTGTTTCTTTATCGGCATACAGCGTGACGTGCCCGTTCACGTTACGTGCTGCACGACCAATGGTTTGGATCAGAGCATCACGTGAGCGAAGGAACCCTTGCTTATCTGCATCGAGGATGGCGATAAAACTTACCTCTGGCAGGTCGAGTCCTTCTCGTAACAAGTTGATACCTACAATGATATCAATCTGTCCGAGCCTGAGTAATCTGAGGATCTCTATACGTTCGAAGGTATCGACATCACTGTGCAAGTAACGCACGGCATACCCTTGGTCTCGTAGATACTCATCCAGTTGCTCTGCGGACTTCTTGGTAAGTGTTGTAAGTAGCACACGCTCTCCACGATCGATCGTTTCGTTGATCTCTTTGGTGATGTCGTCGATCTGGTTCTTGGTAGGCTTTACCGTAACAATGGGGTCTAGGAGTCCTGTCGGGCGGATGATCTGCTCTACGATGAATTTCTTTTCCGTGTTTTTGTATTCATACTTTCCTGGCGTTGCAGAAACGTAGATCTTCTGATGTGTGCGCTGTTCGAATTCATCAAATTTAAGCGGACGGTTGTCTTGTGCACTTGGCAGGCGGAACCCGTATTCGATGAGAGTGTTTTTGCGAGACCGGTTTCCCTCGTACATCCCACCCACTTGTGGCACAGAGATGTGTGACTCATCAATGAACATGAGAAAGTCATCGGGGAAGTAATCGAGCAATGTACTCGGTGGTACATCAGGCTTACCCTTGTTGCTTAAGTAGCGCATGTAGTTTTCGATTCCTGTACAATATCCCGTTTCGAGAAGCATCTCGAGGTCATACTCTGTGCGTGTCCTGATGCGCTCTGCTTTTCCGCGTTCTCCTGCATCTAGTAGTTGTTTTTCACGAATATCAAGATCGATTTTTATTCCTTCGATTGCTTGGTTGATCTTTTCTTTGGTGGTTACGTTGTGCGCAGCTGGGAAGACCGTAAATTTCTGAAGATCTGTTATCAGTTCGCCTGTAAAACTATCGACTTCCTGAATCGTTTCGATTTCATCGAAAGGCATTTCTACTCTAAACACCGTGTCTCCTCCTGGAGGGAAAATTTCTACTGTGTCACCCAGCACATGAAACTGTGACTGGCGGAACTCCATTCCACTACGGGTGTACTGAATATCAGTCAGTTGCCGAAGTAGCTTATCGCGCTGTAGCTTTTGGCCTCTCTCGAGCGTGATCGCTAGGGCTTCGTAGTCTGCCACATTACCAAGACCGTAAATACAGCTTACAGACGCGACAACAATTACATCTTTTCTCAAAAGAAGGTTATGCGTTGCTGCATGACGATACTTGTTAATTTCATCATTGATCGAAGCATCTTTTTCGATGTACGTATCAGTCGATGGCATATAGGCCTCCGGTTGATAGTAATCGTAATACGAAACGAAGTAACTTACCGCGTTATCAGGGAAGAATGCTTGGAACTCGCTGCACAGCTGTGCGGCCAATGTCTTGTTGTGTGCAAGTACCAGAGTAGGTCTCTGCAGCTCTTGGACGATATTTGCAATGGTAAACGTCTTTCCTGTCCCTGTGGCTCCCAAAAGGATCTGATGCTTCTCTTTGGCCTTTATAGTGTCTAAAAGCTTTGCAATAGCCTCTGGCTGGTCACCAGCGGGTTTAAAATCAGATACGAGCCGGAAGGGAATATCTTTTGACATGTCGATGTATTGTACAGAGGCCTGATGTATGATCAAATAGTCTACTCCCTTTTATGATTAACGCAGAACACGACGATGACAGGCCTATTGCAAAAGATGCGCGTCAATTGCAAGAAGATGCACAAATTAATGACATCAAAATGGATGCCTATGAAACCCTCAAGGACCAACTCTCTTCTGCTGATTTCAATAATCTATTTCCTTGTCAGTATAATGCAATAGAAGGCGCAAAAGCAGATGCCCCTGTTTCGAAGTTGTCATTAGATATGATACTTAAATTTGTTACTCCTGACAAAGAGAGTGATCCAGAACTTTATTATGTTATATCTCCAAGTATCGGGGTGCTGATTGAAAACAGCCCAGCGGAGTTTAGATCAGCAACGGGAGAGCGTAAGAGGATACAATGGGAAACGGAAACCGTAGATCCTATAATATGCGCTAAAGTAATGGGTGAAATAGGAATGCGTCAGGAGAATCGTACTAATCTTGCAAACACACTTCTACTAGGCGCTGCACAGCAATTTCTTGAAGAGGCAGAAGTAAAAAAACATGATGAGGGATATGGTGCCATATTCGCCGAGCAAACACTGATTAAAGATGCTACAAGACGAGCCTATTGGCGTTTAACCCATACAGAACTACATGATGCTGATTGGTTGTCATCATTCATGCAATAACAGACCTCAAGCGAGAATGTACGATTGGTACTAGCCATAAGCGCCTTAAGTCCGATATCCTTTAAGGGATGATCGACCTCCAAGACCTCCGCGCCAATCCTAAAGCCTACAAAAAGGCTGCAAAGGATAAAAACCTTACAATTGATATTGATGCATTTTTAAAACTAGATGAGAAGCGTAAAGAGTTGATCCCTGCAGTAGAAGATAAACGTGCAAAGCAAAACGAGGCCAACAAGTTGATGCCGAATCTGGAGGGAGAAGAGAAGCAAAAAATGCTTGCAGAGTTAAAAGTGAAGAGTGAAGAGTTAAAAGTAGCAGAAGCTGAACTTAAAGAAGTAGAAATGCAGTGGAAGGATATGCAGTACTTATTCCCTTCTGTACCACTCGACAGTGTCCCTGTAGGTAAAGACGAAGAAGGAAACGTCGAGGTACGCAAAGAAGGAGAGCTACCAACATTTGATTTTGAACCAAAAGATCACGTTACCCTTGGTGAAGAGCTTGATATTATTGATCTCGTTCGCGGTGCGAAGGTTTCGGGAGCGCGAAACTATTACCTGAAAGGTGACGGTGCAAGGCTACAACAAGCAGTGCTCAACTTTACGATGGATCATCTACATGCCAAGGGGTTCGAATTGTTTAGCCCACCACTGATGGCAAACTACGAATGCTTTATGGGTACTGGGTTTTTCCCAGGGTCTGATGAAAATCAAATTTATGTTGTTGGTGGCAAAGAAGAAGACGAGATAGTAAGTGATGATTTGTATTTGATCGGAACATCAGAAGTTACTGTGTGTAGCTACCACAAAGATGAAATCTTGAAGAGCGATGCGCTGCCAAAGCGTTACGCAGGATCAAGCAGTTGCTTTCGCAGAGAAGCTGGAACCTACGGAAAAGATACAAAGGGTTTGTACCGTGTGCATCAGTTTGAAAAAGTAGAACAGGTGGTGTTGTGTAAAGGTGACGTTGACGAAGCCCTCAAGCTATTTGAAGAGATCCGTCAGAATGCAGAAGACGTACTACAAGCACTTAAATTGCCATACCGTGTAATTGATGTGTGCACTGGAGACATGGGTAAAGGAAAAGTCTTTATGCAGGACATCGAAACATGGATGCCAAGTCGTGACAGTTACGGCGAGACACACAGTTGTAGCTACCTTGGAGACTATCAATCTCGCAGGTTAAATATTCGATATGACGAGGGAGGCGAAAAGAAATTCGTCCATACGCTCAACAACACCTGCATAGCCAGTCCTCGAATTTTGATCCCAATTATCGAACAATATCAGAATGCCGATGGCACTATTACCGTTCCAGAGGTGTTAAGACCGTATATGGGTGGGCAGGAAGTGATTGGGAAATAGCTGTTTGGCTTATGTAAGCCACTTCTTGACTCTTAATCCAACTCTGTTTCTATGCTATAATGTTCTGATACATACAATTTCTACTACCTATGTTTCTCCTTCTAGCAGGATCCACCGAAATGGCTCGGGCGCTCATCGTTGATGAGTTCCTAGAGAATCATGATGATTGGCGACATCTTGCATTGGAGGATATTCAAGACCAAGAAATTGAAGGTGCTGACGACATGGAGGATGAGGATGTATTTGGATTCCAGATGGCTTTTATGACAATGGTTGCCTGCGAGTGTGCCAAAGAAGCACATGAAAAAGGTCATCGTATTTTGATTACCTGCCCAGAAAGCGAAATGCTCGAAGGGATTTATAGCGAGATTGAAGATCCCATTATTAGCGTATTTCTTGGTATAGAAAATGATGCCGATGGATTTGATCATGTGATAAATAGTAGCGAGAAATCTATGGTAGAAGTGTGTAAACAACTGAATCAAATTATTCAGGCAACACCTGCATAGAGTAAGATTTAGAGCTATAATCAATATATGGACACTTTTTTAATAGCTGATGATTCCGATGCAAAGGGGGACTGGCTAGAAGCCATGGTAAACAAGTCTGGCGTAGCAACTAAGATCATTCGTGCAACTACGACGGAAGAAGCCAAAGAGTTGATTGATAAAAAGAAGCCCGAGGCTGCCTTTATTGACTACGAAATGCCATCAGAGAATGGTCCTGCAGTTATCGCCTATTTACGGGAAAAAGTACCTACAGCGAAGATTGCTATGGCGAGTTCCAGTAATTCTGATCGATATCAATCTGATGCTACGCAGGCAGGTGCTGAAGCCTATATCTGCACCTCATTTGAGGAGGAGGAAGTCGTAGATACGGTGATGAATTTGCTGGAGAAATGGAGGATTTGAGTTATTGCGTGATTATTGTAATTATGTTATAATAATACTCGTACACAAAAATCAGTTACCATGTCACATTCAAATAGAAATCTTCCTAAGGCTATTGCCCTCTCTCTAGGAGTAGCGCTCATGCTTCCTGTTGCTACCTCCTGGCAGAGTATGTTTGGCTCTATGCATAAGGCTATCGGTAGCTCTATTACTGTCGATTCTGCTAATGCAGAAAAGGATCGCATGGAAGAGGAGATGGGGCAAATGCGCTTACAAATGGAAAAGCTTACGGAGCTTATCGGGAAATTGGAGCAAAATTAGTAATTCGTGACTAGTGAACTTCTGTAGGAATGATAGTATGCATGAGTGAAAATTTTATTTACTCGTTTTCCATTTGAGTCTGCTAACGGTGGTGCAGAAAATCAGACGACCGTTCTGATGAAAGGATTGATAGATCGTGGACATGAGGTAAGTTTTTTGGGGAGTTGTCCGGTGCTACTTGATCGGTGTGAGAAGTTGTCGGTTGTCGGTTGTCGGTTGTCAGTAGGAAAACCACCTGTTACAAAGTGGGATGCTATTAGTTTTCTATGGCGTAAATGGAATATACGAAAAAAACTGATCGCTACACTGAGAACTGAGAACCTAGAACCGACAACTATTGTCATGCTCAGTCTTACTGAAAAAATTCTTCTTACACCCTATGCAGTATCGAAGGGTATAAAAGTGTGTTGGATAGAACATGACACTGTTGGTGATTGGCTTGCGAAAAATCCATCACTCTCGCAACTGCAACACATGAGTGAGAATGTAACGACTATCTGTGTTTCTGATTTGAGTGCTGATATTTTTAGAAGTCTCGAATATAAAAATGTCATCGGTATTCCTAATGGTGTTGATCTTCCGCCAGACAATTTTACCAAACATGATTTTGATGAAACATTGCGCGTCGGATGTATAGCGAGACTCAGTAAAGAGAAGGGGGTTGATGTTTTGGTGGAGGCAATGCGCATGGTCGATAATGCAACACTGCTGATTAATGGAAAAGGTGATGAGTACATCCAAAGCTCTGCAACAGTTTCTGTAAAAGCAGAAGTGCCTGATGTAAACGATGTGTACAAAGAGATCGATGTGCTTGTTTTGCCGTCACGAAAAGAAGATCCATTCGGTCTGGTTGTTGCCGAAGCAATGCTTCGGGGCATTCCAACTATTTGCACTGATGCTTGCGGTATTGCACGGTATCTCTCTGATAATTCTGATACGTTAATTGTTCCTGCGGGCAGCAGCCAAGCCCTAGCTGCAGCCATAAATCAAATGCAAGACACGGCAACAAGGTCCCGCATTGGCAAGACAGGAAAACGAACTGCAGAAGAAAAATTTACTACCGAGAAGATGATTGATAATTACGAAAAGGTGTTGAACGTGTAGAATGCCTCCGTGCAAAAAACATTCTTAACCTCTCTGGTTCAAATGCGGGCAAGTATGCCCGCTCTGGTTGTGGTATGTTTTTTAATTTCAGGATCTGCCCTTACCCAAAAAACCATTACGTTTGATGAGCCTATTGATGCTCTGAGCGTACGTTTGCCACATGACGATACGCAGGTGATGATCCAAACTACTGATGGATGGCATCAGTTTGCTATCGAAAAAGAATTTGATCCTCTCATGATGGAGAGTGATCTTGTGATATTCCCAGAACCTGTAAAAAAGATCGTGATGCGTGGGCAGGTACAAAGTGTTGAACTTCACCCGATCGTTGTGAGTAAAGAGCCTGCCAAGTACAGCCTCGCTGCGACGCAGTTTTACCGATCACCAAAGATATTAAGTCGTAAAGACTGGGGAGCAAATGATGAATACCTTTTTCGTGGACCACAAATAGCAAAGAGTGATACGGCTGTTGTCCGTGGAAATGGTACGAGTACGGGAACGAGTAGTAGCACTAGTAGTAAGCGCGTAGATGACTGCGAAATGAAACAGGTAAACTATCCGAATGACTTTAAGGCGAGTAACACCGAAACGCATGACGTCTCTGGTAACGAATACCGTTGGGCACAACGCTACTCACCAAAGGTAAAACTACTAGTTGTGCATCACACTGCACAAAAAGTGGCTGGTGATAACCGTCCCACTGTAGAACGGATGCGTGCACTCTATGAATACCATACCAATAGTCGTGGATGGGGAGACATTGGGTATCACTATGTTGTTGATGAACAAGGTGGTATTTATGAGGGGCGCAGTGGAGGGAAGAATGTTGTTGGTGGCCATGTGTACTGCGGAAATGTGGGCACTGTGGGCGTAGCATTGATGGGAAACTTTGAGGAAGAGCAGCCGACGATACAACAAATTCAATCCTTACAGTGGCTGTTAAATCACCTCGGTGAAACGTATGACATCAACCTAAATCGCACTGTGACGTTTCATGGAAAAAATGTAAAAACAATCCTGCGTCATAAAGACCTTATCTCTACAGAGTGTCCTGGATTTTTTATGAGCCATACGGTTTCACAGGTTCGCAGTAATGTTATCGCTGGAGATTTAATGAAAGGAGTGACATTCCCTAAGATGGCATCGAAAGGGTACAAAGATAAATCTCAAACACGCTTAAGTACGAGGCTACAGGAAGCAGGACAACAACTCTCTCGCAGATTTTATAGAACCAAAAGACAAATACGTACTGCCACAAGACTAGATAATCCTCGGCTTTCGTATTATCGAGATCAGCTTGCCGTAAGCACCAACATACAACGCAAACGTTCTCCGAGAACGCAAAGGCCTATGCGACCCACTGGCACACTCTATCGTCCAACAATTAACAAGCAACAATTAACAATTAACAATACTTCTCAGAATGGCCACATTCGCATTCGTCTGAGTTACACGGGAAACACTGCGGAGATTTCTTCTACAGAAGTTGCAGATGTAAACGGAAACCGTGCAAAGATCGTTCGCTTTGGTAGAGATGGAAATGTGTGCGTCGCTGTGAGTGGATCGCAAACACTTGCAGAAGGAGTGGTACGCGTGAACCCAGGGGAAGGAGTGATTACGGTGCAAAGCTGGAAGACAAAGTGGAATAGGTTCCGTGGTGTCATAGAATGCCGCATTGTTGATGGGCAACTGGTGCTGATAAATGAGCTGTCACTCGAGGACTACCTTGCAGGACTCTCCGAGCAGCCAGATACAGAGCCACGCGAAAAGCAAAAGGCATTTGCTGTTGCTGCACGCAGTTATGCTGCGCACTACATGAACCTAAGTAACACCAAATTCCCTGGCAAGCCGTACCACGGCAGTGATACGGGGAAAAGTTTTCAAAGTTACAGTGGCGTTGCATATGAGGAAGATAACGCGAAGTGGGTACAGTCTGTACTGGATACACAGAACAAAGTAATTATGAAGAATGGCGAGATCGTGAAGGCAGCGTATTTCTCTTCTGATGATGGACGCACAAGAGCACCTGCAGAAAACGGTTGGAAGAACTTTCCGTTTGCAGAAGTGTTTACCTCCAAGAAAGACCCGTGGTGCGAAGGGATGACCTTACGCGGACATGGTGTAGGAATGTCTGGCTGTGGCGCAGAGGGGCAAGCCAGACAAGGTAAAAAGTACCTAGAGATTCTGAAGTACTACTATCCGGGGACAAGCGTTGTTCAGAGGTAGTTCTCTTTGTCGCTCATTATCTGAACCATGATTCATAGGATTACAGGATAAACCTGATTTCATGGAATCTTGGTAATCCTTGAATCATGAAAATCAAGGTTCAGACAGTGGCAGACAAAGGAAGAAGAATGAAAAGAAGCAATTTCTGCTAAGCAACAGCCTTAATGTCTGCAACAGCACTCTGCAAAGCAGAAATTTGATCTGTCTGTTCCCAAGAAAACTCGGACCGACCGAAGTGTCCGTACGCAGCTGTTGCCCTGTAGATTGGACGACGAAGATCAAGCGTCTTGATTATGCCCGAAGGCGTCATATCAAACACAGACTTTATTGCAGATTCGATAGCCTTGTCTTCCACAGTTCCTGTGCCAAATGTTGTGACGTGCACAGACACTGGTTCTGGATAACCGATAGCGTACGCAAGTTGTACTTCGCATCGATCTGCCATGCCTGCAGCAACGATATTTTTTGCAATGTACCGTGCCATGTATGCACCAGAGCGGTCTTGCTTGTTGGGTACTTTTCCACTGAATGCTCCTCCTCCGTGGCGACCCATACCACCGTATGTGTCTACGATAATCTTGCGACCTGTGAGCCCTGTGTCTCCGTGTGGTCCACCGATAATGAATGTTCCGGTTTCGTTCACGAGAATCTTTGTTTGCTCATCGAGATATTCTCCACATACAGGTTTGATTACATTCTCTAGAAGTTCTGATTTGATTTGTTCATGGGTGATACCTTCGTCGTGCTGTGCAGCCAGAACTACCGTGTCGACACGTAGCGGTTTGTCATTTTCATCATACTCAATCGTTACTTGACTCTTTCCGTCTGGGCGAAGGTAACTGAGCGTTCCATCTTTACGGACATCTGTAAGACGCTTCGCAAGTTTGTGTGCAAGCATTATTGGAAGTGGCATGAGCTCTTTGGTCTCGTTACATGCGTATCCAAACATCAGCCCTTGGTCTCCTGCGCCCTGTGCTTTGTGTGCACCATCACTTTCATCTTCACCTTGGGCTATCTGCGCACTCTGTTCATGAATCGCATTAAGGACGCTGCAACTCTTGTAGTCGATACCGTAGTCTGCATTGTTATATCCAATATCTTTTAGAACATCACGTGCAACTTTTTGCACATCAACATACGTTGTTGTTGTGATCTCTCCGCCAACAACAATAAGACCTGTTGTGGTGTAGCATTCGCAGCAACATGCTCCTGTGGGGTCATCTTTCAGCACTGCATCGAGCATTGCATCTGAGATTTGGTCACATATCTTATCTGGGTGACCTTCGGTTACGGATTCTGAAGTGAAGAAGTATGACATGAGAGTAAGGGGTAGGGTTGGGAATTAGGGAAAAATCACCTCCCTGCGTAGAAGGAAGTGTAGATCTAAGGCTATCTTCCCCCGTTAGGGGCCAGATTTCCCACCATGCCCTCAAGGGGAGGTTGGGGAGCGACTTTAAGCGGGCTGGTTCCCTATTCGCTACTCAGGATAGAAACGATGATGTTAAGAGGATTATACGTATCTGCGCGCCTAAATCAAGTGGTTTTACGCTCTACTTAGCAAACTTGTTGTACAGCCAGGCAAGAACGACACCTCCAATACCAGCGTCTACAAATGCCCAAACAGCACCGACAACAATCCCAATAGGATTTGCACCAGAACCGATATAGTACTTACTCATCCACGTAACAATGTCTGCTCCATACCCATTTGTCATAGTGAGTACTGCAAGAACTGCGTAACCAGCTGCCCAGAGGATACCAAGGGCGAGACCAAAGGCTTTAACATCAAGTTTCATAATAGTAAGGGAAGAATAGGTGAATGATATCACACTTCATTAATAGACCGAAGCACCACTTTTACACTACAATCCTCTCCATGAGCGAAATCTCAACTTCACATCCATTTACTCTTATCCTCTTTGGAGGATCTGGGCACCTAGCGCAAATCAAATTGTATCCAGCGCTCTATGTATTAGCGCTAAAAAAACGCTTACCCAAAGATTACGCCATCGTGGGGTTTGCCCGCAGTGACATGGATGATGCTGCATTTCGTACACTCGTAGAAAGTGCGATTCGCAAAGAGATGATCGAAGTGACAGAGCCGGCTCTCGAAGAATTTATGTCACACGTGTATTACCAACAGGGTCAGTATGATGATGTTGAAGACTATAAGAAGTTATCAGAACGATTAGTGGGTATTGAAAAACAGTGGGCAGTGGGCAGTGGGCAGTGTGTACGCTTGGCATATTATTCTGTACCACCAACAGTCTTCGGTGCCATTTCGCATAACTTGTGTGAAGGAAACGTGCATGATGGCAAGATTCCATTTCGTTGTATTGTCGAAAAACCTGTAGGGCATGACCTTGAAAGTTTTGAAGATATTAAAAAGCAATTGGTTGGATGTTTTGCCGAAGATGAAATCTATTTGCTCGACCACTATCTTGGCAAAGAAGCGGTGCGTAACATTTACTATTTGCGCCACGCGAATCCTATCTTCGAACGCATTTTAAAAAACACACTGATTGATCACGTAGAAATTACCGCGATGGAGAACAAGGGGATAGAGGGGAGGGCAGGATACTTCGAAGCTGCAGGAACATTCCGCGATATGTTCCAGTCGCATCTTCTTATGATGGCATCACTGCTAACTATGCGCATTCAAAGTGATGAAGACTTGGCTGCAGGACGCGAAGATGCGCTCTCGCAGTTTTATCTCCCTGCTGCAACGGACATGGGGGACATCGCACTCCAAGCGCAGTACAGCGGGTACCAAGATGAAGACGGTGTAGAAAAAGGATCTCGCACAAATACGTTTGCGTGCCTAAAGCTAATGACACGTATCTCGAAGTGGGATGGTGTGCCGTTTTATTTGCACAGTGGTAAGAAACTCGAAAAAAAAGAGACGCGTATCAGTATTCAATTCCAAGAGCCTAGACCTGTAGGGGAAGGCTCTGCTCCAAACCGATTGGATATCATCCTGCAAGGAGAAGCAGGAATGCGTATGCATTTACAGACAAAAATGGGAGGAACGGAGCCTGCATTCCGTCCACTCGTTCTCGAAGATCCACTGGTGTGTGTTGGTGACTGTTTGCCAGAACATAGCTTGATGATTTTGGAGGCGATCCATGGAAGGCATCACTGGTTCCTTGATTTTGATGAAATTAAAACCTCTTGGAGACTGGTAGATCCTGTACAAAAACATCTTGATGCTTCCGATACTCCTCTACACTCATACAAAGAAGGCAGCAAAGGCCCAAAGGCTGCAGATCAGTGGATAGAAAAGGATGGAATTGAATGGTTTTAATACATACCTATGCAATACGATCACATTAAAGCATCATCAGAAGAAGACTTTGTTGCGCAAAGTGTAGACATTCTCGTTGCACGTATCTCTCAAGGTATTGATGAGTTTGGTAGCGCCATACTCGGGCTTTCTGGTGGATCAACACCCCAGCCGATTTACGAGGCACTTGGGAAGCAGCCTATTGACTGGAGCAAGGTGTTTATTTTCTTGGTTGATGATCGCTATATAGAAAGAGATCACAATGATAGTAACCAGAAGATGGTGCATGAAACATTGTTGATGCATGCAAAGATTCCCGAAGACCACATTACGTTTCCTGATACGAGTTTGCCTCTTGAGGAATGTATTGAGCAGTACGAAGGAGAGCTTGCAGAACTGTTATCGAAAGGCATTCCCCATATTGTCACTCTCGGTCTTGGTAGCGATGGTCACATCGCATCATTATTTCCTCCTGTGCCAGCGGCAGGCTTTGGCGATCATCTTGTGATTCATACAGAGACTGATGATTTCGCTGTGCATGATCGCATCTCAACCACGATGGTGGTGATAGGAAGTGCAGATCGCAAAATCTTTTTCTTAAAAGGAGAAGACAAGAAGTTTGTATGGGATGAAATGATGAAATCTGAAGATGGCGAAGATATGGATCGCTGGCCTGCAAAAGCAGCACTGCAACTTGGGGGTGGGGTGGTGGTTAGCGCATTTGCTTAATGTGTTTGAAGATCTTGTTTCCGATAACAAGGATAATGTCTATTCGCCACGGTGCATCGAACTCTTTTTGACTCATCCACTTCCACGCAGCCCTGCGCAGTGCGCGTTTTTTACGGGGAGTCATTCCAAGAGCCGGAAGAAAGTCTGCATCGTATTGTGAACGTGTTTTAACTTCGGCAAATACGAGCATTCTCTCCTCTTTGTCGTAGGCAATGATATCTATTTCATCACGACCAAGGCGAACATTGCGATCGTAAATCTTGTAATTACGTTCTTGAAGATACGCTGTAGCTAGCGCTTCTCCTCGCTTTCCTATTTGTAGATGATTCATAACAAAGGTGTACGGTTGTCTACTCCATTCTATCGACAGTGCAAGGTGTACACAAGTACACTCGGTCCATGCTTACAAAGTTAACCAGTTTTCAGAGCATCGGGTTAAAAAGTGAAAGGGTTACTGTCGAAGTCGGCGCAGTGCGCGGTGGTGAAGAGCCTAAGTTCTACATAGTGGGACTAGGGGACACCGCCGTGCAAGAAAGTAAGCGCCGCGTGCAAATGGCACTGCGCAGTAGTGGATTTAAACTCGCATCTGGGCGCACGATTACCGTTAACCTTGCGCCGGCTAACTTGCGCAAAACAGGTCCGCGCTATGACCTACCTATTGCACTTGGACTTCTGATTATTAACGGGCAAGTGCTTGTTGATGATAAAAAACTTGCGAGTATGGCATTTCTTGGCGAGCTCGCATTGGATGGGGGCTTGCGTCACATCAGTGGTGTGCTGCCTGCAGCTATTTCTTGTAGAGACCAAGGAATAAAAACCATTGTTGTTCCTACTGCCAATGGTGCAGAGGCTGCGCTGATTCCAGGGTTAAATGTAATTGCAGTCGATAATTTGGAAGAGTTGGTGAATATTCTTAATGGCGAACAAGCGCCAAAGGCCATCGAACCTCCTGCATCAAGTGTGCTGCCAATCAGTGGCTTAATAGACTTTTCTGATGTGCGCGGACAAGAACACTGCAAGCGTGCACTCGAGATTGCTGCTGCTGGTGGGCACAATGTACTGATGAGTGGTGCACCTGGCTCTGGAAAAACACTTCTTGCAAAAGCATTTCGCGGAATTTTACCGCCACTGACACAAGAAGAATCTATTGAAGTCAGTCAGATCTATTCCATCGCAAACTTACTTACAAGCGACAGTCCACTTATAGAAGAGCGACCATTTCGCGTTGTGCATCACACTGCTTCGGGAGTTAGTATTGTTGGTGGAGGACAAGTGCCCGGGCCTGGAGAAATAAGCTTGGCCCATAGAGGAGTACTGTTTTTGGATGAGCTTGCAGAGTTTCCAACACAAGTGCTCGAAGTATTGCGCCAACCTCTCGAAGACAGAACAATTACGATTACGCGCGCAAATGGTAGTGTGAAATTTCCTGCGGACTTTATTATGGTGGCGGCAATGAATCCACCTCAATACAGCTCATCATCTGCACGGAAAATTGCGAATCGCATTAGCCAACCACTACTGGATAGAATTGATCTCACGATTGATGTGCAACCAGTACCCATAGAAGATTTACAAAAAAAGCCTGATGAAAATGCAGAAACGTCTTCTGTGATTTTAGATCGAGTACTGAAAGCAAGAACAAGGCAGTCGAATCGATTTGAAACATTGCCTATTTCTACGAATAAAGAAATGAATGTGAAGCACATCGATACACTTTGCGTACTTGATGAACCTTCGAAGCAACTCTTAAAAAGTGCTGTAGACCGGCTGGGTCTTTCTGCTCGTGCGTATCATCGCACCATTAAAGTAGCGCGTACTATTGCAGATTTAGCAGATAGGGAGGATCTAGAGGCAGGACACATCGCAGAAGCACTGCAATATCGACAGAGTATTTGTGGAGAATAAGGACAGACTTCGCTAGTATCCCTCCTGATGCACTTCGGAGACGCTTTGACGGCCGCTACAAAGGAGAAATCGCCTGTTTGTGTAGGATTAGATCCAAATGTCAGCAAACTCCCTGAGGGAATCTCTCAGGATGCAGAAGGAATGCTTACCTTCTGTAAGGGGATTATTGATGCCGTAAAAGACGTAGCCGCCTGTGTAAAACCACAAATGGCCTATTTCGAAGAGTTGGGATGGGAAGGAATGAGAACATTCTGGGAAACATGTGCCTACGCAAAAGAGCAGGGGCTACTTGTTATCGCAGATGGAAAGCGCAATGACATCGGCTCTACATGCGAAGCGTACGCAAGGGCATACCTCAATGAACTTAGCCCTATTGATGCGCTAACCGTTTCACCTTACCTCGGTACAGATGGACTTAATCCATTCGTAGAACTTGCCTTTAAAAACAACAAGGGAATCTTTGTCCTCGTAAAAACTAGCAACCCGAGTAGCGGTGACATACAAGATTTACCGTGTGGTGACGAAGCAGTGCACGAACACATGGCACAGATTGTAGAGGGGATTGCAGCACAAAACTGTGGCCCAGAGTTTCACCTCTCCTGCGTCGGAGCTGTTGTAGGCGCTACGTACCCCGAAGAGATGAAATACCTCCGCACACTGATGCCACACGTCCCAATTTTGATCCCTGGTTACGGTGCACAAGGTGGAAGCGCTGCAGATATCATTGGAGGATTTATTCCAGACGGAACCGGAGCGATAGTAAATTCTTCTCGCGGTATTATCTTTGCAAGTAGTGGAGGCGACTGGAAAGAAGCGGCAGAGAAAGCAGCGTTGGATATGGCAGAAGACATCAAAAGCGCACTCTAGTTACTTCCATATACTTCCCTCTGCGATGGGATGTGGAAGTTCTATCCAGTTATACGCACCTTGACCATCAGTCCATTGAATATGTCCCATGATACCTGGTTCGATGCTCGTAGAAATAATGCCAGGCTCTGCAAGGTCTATCTGCAATATAGGATCTGCAAGTGTCTCATCGATTTCTAGTTTTCCCCATAGCTGCACAATGATACTTTCGTGCTCTATGACACCAACAGATGCTGGGATATTAAAACAGTTAATATACTTAGAACCCTCTGTGGAACACGCCACTGTAATTGTTGAATGAAAAGCACCGAGTGAAAACTGAGAAAGAAGCACACCGTGTTTTTGTGCGATAGAAAATGTCAGATGATTAATCTGAAGCTCTGCCCCTTCTAAATGCTCTCCTTCAATTTCAAACTCTCCAAGTAATACACTCTCTCCTTCGCCAATATCCACTACAGGAGGACGGTTATTACTGACGTTTGTTATATTTGCACTCGCTGTTTGATGTGAAGGATATGCTGTGTCTGTAGCGATAATTTGATAGGATTCATCAAGCCCAAAAGGGCTTGCGTAGAGAGATATCCACTTTACTTGGATTAGCTCTTCGGGGAATCCTACTGTGACATCTTGCAGTACTGCTTCGATACCAAGAACTTTTCCTTCTACGGGGATGATGTAGTTTCCAAATACATTGTCTGCATCCGCCTTCCACGTGCGATCAAATTTATCAAATGTATCAGGTACTAGCTCTGCAATACGTTTACCAAATTGGTCAGTGAGATACACGCTACGAATGTTTTTTTGCTCTTCACGAAACTTTACTGTGATGTTGCGTATCCAAACAGATTCTGACCGAGGTTGAAAGAATCCACTTGCAATAATTTCCCGTGATCCGAGTAGAAGAAAATGGCTTTTTGCAGGGAAAATATGAACCACTTCTGGCTCTTCAATTGACTCTTTTTTTAGCTCTTCTTCGATCTCCTTCTCTTGTACACGCTCTGCTATCTCTTTGGCAATAACAAGATTTAAACTTTTCTCTGCAAGACGATACGTGTCTAGTTCTCCTTCTTCGTGCGCACGGTATGCAGCTGCAAGACGTGCCATTTGTCCGCGTGTTATGGAGCGGTCGAATTTGATAGATGAAGGAAGCCCCGTCTTATTAAACTGTGCAGCGCGTACATATCCTGCATACCATGGTTCGTCATCCGCTGAGAATGCAACGTAGTTATATAACTCTCCCAGAATTTTAAGGGCCTCTGCATAATTTACTGGTCGTCCTGGTTTAAATTCACCATCCTGATACCCACTTACCATGCCGCGCTTCTTTGCCAAACAAACGTACTGGGAAAACCAGTCATCACTTGAAACATCAGGAAAGCAGTTCGCAGAATCCGATTTACTCACACGAACCTTTGGATAACTTAATAATGCAATCTTTAAAAACTCTGCACGGTTGAGTGTTTGATTTGGGCGAAACGTCCCGTCGGGGTTTCCTTGTATCGCTCCAATTGATGTCAGCAAACTAATACCTGCAGACTCTGCAGGGATAAACGGTGCATCTGTGTAGAGCAGGCTTAAGTTGCGGAATTCCAGTGCTGCTACCTGAAATGGAAGAATTAGGCCGATGATGATTGCTGCCCGCTTCATTACGAGGCATTCTACCATACGATTTAGTAAATCAAGCCCCTGTAGTTCAATGGATAGAACGGCCCCCTCCTAAGGGGCAGATGTAGGTTCGATTCCTACCGGGGGTACCATTCTAATTCATCTCCTGTTCGTTTAAGAGTGCACATGTCATGCCAATTAAGACATTGTCTCTTGTTATACCTCTTCGTAAGAGGTGATCTTGTACCTGTGATGACCTGTCACCTATTGCACCGCTTTGTTGAGCCTTCCTATCAATAGCTAACAAGAATCGTGCACTGAGTAGCGTGTTTCTATTGCAAATATCTATCATCTCTAAAACGTCAGAATAGTAAGGCATTCTCCCTGCATCAATCCCATTTAAAAACTCCTGCATGTTTCTTTCGTCTACTTCTTGTTCTTTCAATGCAGATAACATGCTTACTTTGAAGGCTTAAGAATAACGACTTCTCTTCCTTCTACAGGAAGACCTCCTTTAAGCTTGTACTCTTTCTCGATCTCTTTGTCCTGTGCTCCGACAATCTTAAGGAGTTCCACAAATGTTTCCTCGTCTTTGGTAGGAAGTGGCACAAGTACTCGTGGATCTACTTCGTCGATGATTTTCTGTGCAATTTTTGTATCATCTGCTGGGATGCAGAGGATATCAACATCACCAAGAAGCTGCAGGTTATTATCTGTCCAATCGTGAAGAGGAGTGGAAAGAAATGCTACGCGCACTTTACCGTCATCCACTACATAACTCACACGCTGCCCCTCTTCGTGACCAATACCACGAATAGAAACACCACCAATGTCATATTCACCAGGCCAAGAAACAACACCGGAGCTTACTTCGTCTTCGGGACTTCCAAGAAGAGAGATGTTAGCCTTTTCGTCTGCTTTGGCAGGAAATGCAACAATAACTGTACCGTTGATATCCACCTTTGTTGTGGTGCCGCCAAGAGAAGTGATTGTGATCATGTGGAGAGATGGTATGTGAAGTTTGAATGAAGTGCTAGGGATTGATGTAGATTGTGAAGAGAAATAAGTAATGAGTGAAGAGTAATTATCTATCTTTACTTTTCACTTTTCACTTTTAACTCTTGCTTGATGTTTGCTTCTACATGCTCCTGCTTAATAGTTCTTATAACTTCAGTCGGATCTTCCAGTTCTACCTTCGTAATATTTGCTCCAAGGCTGCGTAACTTATCATCAAGATGATCATATCCACGCTCGATATATCGTACGTCTGTAATTGTTGTTTCTCCTTCTGCACAGAGTGCAGCAATCACCATAGCAGCACCTGCGCGGATATCATTACTCGCAACTGTGTGACCACGCAAAGTAGTTGGCCCAATGATCAACGCCTGATGTGAATTGAGAATCTCTATTTGTGCTCCCATTTTTTCCAGCTCGTAGAGATAAGCCATACGACCTTCGAATAACCGCTCAAACAAGCGAGATACTCCTGTAGCCTGTGTCATAGCAACACCAAGTGGTGCCTGAAGATCTGTCGGTAATCCTGGGAAGATATTCGTCCGTGCCTCTATTGCATTGAGTGAGGAGATCTCTCCATCTACAAACAATACTTTTTCTGCTGAGTCGTACTTCCACTCTGCACCCATACGCCTTAGGACATCGAGAAAGTTTGTAAGATGATCATATTCGGTGTCATGCAAACGCACTTTACCACGTGTAACAAGAGCTGCGATTGCAAGCCCTCCAGCCTCTAGATAATCCGAAGGAACACGATACTCAGCACACGCAAGTTGCGTGCGACCTCGAACTGTAACGGTGTGCGTTCCGATACCTTCTACTTCTGCACCCATGGCACAGATAAATTTCTCTACTGCTTGAACGTGTGGTTCTGCAGCTGCCATTTCGATACGTGTTTCCCCTGGTGTCAGTGCCGCTGCAAGAATGGCATTCTCTGTAGCAGTAACCGAAAACTCTGGAAGGATAACGTGTCCAGGCTTGAGCGTTCCTTGCAGATGCAACACATCATTACTACTCAAATCTTGCGCTCCGAGTTGTGTCAGTGCACGAATGTGCGCTTCTACCGGACGCTTCCCAAGTACACATCCTCCTGGGTAACACATCTCCACTACTCCAAAGCGTGCTAGTAGTGGCCCAAGCAATACGATAGAACCACGAAGTTTGGAAACAAGCTCTGCTGGAATTGGTTTGCTTTGTAAATTCTGCGTTTGGATACGTACTGTCCCATCTTCGAAACTTGTCTCGGCACCTAGGTAGTTGAGGATCTGTAGCATCACTTTAATGTCCCGCAAAAATGGAACGTTGGTCAGCACTGTCTCTCCTTTACAAAGTACCGACGCAGCAATCAACGGCAACGCTGCGTTTTTGGATCCACTGATGGTGACGTCTCCTTTGAGGGGCACCCCTCCTTGAATGCGATAACGGATATCCATAGAGGCAGATTATAGCGTAAATGGGGTTGGTGAAAGCAAAAGAATTGGGGATTAGTAGCTAGTAGCTAGGAGATAGGGGGCCTAGTCCCAAACTACTAACTACTAGCCCCTTTCTTCACAAGAAAGGCTTCAACTAGCAATAGGCCCACTCCAACAGTGATAAACGAGTCTGCTACGTTAAAAATAGGAAATGAGCCTATTTGGAAGAAATCTGTCACATATCCATCACGAAGACGATCTATGATATTCGCTACTCCTCCTCCAATAACGCACCCAAATGCTACTAAACTCAGACGATTCCTCGCTTTAACCGCCATAGAGCCTACTGCAACAAGAGCAAGTAAGATCAGTATCTCCTGAACCCCGCTTGGAAGCCGAATTCCCCATGCAATACCCGGATTGAGTGAATAGCGAAGCCCCACAAATGAGCCAACAATCGCTATGCGCTTATCAATCCAGAAATCAGCGGCAATAGCAGCTATTAGGCTACAAATACCCGAAATAACAATGGTTATATAGAGGATTCTCATTGATGAGATGATAGCAGATTAGCCTTAAGATTCCTTGCCCCAGGCAAAGAATCCTGTACAATAAGGTTAAGTTAAGACTGTCTTATTGGATAAGACGGTCGGCTTACTGACATATTAATTAATCCACCATCTCATGAAAGCTTCATTCATCGCCGCTATTAACCAAATCTGTTCCGAGAAAAACGTTGGTCCAGACCAAGTACTCGATGCCATTAAGCAGGCAATCGCTACTGCCTACCGTAAGGACTACGGAAACAAAGAGCAGGAGATTCGTGTTGATCTTGAAGAAGGCCGTGACGAGCCGGTAATTCTATTGGTAAAAGAAGTAGTAGAAGAAGTGGAGAACGAAAACTTTGAAATCTCTTTAGCAGAGGCTAAGAAGATTAAGAGTGATGCAGAAGAAGGAGATGAGATTACAATGGACGTAACTCCAGATGGATACGGACGTATCGCTGCGCAATCTGCAAAGCAGGTGATCTTGCAGAAGCTACAAGAAGCAGAGAAGCAGAGCTTGTACGATATGTTTAAAGATCGTGAGCACGAACTTCTTACTGCAACAGTTACAAAAGTAGAACCAAACTGGGTGACCTTAGAGATAGAAGGCATGACGGTTTCTATGCCATGGCGTGAACAGATTCCTGGTGAGCATTACTACACAGGTAAGCGTATCCGTGTGTACCTTGATACTGTTGAGCAAACAGGTAAAGGTCCTCAGCTACGCATCAGCAGAACACACCCAGACCTCGTAAAGAAACTCTTGGAACTAGAAATTCCAGAAGTCCGCAACGAAGATGTAGAGATTAGAGCGATCGCTCGTGATGCAGGATTCCGTAGCAAGGTTGCGGTAAGTAGCAACCAGCCAAGCATTGATCCTATCGGAGCATGTGTTGGACAAAAGGGTGTTCGTATTCAAGCAGTGATGGATGAAATTAACGGAGAACGTGTTGATATGATTGAGTGGAGTGATGATCCTATTAAATTGATCTCTACTGCACTACAGCCTGCAGCAATCTCTGCTGTAATTATCGTAAATGGTACAGAGCACCTCGACGAAGAAGGTCGAAAAGTTAAGAAGCGTGCAGCTGTGTTTGTAGAAGAAGCTCAGCGCCCTATGGCTATCGGTCGTAAGGGGCAAAACATTCGTCTTGCAACAGATCTTACAAGTTTTGAACTCGACATGTACAACTACGAAGAGCTCCCTGCCTTTAAGGCCAAGCTTGCAGAGATAAAGGGTGAAGAGATTGAAGTTGTTGAATTTGAGACAGACGAAGATGGTGATGTGATTGTAAAAGGAGAATCCGAAGGAGCAGTAGCAGCAGCTGATGAAGGAAAAACAACTGTGAAGCCAAAATCTGCAAAAAAGCCTGAGCCAAAGAAAGAGGTGGCATCAGCCTCCGCCGAGGCTACGGCCGACAAGGAGGTGACCGAGGAAGCACCAGCTGAAGAAGTAATAGAAAAGGAAATCGAAGAAACCAAGGAAATCGAGGAAGAGAAGAAGGCTGAATAATCATTGTGATTACACACTACCGGGGCTTGCATGCTCCGGTTTTTTTATTGTCGCTTGTGGCTGTAGAGATATCCTCCAATCATTACGAGCGAGAGGAGTGTGACTATCGGTAGTGTCTGCTGTGAGGTCCGGACAGTGCTGAGGAGGGATGCTACAATGGAGGAGTTCGTTGGTTCCATCACTGTAAGTCCTAATGCTTTTCGGTACGCGTACAACGCACTTTCTGTAAAAGCTGTATCACTTTCTTCTAAAAAGGAAATAGGATCATCCAAATCCCATTCAGGCTCTTCCGAGTAACCGCCTGGGTTTAAGGCGTTGGGGATTTGATTCAATAATCGATATGCAGCAATCTGATCTACCAAATCTCGTGACTCTCCACGAGCAATTAATTCATCAAGGAATGCTTTTCGTGCACCAAGATTGACAACACCATATTTAATGCAATCTGTGGCCCCTTGAGATGTATCCTGCAAAAGGAAATTTTCAATGTAATTCAAACGGGTTCGAGTGGGGTGACCACCAGTAGTAACTTGATTGTTTGTGCAGGTAAATTGCGATGAGAATGTTTCATCTTTTAAGCAAAATCCCTGTATGCAACCGTTGGGGCAATCTTTCCATATACCAGGAATATTAGGATATCGTGCGGCGTCTTTCTGATCTTGTACATTGTAAGAATGGAGAGGTGGGTGGTCTTCTCCTATGCAAGAGGGCTGATTGACGAAGCAGGGCTTTGCCCCGGTACCAGCGCATGAGTCTACTGCATACCCTATTTTTGTACCTAACCCGATGTCTGCAGTAAAGCATGAATCTCTAATAACGTTCTTTATGAGTGTCTTTGAATCATCAGGATACCTAGAAGCATACAATTTTTTGCTAGGATACCGTTCCGTTGCAATGCTTCCTGGGAACGCGGTCAGATTATCTGGATCACTGTCTTTGCAGGATCTGTAAGCCCCTTGGCAAACGTGCAGTACTTTTCCTGGTTTTAAACTACTTGGCTCTCCAAATTCTATTTTAAGTCCGATTCCACTGCTATATGTATTGCATGTTGGCTTGCTCATGAAATGATTAATACACTCTGGCGCGGAATCTGCAAAATCAAATGTTCCAGATGCTTGTGTCGCAGTTCTTGTTCTAATCAAGTTACATGAACGCCTCTCGCCTCTGCAATACGTTGTATTCCCATACGATCGCATATCCCTTCGATACACCACCTTGCCATCGATATGATCTGGACACCACGTCGCCGCTAACGTTTCACACTCCTGTCTATCAGGAACATCTGTTATATGGTCGACATCGTATTCTTCAGTAACAAAGACACAAAGAGCCATTTGACTACTACTTGAGCTACTGGAAGCAGCAACAATTGGCCGAACTACTGGTGGATCTGTTGGCAGAGTAAACTGTGCGGAAGGATCTCCTACATATTTACACTGCGTCTCGAAGTCGTCTCTTCGGCGCACAGAGAATGCAATACCATCCTGAAGATGTGTGTAATATTCTTTAAAGTTCCATATGCTTCCTGTCCATGTGAAGTACTGCGTATTTCCGTACATATAGAGAATATCTTGATCGATCTTGAACCCATCGAGATTTAATGCACCAGGATTTGGAGATCGAGAGACTTCTTGTACAGAGAATCCATTGTAGTAAAAGAACCTATACCAAAGGCCATTGTTTCCTGAAACCCTTTTGCGAACCAACAGGTGAATCTTTCCATTGTGAGCAACGGCATCTTGAAGACTATAGGTATGTTGAATATTGCCCTGAGTATATACTTCTGGCAAAAACTCGAAATCTTGGACAAATTCTGTTCCATTAAAGCGGTATGCTTTTTTCGCAATAAGATAGATTGTATCGTTAAAGACAACAATCTTTGCGAGTGCATCTGGGATATCACCCACCTTCACAAAGGTATCATTTTCACGCTTGTACAGATTGGAGAAGACAGATCGATTCTGCCCAGTGCCTGAGCTGCCGTAAATTACAACGTAGTCTATTCCGTCGATGGTTTCCATATCGGTAACGTACGACTCACCGAGAGTTCTTTGTGGCACACCCTGATGTACCCACTCATTATTTACGTATTCGAATAGACCGTTGTTGAGTTCGGATTTATACAAGTGTTCATCAAGGTTAAACATTCTCTGACTTGATACGACAATTTCAGAATCGGTAATCTCAAACCCATCGAATGTACTAAGAGGAATAGGTGTTTCCATTATCGTCCAGTCTTGCGCGTCTCGACACTCAGCAAGTGTAAAGCGCTGATCTTGTGGTCTAAATAATTCTGCATCCGTGGCTTCGCGTGAGAATGTACAAGATGAACTAGTGGTCTTGTGGACCAGTAGATTATCTTTTCGTGCCAATGGCTTATCGTAGTAATACGTCAACGAAGACCATACGTCACTATCCAGCTGCACTACACCCTCCGTAGCAGGGGGTTTAAAGTACTCTGGGAGATCTGTCGCAATAGTAAATGAGGATCCATTCGTAGATACATACGTAGGGCCTTCACTGAATTGCGTGGTAGTAAGATCGACTTGTCGTGTGATGATATACAGCTTGTCGTTGTGGACTACCGCATGCGGTGTCGCTAAGTGCACCCCTGTTGGCCTACTAATTCGTCCAACCTGCGAGACTGCCACGTGCCCATTTATATCGATACCATTCGTCCTAACGATAACAATATTTCCGTGTTCAAGCAGAATAAAGTGTGGAGCACCGTTAAAGGAAACTGCATCCATCATCATTCTAGAATCCCCACGTATAGTGCTTACTGGTGCCATATTTCTCTCGGTCCATGTTCTATCGCTTTCTTGTGTCCATATTCTCCAAGGCCCTCTGTACGATATCTTCTCTACAAAATAGAGAACATCACTCGATGATACTGGATGCCCCGACACATCTGGCCACTGAGTTTGTTGATCTACCCATACGGTTCCATTGTCTGTTGCGTATACTTTTCGCTCCTCATCTTCTATCACAAATATCAGTACCTTTCCTTTGTGGTTGGTGACATGCTTAATTTCGACATTGTCTGGAGGCGCAAACCTTTCCCAGCACGCAGTATAGGTTGGTCCTGGATCATCGTAATTAAGCGTAATGACTGCAGACACCGCTGTTGTAATTTCTTGCTGTGGCCACGGAGTTGCGCGAATAGCATGCACTTTTAACTTGAATGAATCTCCATCTTCGAGATTACGATCCTCATATCCTGGTGCATTTCCGGTAATCACACTAAAGAACGCGCGCTGTTCTCCGTCGTTTAGCATGGAGATCACGGGGTAATACTGTGCGCCTTCTGGGCAAATAGATGTTGCTGGTGGGTGAAGTGCATTGCATTCTTCTTGATTGTAAATCAGTGTAATTTCTGCCTCTTGCTGTGGGTTTATGACGTATCCTGCTCCACCAATTCTTCTCCATGAGTTGTAACTTGGGCTATTGGTTGCAATAGATACATCAAACAAGAGCGTGTTGTTGCGTGCGATGTTCGTGGTATCCCATTCGAGTGTAAAGCTATCTCGTAATGCCAGTGTTACAGGAGTTGCTGGCGTAACAATACGCACACTAGCGCTTGGTGCTGCAGAAGAGGAGGAGGATGAAGAGGAAGGAGAAACTCCTGGGAATGTTATACGTCCACTGGTATCCATCAGGGTTCGGTCATCTGTCTTGGTAAGACGGAATAATAGACTACTGACATCGCGCGGTAGAGGTCTTGCCCCTCCAGTCGGTATGCGACTTGTACCAACTGCCGAATAGAACTGAATTTTTGGCTGATCTCCAGTGGCTATAGCACAGTCACTTACATGCTCTGGTGGAGAGATATTACAATCTTCTGGTCGTAACGTTACCTGTAGGTTCATTTCAAATGTATTAGTCGCTGGGTTGATATATTGACTACCAAGTGTCCCAACGGACGCCCATATGGCACCATCATTTGTGCTGAATTCTACGATGATATTTTCACCACCAACCCCTGTGTTAATCGGTGTATCCTCTAGTGTCCAACGCAATGGATATACACGTCCCGGTGTCCATTCTACTGGAGTATCGGGCGTAGTGATTACTAGTGCAGGATTGCCAGATGGTGCAGAGGAAGAAGAGGAACTACTTAGGACCTGTGCAAGTGAAAATGAGCTAGAACTAGAGCTGCTAGATGATGAGGAAGGAGGTGGAGGTGGAGGCTTGATAGTCTCTGTTTGCTTATTGGTACACACATTCTCAAACCATGAAAGTGTGGCCCCTGTGCTATCTCCTTGGAAATTGCTTCCTGAGACAATATCAAGCTTACCGTCATTATTAAAATCGGTAATAAAGTTATCTTCGCTCCAATTGTAATCCTCTTGTAGCCAGTGGCTTAAGTTTGCGAGACTTGTATCTGGCACACAGGTTTCCCATGGGTTTTCATTTTTTGCATAACTGACCTTTTTAAAGGCTACACAACCTTCCACATTATTTTGCATATCTACCCCAACAAGATCCTCACGGCCATCACCATTAACATCAAACTGATAGAGATACAACGCTCCTTTTTGCAAGTCTTGAGACAGCCACCAACCATTTTTATTCTGCATATTATAGGTCGAGGTACTTCCAACATTTTGTATGGAATTTAAAGCGGCCGTAGAACCATCTTCTAACTGATGCATATGTCGGATTCTACTCAAGTATGGATAGAGCTCGTGCCACTCCCACTTGCCTGCATTCCCTGGATTTTCCATCCATAATTGTCGAGGAATATTCTCTATCCGGACGAGGTTCATGACAATATCTTTGAGGCCGTCATTATTCATATCTACGACCGTGAAATCAGCCTCTATATTATACCTAGAAGTACCAGTCCAGTTTTCCGCAAACGGCACATAACGCCACGAGGCAGAGAACACGTTATTTCCTGGGTGCAAGAAGGCGATAGGCTCTCCTGTTTTATTGGAAAATCGTACAAGATCTGTATAGCCATCTGCATTCACATCCAGTGGCATAGAGACTCCTCGAGTCCAAGCAAAATTCTGTACATTGTAATCACTTCGTCTCATCGTTCCTATTGGCATATCTTGAATCGCCCCTGGATATACCCTCCATCGTATGTGCTCTCCATTTGTATCCCATCCTAGGTTTTCGAGCATCATCATGCTACTCATAAGTATGTCGAGGTCGCCATCGTCATCAAGATCTATAAGATGAGGTATCCCCTCACCAATGTCTTGTTTCCATTGCCTATAATCTAATGGATTTTCCAGCATAATATGCTGGTACTCCCACGAGTCATCTTCTCCCTGCTGACTCCATATTAATTTTGCTGCAGAGTCGTTGTGAGACGGGGGAGTGCGATTTAAGTTAATAGCATTTGTACCTCTATAAAAGAACACCAAATCTTGATCGCCATCCCTATCAATATCCCCTAGGGCTTGATTACCCATATTTCTTGATCCTGGATCAATAACATGCTCGACAAAGCACTCATCAAATGTGCAATACTCACTGCAGTCACTGCCACCGTCGCACACTTCATCGGCATCAATTCTACCGTTACCACACAAGGCAACTTCTACTAATGATGAAGAGCTAGAGCTACTAGCTGAAGAAGATGCAAGAGTGTCTGAACATCCTTCGAAGTCATCCTTCTGTTGATCGGTCAGTGTTGCTCCTTGATACATAGCCAAGAATGCTTCTCGCTTTTCATCTTTGAGGGTATGCACCTCCCAACCTGATGCACTATTTACGACAAGGAGTACTCTCAACGATTTACCCTTGCGCTGTTGATATTCTTTTTCAATCAACACCATATCTTCGTCACCATCATTATCAATATCCACTGTCTCAGTCTCCCAATCTGCTACGCCAAATTGGCCTATCCCGCTGCCAGCAATCTCTGATTTGTTTGCCACTGCAAGAGGATCAGACCTGCTCCACGTACTTTCTGAACCAGTAAACACTGTAATGTCTTGTGCACTAACCACCAATAGTCCACTCGTTGGACTATAGATAAATTCATAGAAAATGTTCGTTAATCCTCGGTCTTCAGGATCGGTAATTGTTTGGATCTGCCAATCTGCAGGAAGGTCACTCGTATTCTCTATGTAGACAAGGGACCTTTTTGTACTGACTAATGTTGCCCCCTGAACGATACGCTCTTGCAGCATGGCAACCATATCTTTATCGCCATCGCTATCGATGTCTATTGCATCTCCTACTTCTAACGCTATATGCGGATTATCCTCCTTCATCCCAACGGTAAATGCCATATCGATAACGTCCTGAGGAGGAATGGTAAAGATACGATTTACAATGACGTCATTGGCAATTGCGGGTACTCCATGTGGAATCCACTCTCCTCCATCCCCTGGATTTTCATACCACGTCGTAACAGATTTAGCGCCACTATGCTTAACACTGGGAGGATAACTACTATAGGAGGTGACCAATGCATCCATGTCTCCATCACCATCCATATCGGTTGTCAGTACTATTGGCCTTGAAAATCCCAGGTAGCTTCCGTCAACTTTTCCTATAATAGGACCTGCGATCTGCTCTGTTGGCAGAGCAAAATCACACACTGCAGCATTATCGTACAGCAATACATGATCCATCGTTGGTAGATAGGAATTTACCATCTCTCTGTAGGATAATATTGGGTATTCTCTCAGCTGGCGATTGGCTCGTAATGTTGCGGCCTCACAACTTAGGACATCTGTATTTACGTCTTCAAGATCAATCACAACACATTCATCTTCACTTACCTTAAAGCACTCTCTACATGCTGTAGGTAGTACACCGGTCCCTACGCAGAGTTGTATATCCTCTAGGCAACTACCTCCAGGTACAGGAAGTCCGAAGATGGTATTTGACTGATAGTTACACGGCCCATTTGAACATTCACTTTCACTGAGACTTGCACAGTCGCTACAGGTTAAAGCAGCAGGAAGAGGCGCATCTGAAAATGTCAGCTCAAGATTCCAGTATTTTTGCTCTGGAGGAGGTGGGGGAGGGGGGTTAATGCAACCAGCGAACGTCGATGTAGTATCAATACTTCCAGAACTCACAGCAGTATGAAGTGATTCGAATGCATCTCCAGTAAAGAGATGTGCAACCCAGTCTGTTCCTGTGTTTTCCATATATACCGCCTTGGATCTAAGGTATTCAGGAACGAAGGCAAGGGATTTAGCCATTACAAAGAGATAATCAATATCTCCATCACCATCCATATCTTCGATTCTCTCCTTAGAATCTCCTGTTCGCATCGAAGGCGCACTGAAAGTAAAGTCTGTTAATCGTTCCTCGAGCACCCATGACCCACTCTGTTTTCTAAGTACATAAATAGTATTGTGGTCAGTAATCAAAATATTATCTCTATCAAAAACCGTAGTATTTCTCCAGGATACTGAAATATCGGATTCTACCATATCGTGTAGTACCCATTCCTTCGCATCGAGCGACGTATTTTCTAGCCATACAAATTTCCCTGTCCTGTTCTTTCTTTGGTAGATAAGCAGTGCATCACTATCACCATCACCATCTATATCACCAGATGAAATGTACTGATAGCTGCGGTAATCTCCTCCTGCCTTATAAAAAGTATCCGGTAATAATTTAGAATCTCTATCCCAGTACTCTTGACCAATTGTTGTGTACTGATTCTGCTTTGGGCGATACGCAAGAATTTGATCCGCGCGTACAATAGGCATTCCATGAGAAATCCATTCTTCAGAAGGACCTCTATTTTCGAACCAAAAGAATCCCTGTTTATATGAAGCGCCTCCACGGAAATAGATCAGTACATCGTCATCTCCATCTTCATCGATGTCAGAAGGGAAAGGCAGATATGACATTCTCGACATATCCGTGAGCCCCATAGACCTTGGCATTATTCCAATGAATTCTGATAGCCCGAAAGAGAATTTTTTATACAGAGCTTTTCCATACATACCTCTAACCTTTCCATGATCCTCAAGATACGACGGTACAGAAGGTGGCCTCCCCCGTGTTGATTTTACTTCGTAAGTTACTTCTATATCTTCTGTGAACTCGGGGAGAATGACACACTCGTCATCATCAGAATTGATACACGGTACACATACGTATGAGCTAGAACTAGAGCTGCTAGATGATGAGGAAGGAGGTGGAGGTGGTGGAGGTGGAGGCACATCGGTACATCCCAATACTTCGACAACCATTTCTCCTCTGTTATCACGAATATTGTTGTCTGATTGATAGAGGTACATATTCCCACCTGTATGTTCGAATGTAACAGATTTTCCTACCATTGCTGCTTCTGCCTCTGCTTCTGTTAGGTAACCCCATGGTCCATCAGCACAGGGTTCTCCGAGCAGAATCGGTGTACTGGTAGTATTACTACTATGACGGATTTGAATGTATGAGCACCATGGCAAAAGAGGACGGTATTGTACTGATGCTGCATCATTATTCCAGTAGCTGAATGCTCCCGATTTGTAGCGAACCCTATAGCTGCCTGCAGGTAACGAGTGTGGTGTTAAACTTGCAGGATCTGGGTCAGTGAAGTAATCAATAGGGGCAACCTGCACTACCGCAAATTCATCAGCGGGAAGAGATACTTCAAACAAGACATGTGGATTGTCACAAGAGGTACTCACTATATTGCCGCCACCTCCACACTGAACAACATCTGGTTTACAGTCGCCACCGAATACTGGAACACCGAACACCGTATTTTGTTCATACACACATGGTCCACTGCATTCAATCTTACTCCTACTTGCACAGTTATCACATGTTGGCGGAATAGGAGAAGTAACACGTGTACATACAGACATCGTTGCTGAGCCGCCTCCACCTCCGCTACACGTGCAAGCACCAGCTGCACATTCCGCTTCATTGGGGCAATCTGCATTAAGGCAACTCGTCTGATACGGTGCGTAACAACCGATGCGACCACTGGTTACTCGCATCCACCCTGGAGGGCAGGGGGTATTAATATCGTAGTCCAAGTAACAAGCATTATTGGGTTGCGAGCTCGGTATTACTGTATTTGCAGGTGGTTGTTGCCCAACATTACATTGCCAACCTAACTCTACTGCACAAGAATCAGAACACCCATCGCCGTTTGCTAGATTTTCATCATCACAGCCTTCTCCTGGGTCTTCCACTCCGTTACCACAACTATCGGTGATTTTTACACACTCAGTACCAACTATTTCACAAGTAAAGGTTTCCGTTTTCTCTGCACAATCAAAACAGGGGAAACCAGGGGTACAATTCGTAGTAGGTATGAATAGACATGCATTTCCACAGTTGCCACAAAGATCTCCATCTTGAGGAGGTTCACACAAACAACTCTCTGGGCAAGAGCCCATCTGGCCGTTGCCAATAGGGCAACCTATATTTAAGTAGTCGCACTGTTCACCTGGGTCTAGTTGGCCATTACCACAGAGTGGTCCGGGTGGAGGAGGTGGATCATCACACTCTGCAGGATTTGGATCACAACTATCAAATATCAATCCATCGGTAAATGCACACGGACCAGCGTCTAGGCATTTGCTCTCTGTGCAATTGAGACCAGGTCCACAAGCACTACAGTCACTACATTGTCCTGCAGCAGGTAGGATTGGATTTATAGGAAGTGTACCGCCTTCGCAACAATCGTCATCAACACAGAATTTGAGTATCTCCGCTTGTGTCACAAGTTCATCATGCGTTTGGCCGGGTATTTCATATATATCCCGACCGCCTCCTCCAATCTTGTATGCACGTTTCGTAACAGCATCGTAGAACACATCATGTGAATTTCGCTGGTTTACGTAGCTACCGTTTTCTCGATATACGTAAGATAGTCCACCCTCTATCCATGTTCCATCAAAAATATTAATTATACTCGGAGCTGTATATCCAATACCTACTACTTCAAATACTCCTTCATTTTCTCGTATAAATGATTCCCCGTACTCATTCCCAAGCGCATTCGTGGCACCTCGGTTTATTTGATCAGTAATATCTTGCTTTGACCCAAGAAGGTTATCCGGATCGTAGGTCATCCATCGACCACTTTTGCTTAATAATATCTTTTGTCTAGAAGGATCCCATACTGCAATGCTTCTTGAACCGTTAACAGCGCCATCATTAATCTCTACAAATTCTACAGAGTTATCGACTGGATTAAATACTGTTACATCATTCATATTGGTCACACCACGATTTTTACCAACCGAACCTCCGTTCCATGCCATACCACCAAAGAGGTACATCTTCCCATTGCTTGGCACATAGACAGGTGTGGTGCTTAGTTGTGACTTCGGCATCTGCGCCACAAGTGTAATTTCTTGTGTTGCAGGATCGAAGGAGTAAATATCTGTACTGTTCGTTGATACTCTTCTGTCCGTACTTTGTCCTGTTAGACCACTAAACAGGTAGAGCTTTTGTTGAATTGGACTCCAAGCAAGTGCAGGTGGAGCACTGTAATCATACCGGAATGGTAGTGTAAATTCTGTAAGTGTATTCGTGTCTGGACTATAGATATTCAACCTATTAGCCATCTCATTTGAAAGCGCACCGACAAAGTATGCCTCGCGACGTTCTGGTATCCATTCAACATACGTGCGGAAATCAATTTCCGCATACACACCTGTGCGTTCTACAGTTGGTCCATCAACACATATAGGCCCTGCGTCACATATACAACTACCTGCTGCACAAGTACCTGCCGTACAATATTCATCAGAGCACGTAGTATCTTCTGGCGCATAACATCCACCTCCTACCGAAATCCAATCTGATGGGCAATTGCCCCCTTCTATATAACAACTGTTTTCTTGTTGCACTGGAGGATCTTGGAACTGTGGCACTTCCGGTGGGGCACTAGGTCCTGCAGTGTTCTCTCCACAAATTGCAGAAATTGGATCACAACTATCAAAGATCAATCCATCGGTAAATTCACATGGGCCAGCATCAAGACATTTACTCTCTGTACAGTTGAGGCCAGGGCCACAGGCACTGCAGTCGCTGCATTGTCCTGCGGCAGGGAGTACATCTTCACATTGTGCAGGATTTGGTGTGCAACTTCCTCCTGGTAGGAGGGTGTTATTCGTAAATACACACTGTCCATTACACTCATCTGCGTCGCAGATATTTGTAAGACCATCTCCACAACTAGAACATTCGCCGCACTGCAATGGTGCCACAGTGGCAGAAACCGTTCCATCTATTCCACACGCATCAAGTTGATCGTTCGTTTGGAGTGTCCCCGAGTACTGATAGGAACCACTACACGGAACTGCCTCAGGTACACAAACTCCGCTAGTACAGACATCCGTTGCACGAATACAGATCTCTTCTCCATTTGGCTTTGTCAGTTTTGCCTTTCTATCGCCTTCTGCAAGATTTGTGCAGTGTGCATCATCTGGACACGCCCAACTCAATGGACATTGTGCAGTTGGTGGAGGAGGTGGAGGTGGTGGTGGTGGTACCTCTGGAAGATCCAGAGACAAATTTCCACTTGTATCGGTAAGCTCTGGGCGTTCTACATTGGCAATACGGAACCGTATGGTTTCCGTATTGTCTGGAAGTCTAAATGATGCTTGT
>CAVOCY010000002.1:0-68427 GCA_963694385.1 Candidatus Altimarinota bacterium
AATAACATCACCGTGGGTGAATTGTTTAGTAGGGTGACAGACGATAGTGTCGACCCCTCGCTTGTTACCTCAAAAGAAGATGTAGAAAGTCACAAACAGGCGTTAATATTACTCACTCGTTTCTGTCGTGCTCAGAGAGGAAATTTGGAATCCGGTGGAATGACTGCAGAAGAAATAGATGCGTTGCCACTAGAGAAGTTTATCAAAGCAGTAGGAGCAAGTTACGGTGTAGCTGGAACCATTGTCGAAAATATTAAAAATAATAATGGAGATATTACTGCTGCTCTTAAGGATACAGATATTGGTGATTTAATGGAGAAGAGTGGGGGTTTGCAGGGAGAGATAGAATCATTTATTCAAGATAACGAAACTAGTTCGAGGTTGGATGATCTTGATACTGTTGATTTGATGCTAGAGCTTCCAAATTTTACAATGTCTGTTGGAGAATTTAAGGGAAATTACGAGGAGGCTGAAGAGCACTCTGCAATAGAGACTGTCATTCTTGAGATATGTGAAGAAATGGAGACGATGAAAACGCATCAATACATGGTTCCATTTTTCCATAGTATATTTCCTTCTGATTCAGTAATCGCAGATGCTCCAAATGATATCGAGCGATGCCGACTTATTCTAAACAGCCGTCTTTCTGTTGCAGAAGCTGTACGATTCCATATGTATGCACGAATGATGAAGCGTAATAATGCTGTTGGTGTTGTATTGATGCAGTCAGAAATCTTTAAGTATGTTACAAAGAATGATGAAGGTTATTTTGGGAAGGGAGTTTGGAAGGATAAAAAGTATCTTCTTATTGATAGAATTGCGAAAGTTTCCACGGGTGGTGCTTGGAGAGAGTTTGATGATCTTGATGTGGAAATAGATGAAGAGAAAGTACGAGAGGCTTTGAGAAAAATGGGAAAGATTGGATCCAGTCTTGGGCTCGGAGCTTTAGGTGGAATAGTTGGTACCATAAAAGAAGGGTTTGTCGCATTTGGTACGTTTGCAGCAAAAAATCCAGTACTAATTGGAGGACCTTCTGCAACGCTGGCTACCGCTGCTTCGTATTTGAAATATCGTAGCTATCGGATTAATACGCGTCCTCGACAGGTCATTCGTAATCTAGAGGGAATGAAAGCAGGACGTATGGCCGATAACGGAGTTGTGAGAAACTTTCGAGGATTAGAGATTAGCAGAGGAACAATTACTACTGCAGAAAGATCTATGCGAAGAATTCAGGAAGGAATAGATGCATTGCAAGATGCTGCTCATCCTGGGTTTAATAAAATCGATGAGGTATTTCATAATTGTACGTCGAGCGCATTTCGCTCCAGTGAATCATCTTGGAGACGGTTGGCAACGACCTTGTCTGATGAAGGTGTTACTGGAATGCAGTGGGTCGATGATGTAGCGCATTTCCGTGATACTCCAAAAATGCGTGCATGTATTTCTATTGCTGCTCAACCATATTGGGGACGTATAAAAGAATATGGAAAAGTGCTTACTTCTCCTATTAGTAGACCAGTGCGTAATTTAAATATGGCTCGTCATGTGCGCGAGGTCGGTGCATGGAAAACTGCAGGGTGGGTTGCTGGTATGGGGATGCAGGCATATGTCTTGTATGGAGATGTTGTGCAATATCAAGAGATGGATGCTCAAGAGGCTGGGGTTCGTAAAATGGCTAAAGACAGCCTAGCGGAAGTATCAAGTCGTCTTGATAGTGATCCAAATTTTACGAAGAAATCGGAGGGTGTATATATCCATACCGAGTCGGGATTTGAAATATCAATAAAGGAAAGTAGGAAAGACTTAGGTGCAATTTCTGATGTATTTGATGATAGAAAAACTGCACAAGGAGCACGCGTTGCAGGTGATGCAACTGCGTTATATGCCATGGCAGTCATGGGGCCGAGGATTGCAATGGGGCCAGCTGGTCTGGTGGTTGTTGGTGTAGAACTGGCAATCCGAACAGGAGTAGATGCATGGGAGGAGTCTAATATGCGTGCGTTTATTACTAGCGCTCCACCATGGCTTCTTGCCTATCTTGGAACTCAGGCAACAACTGGAAAGGCAGAATATGAGTGGCTGCGTGGTACTTCTAGCTGGATGATTTCTGATTTCTGGCCTGATGGAGTGGATAATGAAAAAGACAAGAAAGAAATCCAAAACCGCATGCTCTTTACAATGTTCTACCAAGATCTTGCGATATATGCACCAGAAGTTATGCAGGAGGTTACAGCAGGAATGGATTCACCAGAAAAACTCAAAGAATTTTATGAATCGGATTTTCAAAAAATGGTGCTACCAACATTCCATGCACTTCTTTTACGTCAGGGAGATGGAAATGAATCATGGGAGTCTGTACGCGATGGTGGTGGAATAGATAGTGGCGTGATGATCGTGCCACCAAACTTTACACGTGTACAAATCTCAGCGGCACTTCGTGAATCTGCAGTTCTCTATACACAGCATTTGCGTGAGACAAGATATTTGTACTATGCAAGAATCTTAGAAGAGCAACAGAATACGGACGGTGTATATGTTGAACCAGGTCTCGAAGATACTGTGGAGCTTATGGGTGATGTAAGAGTTTTTGGAAAAGAACTCTCACGTGTTTCTTTGGGTGAATACAGTAAGAACAAATCTCGAACTCGAGCAGAGTTGGTTATGGAAGCATTGGCAACGCATTTAAATACTACAAAAGGAAGTACACGTAGAGAAAAGATCGTGGCAGATGCTGGCTTGTATACAGTTCCACAATCTACAGCTGCAGGACTTCCTGGTGATATTGACCTCAGTAGCATGACATCAATTGCCGGTTTCCTTGATGACCCTGCACTTTCTCAGCAGTTGCAACAGGTGCTGCCTACGACATTGGAGGAAGAAGTGGCAGTAAATGAGACACGATGGAACGACTGGCAAACACATTTTGATAATCTACTCGTTATGCCTGGTTCTCCGAGTCAAACTGCAGATTCACTCCGTTACGGAGCAGCGTTCTGGGTGGGAGATAAGGTTTCAGGGCTTCTTGGTGAGCCAAAAGTAAGCCCAACGCCTGGTATTTTCGGGGCGTTAACTGGTACACGTAGTGGTGATGGCTTAAGCTTTGAAGGCGCACAAAAATATATTACAACGGGAATGGAACGGTACTTTGAGAGGCCAAATTCTAAAAGAACATTTCGTGCTAACAGTAAAATGGGAGATGAGCTCTATGGTTCTGGAAGAGGTCCTGCTGTGTTTACTAGTGGAGTTAGTACGTACGGAAAAACTCTCAGCCTGTGTAGAGAGCTTAAATATCCAACGGGATTATCGAGTTCAAAGGAATTGAAATTCTCAGATTTGAAAACTGTGTTCTTCGAGGGGGTAAAAGCAAGAGGGGAAGATGAATATATTGTAATGGCAACATATATATTTGGAGATCCAAAAACAGGAAAGGTGAGTATTGCAAAGCAAGCTATTGGGAGGGCAAATGGTTTCGCAAGTAATGGGGCAATGGGGCGAGCCTCTGCACCGGGAACCGTAGAGTGGTCTACTACATCTGCCTTTCTTAAAAAACCTGGGGCAGAAGCAATGCTAGGGCAATCCGCAGAGAGTCAAGTAGCAAGAGAAGCTGCAGAAGTAGAAAGAGAAGCTGCAGCGAAGAAAGCACGAGAAGAGTACGAGCGTAAAGCACCAGAACGAGAAGTTGCAGCAAAGGAGCGTAAGCGACAAGAGCTAGAGATGGCATCAAAAGAATTTGCAGCTGCCGTTGAAAAAGTAGAAGAAACTTCAGATTCGTATTTTGCAATTGGCGGTACGTCACTGTATTTGATGTTTGATAGTTCTCGTAAGAACTATGTCATCTTGAGGCCAAGATCATATTCGAGGGGGCCTTCAATAAGTGCTTCTCCTACATATTCATACGGAGATAATCGTATACGACCAAAGCAGGGAGATGATGATAGTACTATTTCAGAGCATAGCTCTATTGAAGGAGCACTTTACTACTTTCAAAATGGTAATTACAAAGGCAGGTCGTCATCTGGGTATGCTGAGCATAGTATATGGGGACTAGGATATTTGGATAAAGAAGAAGGTCAACACTATGACTTCCTTATGCCGCGTATTAATAAGCCGGTGTCTAGAAATTCAGAAGATGTTCATCGTATTATTGATATGGCAGATCAAATAATAAATAATCCACGCTTCTTTGGAAGTAGACGTTGGTATGGCACAGAACTCAAAAAATCACTGGGTTGGAAGTATGAAAAACTCAAGACTGATGATCAGAGATCCATGTTCCTTAATAAGCTAATACAGCTACTTCGCCAAAATGATCACACTGTAACCTTCAAGACATTAGAAAAAATCAAGACGTGGTTTGCATCTCATCCAAGAACGTTTAGACGTGAGAAATGGTAGAATGCATTCGTGCCCTTCTCCTTCTCTCAGCTTAATACATATCGTACTTGCCCCAAGCAGTACGAGTTTGCGAGTATCAAAAAAATTCCACGGCAGATTAGTGCAGGGGAAAGCTTCGGATCTTCTGTTCATAACACTCTAAGTAAATGGGGAAAGCTAGAAGTAGATAATGAAAGGAAGAAAGAGGATGCAGATCAACTTACGTTATTTATGGAGGAGCCAGAGGAGAAGCAACCTCTTACTCTAGAGTTACTTATTGATCTGTGGCATCAGTCTTTTATTGTTCAAGGATACGAAAGTAAAATCGATGGAGATCGTGCACGAGCAAAAGGAGAAGTGCTGATGCAACTATTTTTTGAATGGTGGAGCACGAAGAAGCGAGAGGTTCTTGCAATAGAAAAAGGATTCTCAATAGAAGTTGATATCAATACTATTAAAGGAAGGTTCGATCGAGTGGAGCAATCAGACAATGGTGTTTTAGTGATCGATTACAAGACTGGAAGCTTGCGTACACAGGAAGAAGTCGACAACGATCTACAACTTTCAATCTATGCATTGGCATGTACAGAGGTATTTGAAAAACCTTGTACAGAGCTTCTTCTAATGTTCCTTCATGAAGATGGTATTACAGAAGTTAAAACTACTCGGTCGAATGAGCAGCTGCAGAAGGCCAAAGAAGAGATTGGCAAATTGTCAGAGGGAATAGATGATGAGCTGTTTGAACCTTTGCCAAGTGAATCTGCATGTAATCGGTGTCCTTATCGTGGTATTTGTGAAAGTTCGGTTGTATGATGCGGCCATGAATTTTCTTCAAGAGTTCTTAGGTCAGTATCCATTTGCTGTTTGTGTAATTATTATGATTGCTGCTGAGATCACAAAGCATCTTTTTGAAGGACTCACCAAGAACATCTGGTTTCAGCATGGAGGAATGCCAAGCAGCCATAGTGCGTTTGTTACTTCTTTAATGATGGTAGTCGGTACCTACGATGGTATCGCTTCTACTACGTTTGCTATCGCTACAGTGTTTGCTGGTATTGTTTGGTATGACGCTGCGTTTGTACGTAAGCAAGTAGGTCAACAGGCGAAGGCTCTTAATATTTTGCAGCAACTTGAAGATTTCTCGGAACGTGTAGGACATTCGACAGCAGAAGTAGCAGGAGGAATCTTATTCGGATTGTTTCTCACGCACTTCTTACTAGCGTGGATCGCCTAAAGCGGTACACTGACTGCGCTATGTATCTCTCACAACTATTTACCAAGACTTCCAAGGACACGCACGCAGATGCGAGTTCTATTAACGCAGACCTACTTACACGGGCTGGGTTTATTCATAAGACGATGGCAGGAGTGTATAGCTATCTTCCTCTTGGGCTTGTAGTACTCCGAAAGATAGAAGGCATTGTTCGCGACGAGATGAACGCTATTGGAGGACAGGAAATACTTATGTCTGGTCTTTCTCCTAAAGAGAGCTGGGTAAAATCTGGAAGATGGGAAGGATTCGATGCTCTCTTTAAGGTTCCTGCAGCAGGGGATACAGAGTACGGGCTTAACCCAACGCATGAAGAAATTATTACTCCACTCGTTAGGAACTTTGTGCAGTCCTATAAAGACTTGCCGTTTGGGGCCTATCAGATTCAGACAAAGTTTCGTAACGAACCTCGGGCTAAGTCTGGAGTGCTTCGCGGTCGTGAGTTCTTGATGAAAGATCTTTATAGTTTTCATGCAGACCAAGAAGACCTCGATGACTATTACGAAGTAGTGCACGGAGCATACGATAAGATCTTCGAACGCCTAGGACTAAGCGATAAAACATACTACACGTATGCATCTGGGGGTTCGTTCTCTAAGTTCTCTCACGAGTTTCAGGTAGTACTTCCTCAGGGAGAGGATGAAATCTATGTGAGTATCGAGGCAGAGAAAAAAGGGAAGCGTATCGCTATTAATAAAGAGATCTACGAAGCGGGTGCCACTGAGTGCCCAGAGACAGGTGCTAAAGATTTTAGAGAAGAGCGTGCATCAGAAGCAGCCAACATCTTTAAGTTGGGTACCAAGTTCTCCGAAGCCTTTGATTTGCAATACACTGATGCAGAAGGAAAACAGTATCCTATCCCTATGGGATGTTATGGAATCGGAGTATCACGATTGATGGGAATTGCAGTAGAGGCATTCGCGGATGACAATGGTATGCGTTGGCCAGAAAACTTAGCTCCAGCTGCAGTACATATTGTTCCTATTGCAAAGTCCGAAGAGGATGATGCATATGTGCAGGCAGTTGCCTTATATAAGAAGCTAATTGCCGCAGGTACATCAGCAATTATTGATGATCGCCTTGGCTCATCAGTAGGTGCAAAACTCGCAGATGCAGATCTTATAGGATGTCCTACGCGAGTAGTAATCTCTCCAAAAACTCTTGATGCAGAAGGCGCAGAGGTAAAAGACCGTATGACAGGAGAAGTATCGATGCAGGCGATTAGTTCAATCTAGCAATCTTTTGAGATTGTTGTTGTGAAGTAGTACATTGCTAATTACACTCATTTGCCTATGTCTGTAAAAACTGGAATGACAGGCGAGCAAGGTTCTTTCTATGATTTTCGCGCTAAAGCAGAAAATGGAATGAAGCCTATTTCAAAGCGGTTACCACATCCTAATGTTATTACCGGTCGATGGCGAACATCAGCTGCTGCAGTTGGACTTGTTTCATACGCTATATCACCAATTACAGGTTCTGTAGCATATGGAGTTAATGGAATTTTGGATTGGTTTGATGGTATGTCTGCACGTGAAAATAATCAGCGAACGCGTGAAGGTGAGCGATTGGATCCTATGGTTGATAAGCTTATCAATTCAGCATATTTGTTATATCTCGCATGCATGAACCTAGAGAATGTCGCCTTTGATATTGCTGCTGGTCTTAACATTGCTGTTGATGTTAATTCTCAAAAATCGAGAGGGCCGTTATTAGAACAACTAAAAGAGGGGGTAGAAGCAACAGTACATCCACATGATTGTGAAGTTATTCCTGCTGAAGAAAACGTGAATGCTGTTAAGGCTAACTTTATGGGAAAGTTGAAGTTCTTTATTCAAAATGCAGCGATACTTGGAATGATGTTAGGAGGGGACAATGAGATAGTTTCTGATATTTCATCTCTTTCTTTATATGGCTCTGCCGCTCTTGGGATGATAGGGACATTGCAGCGCAATAAGCTCAAAAAGACATTGTCTGAATCTGAATAATGACTTTGAGGAATGAGTGCGATATAATTGAATCATGAAAAAACTCTCTCTACTCCTCGGAACGCTTGGTGGCGCTACAGCTGGATACTTATTTAGTAACAAGAAGCTCCGTGATCAGCTCTCTGGAGCGAAAGACGCCGAAGAAGCGGCTCGTATTCTTGGAGTTGCTTTGCAAAAAGACGGAAAGAAGCTCGGGAAACAGATACAGGAGTTTATCGATAGTGAAGATGTTCAAAAGAACTTTTCAAAGGCAAAGAAGTACGCCAAAGACTCTATGGATGAGGCACAGTCACAATTAGAGGATGCAATTGGCTCTGGATCTACAAAAGCTAAAAAGGCAGTGAAGAAAGGAAAAACTACTGCTAAACGCACTGTTAAAAAAACTACAACGAAAGCTAAGAAAACAGCAAATAAGGCTGTCCGTCGCATGAAGACGAAGGTGAGGAAGTTAAACTAGTACATAGAGGAAAACAAGGATCCTTGATTTCTTCGATTTCTTCGATTTCCTTGGTGTTTATGGTCCCCCCTCCAATGGATCTTGTCTTTCTAAGCTTTTATGTTGTTGCTCCCTTGCATATCTACTCGTATCATCGTAGATTACGTCTCCTACTTATTTTTTTCAGCTAGTTATTATGATCACGCGTTCACTTCTATCTGTTACTGCGGCACTTGCGATCTTTGCCGGCAGTATCTCTCCTGCACTTGCGTACCGTCGTGGTACACCACCAGTTCCAACTACTGTTCTTCGCCAGCGCTCAGAGCTTCGCGAATTGTATGCTGATGCCTACTCTTCCATTCTAGAACTTTCTAACATGTACCGTAGCGCAGCTGTTAGCGACACTACTGGTCGTAGCATGCTTGCACGTTCACAAGTTCGTGCTGCACAGCGCAACTACCGTCGTCACGTACTTGGTTACCTTCGTGGAGTAGACTACCGTATTCTCAACGTTTCTGGTGATGTACGTCGTAGTGGTGGTGGTATTGCTACCAATAATTCAAATCTTCCATTCAGTCTTGTACAGACAGGTGGAAACAGCGCTAATCATGGTGCTTGGGGATGGGATCGCCCAACACGTCGTGATATTCGCAGCAATGCTTATTACGGTTGCCTCAGCAGAAATAATAAAGATATAACACAGTGCTAATCACTTATATCTAGAAATTAAAAGCCATTCTGCTACAGGGTGGCTTTTTTTTGCCCCTTTCGTCCTATACACTAAGCCAGAATTTTCCCTATAAATCTATGTTTCCTGTTTTCACAGATCCCTTTAGCAATTCTCTTGTGACAATTCTGTCATCTGGAGCTCTTGCCCTTTTAACAGCAGCAGTATTCCGCATCCTTATTAGTATGCGTAGTCCTGGTACAGACAAAATGCAGCATATTGCAGATCAGATTCGATCTGGTGCGATGGCATTCTTGCGTCGAGAGTATCGAGTAATTGGTATCTTCGTCATCGTTGTTGGTGCATTACTGTATTGTCTACTCGATACAGGATTTAATAATGTCCAAGCAGGAAATTGGGGTGTACCTACTACAGCAGGAAGCTTTGTTCTCGGTGCTCTTTGTAGTGTACTTGCTGGATACATTGGTATGCGTACAGCTACTGCAGCTAATGTTCGAACAACACAAGCTGCTCGCACGAGCCTAGGGCCAGCACTTCGTGTTGCTTTCCTTTCTGGAGCCACAATGGGACTCTCTGTAGTTGGTCTTGGAATATTAGGACTCGTTGGAGCAATGCTTTACCTCATGCAGATAATGGGGCTTTCACTTGCAGACACTCTTCAGGCACTTACAGGATTCTCCTTTGGCGCGTCTTCTGTTGCATTGTTTGCTCGTGTTGGTGGAGGTATCTTCACAAAGGCTGCAGACGTAGGAGCGGATTTAGTTGGTAAAGTAGAAGCTGGAATCCCAGAGGATGACCCTCGTAACCCTGCAGTTATTGCAGATAACGTAGGAGATAACGTAGGAGATGTTGCGGGAATGGGTGCTGACCTTTTCGAAAGTTATGTTGGTTCAATACTTGCTGCCATGCTTATTGGTATGACTGTTTCATGGGGTAACACAGAAGTTGCTGTGCTGTTTCCTCTTTATATTTCTGCACTTGGAATCGTCGCTGCGATCATCGGTACATTCGTTGTTCGCACCAGGAAGGGGAGTTCCAATGTGCACGGAGCATTAAAGAACGGTCTGTTTCTTGCATCTGCAATCGTAGTTGTAGGAACGTTCTTCCTTGCAAATAACATGTTACCAAGCGATGTGTGGTTTGGAGTGTTTATGGCGATGGTTAGCGGTCTTGCTGTTGGTCTCGTTATTGGTCTTCTTACGGAGTACTACACATCAGAGCACTACAGTCCTGTAAAGAAGTTAGCAGAAAGCGCGAAGACTGGTGCTGCTACAACCATCATTTCAGGACTCGCTCTTGGATACGGTTCTACATTCCTACCAGTACTTTGTATTGCAGGTGCTATCGGACTTTCGTATTCCTACGCAGGTCTTTACGGTATTGCTATCGCTGCTGTTGGAATGCTTTCTACTCTCGGAATTTCTCTCGCTGTTGATGCCTACGGTCCTGTAGCAGATAACGCAGGAGGTCTTGCCGAGATGGCGTCTCTACCAAAAGCCGTTCGTAACCGTACAGATGCACTCGACTCTGCAGGAAACACGACAGCTGCTATCGGTAAAGGTTTTGCTATTGGTTCTGCAGCTCTTACAGCTCTTGCTTTGCTCTCTGCATTTTCTGAGCAAGCAAACTTGCAGACGATTAACCTCATGAATCCAAATACACTTATTGGTCTCTTGATTGGAGGAACACTTCCTTATGTGTTTTCTGCAATGACTATGAACGCTGTTGGTCGTGCTGCATTCTCTATGATTGAGGAGGTGCGTCGTCAGTTCAAAGAAATCAAAGGATTAATGGAAGGTAAGGCAGAAGGAGACAGTGCACGTTGTGTTGATATCGCAACAACTGCTGCAATTAAAGAGATGACACTACCAGGAATTATTGCGGTTTCTTCACCGGTTATAGTTGGTCTTCTCCTTGGTTCAGAAGCGCTTGGAGGAATGCTTGCAGGAGCTCTTGTTTCTGGAGTGCTTCTTGCAATCTCTATGGCGAACTCTGGAGGTGCTTGGGATAACGCAAAGAAATATATCGAAGCTGGTAACCTTGGTGGAAAGGGAAGCGATACACACAAGGCAGCCGTTGTTGGAGACACTGTTGGTGACCCATTTAAGGACACCTCTGGTCCTTCTATCAACATCCTCGTAAAGTTAATGACAATCGTCTCTGTACTGACTGTAAGCTTGTACTCAGCGACAGGATTGATTGGATAAGATGAAATATTTTGATACTAAAAGCGTCTGAAAGGGCGCTTTTCTTACTGTCGATATCCGTTTGTCTGTAAGTCATTTCCATTATTGATTACAGGCTCACGATTTGTAACTTGATCTTTTGTGTATTCACTCATTTCAATGTCGTGTGCAGCATGATATTGCTCTACTGCATCTATCTCATCTTTGCATTCAGTAATAATACCCCAGTCGTCAGGACTGATGGCATTCCACTTTTCCATTACTTCTATTGATGCATGAATTTTGTCGGAGACCTCTTTTCCAACAGCTAAAATTGGCATGTTTGGCATTTTTCCACATTGAATAAGGAGAGCCGCTTCCCATGTTTCATCATCAGTTCCAAAGCCACCAGGGAATGCAAATACTGCAGGGTGATTGGGATTATCGATGTGCTCATTTCCATTATGAGAAACACTGCGCCCCATAGCCGCAGAGACAAGTCCTCCCTTTCGTGGGGCAAAGTTTTTAATAGTAAGACAGAGTTGCAAGTGCTCATTCCATGACGCTTCAAAAGGGAGGTCAATACGAACTCCTATGCTATGCATTTGTATTCTTGCTCTAAATATTGCAGCATGCACTTGGCTTTCATCTTCTGTATTTTCCGATGCAAGTGCCAATCGATCATTAAGGGTATTCATAATATTCCATCTTCCTTGCATTGCTCCATAATTTGCAGCCTCCATTATCCCTGGGCCTGCCCCTGTTATCACTTGTTCGGAGGTGCCATCTTCTCTGAGAGATCCTGTAACAATAGTTTCGTTAATCCAACGAGCGGAGTCGTATACATCAGAACCAGTAGCAGTACGTGCACTACCAAAGGAGACTATTCTTCCTCCGTTTTCATCGGGAAGATGATGCATAGCAGCAGTGGTATCTTGCAGTAAGCGAATGAGGTCTGGGGAAGAATATGTATCCGCTACTGTTGACCATAATGTTTCTTGTTGATTAATAATATTTTTAATAGCGGCAATATTTTCCAGTGCACTTCTGCATTCCTCAGATTCTTGTCCTATCGCTTTTTCTATTCGTTCAAAATCAGAGGTATCTGGATAGTAGCCATCAAATCCAAGGCTACGCATTTGTGTAAGTTCTCCTCGAGCTATTGGCGAAAGAGCTTTCCATACTTCTCGATGACTGTAGATATCATGAAGCTGTATGAGAGATTGGTGCGCCACGATGTTATTTCTCTTTCCAGCATCTGCAAGCCTGTCGATAGTTCTGGTTGAAGCAGGTGGGGGAGAAGGCCGTAAAAACTGGTTTTTCTTACTATCCATCAAACCTATTTATAGATTAATTGACAAATAAGTCAATAATTCTCTCGTGAATTGAACTTTACTTGCAATGCTTTGGAAAACAAGTATTATCTGTGGCGGGCATCTCCCCTGAATCAATTGGAAGAAGCTCTTTATTTAGTATGAATCCTTCACAAAACGCTAAATCTCCAGCCGTCGCCAAGGCTATGGCCGGCAAGCAGAATCGAAAGAACCCGGAAGGGAAGACGAAGGAAGGCCCCCGCTTCATTTTTGTTACAGGAGGAGTTTGTAGTAGTCTTGGAAAAGGAATAGCAGCTGCTTCTATTGGAGCTATCCTCAAGGCAGCGGGTCTTAAGGTGTTTGTACAGAAGCTGGATCCATACCTTAATGTAGACCCAGGGACGATGAGTCCGTTTCAACATGGAGAGGTATTTGTTACCGACGATGGGGCAGAGACCGACTTGGACCTCGGGCACTACGAGCGATTTATCGATGAGCCGATGAGCAAGCTGTCTACAGTAACAACTGGACGTATCTACACTGAGGTTCTTGCACGAGAGCGTCGTGGAGATTACCTCGGTGGAACAGTGCAAGTTGTTCCACATGTAACCGACGCTATTAAAGCTGCAGTGATCAGTTCTGCAGAAAAAAGCGGATGTGATATTTTGATGGTGGAGATTGGTGGAACGGTAGGGGATATCGAAGGAGAACCATTTCTCGAAGCGATTCGTCAGATGAAAACAGAAATGTCACGGGAACAGATTTATCATGTGCATCTCACACTGCTTCCGTACCTTAAAGGATCAAAAGAGCTAAAGACGAAGCCAACGCAGTTATCAGTACGAGAACTTCGCCGCATTGGTTTGCAGCCAGATATGATCTTGGCGCGTGCAGACTATCGTATTACGAAAGACTTGCTGGATAAGATCTCCAAGTTCTGTTCGGTCAAACGTGAGGCAGTGATCCCAGCGCAAACATTACATAGTATTTATGATGTTCCTGTTGCACTGCAAAAATACAAGATTGCACAGGTGATTGGGGAGACACTTGGACTATCAGATCTTAAGCCTGATATGACAGAGTGGATAGAGGGTGCGAAGAGACATCTCAAAGCATCGAAAGAAGTAAAGATAGCGATGGTTGGAAAATATACGAATCTTGAAGATGCATATCTAAGTGTAGTAGAAGCCATAAAGTCTGCTGCTGTATATAACAAACGCAAGGCAGAGATCTTGTGGATTGATTCTGAAAAACTGGAAGCAAAAGATAAAGAAGCGTGGGATCAACTCAAAAGTTGTAAAGGAATGGTGATTCCTGGTGGGTTTGGACTTCGTGGAATAGAAGGAAAGATTGCTGCGGCAAATTATGCTCGCACGAATAAAGTTCCGTATTTGGGATTGTGTCTGGGTTCACAGATTCTTGCGATCGAGTTTGCACGGAGCAAGCTGAAGGATAAACAGATTACGAGTGAGGAATTTGATGAAGATGAAAAGCTACCACGTAGTAAATATCTTGTGCACTTTATGCCTGGTCAGAATAAAGGGAGGTCTAAAGGAGGAACACTGCGACTTGGGGCTTATAAATGTAAGTTAAAAAAAGGTACGAAGGCATATGAAGCCTACCATTCGATGGGACTCATGGCAGGTGGCACAGATGAAATATCAGAAAGACATCGCCATCGTTACGAGTTTAATAACAAATTCCGTAAGAAGTTAGAAGAGAAAGGTCTGATTTTTTCTGGAGAATGGCCAGAGACCAATTTGATGGAAATTGTTGAGATCAAAGATCATCCATTTATGCTGGGTTCACAGTTCCATCCGGAGCTTAAGAGTAGGCCACACAAGCCACAGCCACTCTTTAATGCGTTTATGGAAGCGATCGTAAAGAAGAAGTAGCGCTAATAGTACTGCGTCCCAAATAATTGTCGGCCCTTATATTTTGCAAACATCTGTAACATCTTCAATCCGCCTTTAGCGAGTACCTGTTTTCCAGTTGCTAGAGATTCACGAAAACTAGGCTTACTTACTCGCATCTTATGTCGTTTATGTTCCTGCCGAAGCTTTGTTAGCATTTCTTCTGGCGTGAGGATTTCATTATGCTTCACTTGGTTAAACGATGTTGTGTATTGGTCATACCCTTCAATGTGACTGTCTCCTCCTGCAATGAGTTTTAATCCATATTGTCGTGCATATTGTTTTGCCGTCTTATTTATTCTCCTTGTCATTCTTCCATTACTCTCTACAAGTGGGTCGTGTCGGGCGAGTTCTTCTTGTGTCTTAAGCGAAAGCATCGTTGTACCTTCTGCTGTTGCTGGATGTGGGAGAATAACTTCAAGGTCCATTTCTCTTGCTAGGCCAACAAGCTCCACGGGAGAGATATTAATTTCTCCAAAGATAGGATTTTGTGGATCTACTAGTGATTGGAGATGGTCATCGAAGAGACCTATTATTTTATTTCGTGGTCCACACACCAAAATATCTACACCATTTTTTGTTTTTACTTCGATTCCTCCTCCAATTCTATCTGAAGAGAATCTTCTGTGTGCATCAACAGTATTATGATCTGTAACGATTTGCTTGGTGTCGGTTAATCTTGCTATCGTATCGATTTGTTCAATTGTGAGTTCACCGTCACTTGCAGTGGAGTGGGCATGAGGATTGAATCTCTGCTTTATCATACTTTTTCATTATACTCTTTGGTATCCTGTTTTGCATATGGCCCTTCTCGAACTCAAAGACCTCTCCCTAACAATCGATGAGCATCAGATTCTTCAGAGTATTAGTTTCGATGTAGAAGAAGGGCAGATCATTGGACTTATTGGCCCAAATGGCTCTGGAAAGACGACACTCTTTAATGTGATCTCTGGTTTCTTAAAGTCTTCTGGAGGATCAATCAATTTACGGAATGAAGAGATCAGTGGACTGAGCCCTTCCCAGCGAGCCAAGAAGGGGATCGGTCGTGTGTTTCAGAACTTTGGAATATTTCGCGAAATGACATTAGAAGAAAATATTCTTGTAGCACTGGAGGCGCTACCCAAGGAGCAAAGAAAAGAGCTAGGACCTCTTAAAGAAGTAGTAGCTGGAACGCTGGATATGGTGGGACTATCTGATAGTGGCAAAAAGAAAGCAGGTTCACTTTCTGGTGGGCAGATGCGACTACTCGAAATTGCTCGTACACTTAAGGCAGGTAAAGACTTGTTTCTTCTTGATGAACCAACTGCAGGGGTAAGCCCAAAGATGACGGGTCAGGTGGCTGACATCATCAAAGAATTAAAAGATAACGGGAAGACAGTGCTTATCATCGAACACGACTTGCCATTTATTGCTTCTATCTGTGATGAGGTTGTTGTACTCGATGTTGGGAAAGTAGTGTTACAGGGGACACCTGCACAAGTAAAAGAATCCAAACAGCTTAAGGAGATCTATTTCGGGGCAGATCCAACGACATAATTCACTTATTTATAATGATCTTGGATATAATCGTTGATCAATTCTCTTGTACTTTTCAGCTTATCCGAGCAAAATGGCTTCCTATTCCCATTAAATCTATGAAAAGACTTCTCGTTCCACTCTTTGCTCTCGGAATTCTTCTGAGCGCTTGTTCACCTGTTGCCGATGATGGAACAGGATCTATCAAAATTGGATATATTGGGCCTCTCACAGGAGAAGCTGCTTCTTATGGTAAAGACACACTTAACGGAGCAATGCTCGCTGTTAACGAAATTAACGAAGCTGGTGGTATTAATGGCCGCATGATCGAAATTATTGCTGAAGATGGACGCTGTACAGGTACAGATGCAGCTGGTGCTGCACAGAAACTTGTTAATGTTGATAAGGTTATCGCTATTATCGGAGGACAGTGTAGTGGTGAGACACTTGCTGCAGCTCCAATTGCAGAGGCTGCACAGGTGGTAATGATTTCTCCTATTAGCTCTAGTCCAGATGTTACTGTTGCTGGAGACTTTATCTTCCGTGATTACCCAAGTGATGGATTAAAGACAAAGGCTATGGCTGGCTACTTTAAGAAAGAAGGAATTAACAAGATTGCAGCCATTACAGAGAACACAGACTTTGCAATTGCATTCCGCGATGCGCTTAAAGAGAACATTGGTGATGCACTTGTCTTTGACGAAGTCGTAGAACCAGGGACAAAAGACTACCGTAGCCTTATGGCTCGCCTCAAAGACGAAGAGTTCGATGCATTCTTCCCGAACGGACAGACTCCAGCATCTATGGCTGCAATGATGGTACAACTTCGTGAGCAAGGGCTTACACAGCTCGCTATCTCTCACGATGTTGCACAAGATGCATCCATGTTTGAGATTGCTCCAGAGGCAGTAGAAGGATTATTGGCTATCGGAGTTCCTGCAGTTGATAGAGATTCTGACTTCGGACAAAAGTTCCTTGCTGAGCACGGAGAAGCACAAGGTGCTTTGTTCTTTGCAGCGCAGGCTTACGATGCAGCAAGACTCTTCGCTGATGCTATCGCAGAGGTAGGCACAGAAGGAGCTGCAATTCGTGATTATCTCTACGCTGTAGATTCATTTGATGGTGTTGTTGGTCCATTTGGATTTGATGACAATGGTGATGTAACTGGCATTTCCTACGTACTATGGAAAGCTAGCAACGGAGCATTTACACAAGGTGAGGCAGTTCCTGTAAACTAGGAATTAGATGATTCAACTTATACTCAACGGACTTATCGCAGGTTCTCTCGCGGCACTCATGGCTGGAGGACTTGCTTTGGTATATGGAGTTCTAGGGGTGTTTAATATGGCACTTGGCCAGATGGCTTTAATAGGTGGATATTGCACATGGTGGCTGCATCAAGTTCTTCATTTGCCACTTGCACTGAGTATTGTTGGAGGCTTAACTATTGCAGCATTTATTTCATGGATTGCCTTTGAGATCTTTATAAATCCTTTTTATAAGCGCCACAGGTTTCTTCCGCTGGTAACAACGATTGCACTCAGCATGATATTAGATGGATTGATTTTGTTGTTCTTTGAAGAGAAACCTCGTGCAATCATGCCAGGGCTAAAGCACACATTTGAAGTATTTGGTGGTCGTATCAGTGTGGAGCAAGTAGCTCTGATTTCATTTACAGTCTTACTGATGATGGCATTGGCGTATGTTCTGCATTCCACAGCATTTGGACGAAAAATTCGTGCTGTTGTACAGCATGATCATGCTGCAATGAGCTTAGGCATTCGTGCACCACTTTTGCATCGTTCAATATTTATTATGAGCGGAGTACTGGCAGGTCTTGGAGGAATTTACCTAGGAATAGACCAAAACCTTACTCCAGTCTTTGCATTTCCCATCACTATTAAAGCATATGCAGCTATTATTGCCGGAGGAAAAGGAAATATTTGGGGAGCGATTGTTTGTGCATATATAATTGCTCTATTAGAACAGTTCGTTGTTGGAGTGCATTGGTTCGGAGCATTTTATATCTCTGCTGGATACCAGCAAACTGTCGCATTACTTTTTATTATTCTCTTCTTACTTTTTAGGCCTCAAGGCCTCTTTAGTTCGAAGGCACGCAGCGCATAATTATGGATTTCTATTGGCACATTATCGCGATAGCATGCATGACCATTCCTCATGCGCTTGCCTATAACCTTGTCTTTGGAAAAGGGAAAATCTTACACTTCGGACCGATAGGGGTTTCTCTTGTAGCAAGTTATGCAGTAGTACTTACTGCGATGCACTCGGGTAGTTTTATTGCTGCTACGTTGGTTGGAATTCTTACAGTTGTACTACTATCTTTATTTTTAGCATGGCTTTCTTTGCGACTCGATCAAGATGCATTTGGAGTGATGACTATTGCAGTACATCTTTCTCTTCTTGCAGTTATCTTAAACTGGAATGGTCTGACGCGTGGCGCTCTAGGTATTCCTGGTGTTCCACGATTTAGCTTTCTTAGTTCTGTGCAAAGCTTTGCAATAGCAGCTGCAGTTATTTCTGCACTCTTTGTAATCGCATTACGATTGATCGACAAGAGTGCGTTTGGTCGTCAGTTGCAGGCTCTTGCAGAGCATGAGTGGCATGCAAAATCTTTAGGTATCAATAGAACAAGGGCACATGTGATTGCCTTTCTCGTAGCTGGTGCTGGTGCGCTCGCCACTGCATTGCTTTTCCCTCAGTATTTAACATTCTTGCATCCGAATGACTATCAGTATCCGTTCTTAGTATTCTTTATTACTATTGTAGTAGCGGGAAACCCAGGGTCTGTGTATGGAGTATTACTGTCTACAATTTTACTAACAGTACTTAAAGAGGCATTGCGGTTTTTACCTTTGCCTTCTGCGATGATGGGGCCGATTCGCCTTATTCTCTTTGGTGTAATCATGCTCGCTGTAGTCTATTGGCGCAGAGATACATTATTCCCAAAGCAGAGGAGTATTTAAGAATATTGACAAATATACAAAAACAATCTAATTTAGTAATTGATGAAAGCAGAAAATCCAGGAGTACCGCAGGGGCAGGGTTCAGAGACAGAGTCATCAGATCAGATGACTCCAGTTCTAAATTTTCTAGCAATCAGAAGTATGCGTGTATTTAAAGAAGAGGGACCCGAAGCTGGGTGGAGAAATGTTAGTGAAGTTATGCGATCTATTATTATAGCAACACATGAAAAAATGTTAGACAAGCAAGCTGAATGATCTAGTCGCACACACCATCGGTTTACGGTACGATAACCATCGATGAACCTCTCCCAAACAGTACTCGGCATCACCTTCGAAAATCCGACGGTGTTGGCTTCTGGTATTTTGGGAATTACGTCGTCCACATGGAAGGATGTTGCAAAAAAAGGAGCAGGAGGTATTACGACTAAATCTCTTTGGGCTAAAGAGCACAAGGGACATCCAAACCCAACAATTATCGAAACAGATCATTGGATGCTTAATGCTGTAGGACTTCCTGACGCAGGTCCCGAGAAGGCAAAAGAAGAAATAAGTGACTACATGAAAGATCATCCAGTTCCACTGATCGCGAATATCGTAGCTGGACTTATCGAAGACTTTGCAAAGACTGCAGAGGAGCTAGCACCACTTGAACCTGATGCATTCGAAGTAAATATCAGCTGTCCAAATGTCGAAGATGAATTCGGAAAGCCATTCGCGTGCAGTGCACCTAATGCAGCTAAGGTTACCGCAGCAGTAAAGAAGGTGGCGGGAGACATTCCGATATTTGTAAAGCTATCGCCGAACGTTGATAACATCGGAGAGATAGCAAAAGCTTGCCAAGCAGCTGGAGCTGATGGGTTCACGATGATCAACACTGTTGGCCCTGGTATGGCCATAGACTTACGCAGTCGCATGCCGATACTTGCCAATAAAGTTGGAGGGCTATCAGGTCCTGCAATAAAACCCATTGCGGTGAAGTGCATTGCTGATGTTTATGCTGCTACCGATGGGAAGTGTCCGATCATCGGAACAGGAGGAGTGTATACCGGAGAAGATGCTTTGGAACTGATGCTTGCTGGGGCAACACTTATTGGAATCGGATCTGCAATATCGCGGCATGGCGCAGAGGTCTTTGCAGAAGTTTGTGAGGGCATGCAGTACTGGTGTACGAATGAAGGAGTTGATGATATTGGTTCTATGGTAGGAGGAATGCATAAAGAACTTGCTTCCCGCAGTACATAATGTCTACGATTTCTCTTCAGTCTCGGCTTCCAAAGACGTATCGCATTAAGGCGATAACGCAGGAGACAGAAATGGTACGCACCTACACATTTGATGGGTCACTTGGGGCAAAGCCTGGTCAGTTTCTGATGCTGTGGCTTCCGGGAGTAGATGAAAAACCTTTTTCTGTAGCATTTGATGACGGATCAGAAACCAAAATTACTTTTTTTGCAGTAGGGCCGATGAGTGAAGCACTGTCGAAATCCAAAGTAGGAGATCTTGTAGGGCTTCGAGGACCATTTGGAACATCATACGAATGGGAAGCAGGAGATCATATTGTGCTTGTTGCCGGTGGATATGGTGCAGCACCAATGTACTTTGTAGCATCGGAGGCAGTGAAACACGGTTGTACGCTTGAAGCGATTGTAGGAGCACGAGGGAAAGAACATTTGTTGTATCTCAAAGAACTCGAGTCACTTAAACACGTATCGCTTCATGTCTCTACTGATGATGGATCGATGGGACACAAGGGTTATAACACCGAAGTACTCGATCAACTCTTGGAAGCTGCTGGAAGTCCAGATGTGAAAGACCCTCCTATTGATAACATATTTGCCTGTGGCCCAGAGATGATGTTGAAATCGGTAATGACTGTCTCAAAAAAACATGGAGTTCCCTGCCAGCTTTCACTAGAGCGCTATATGAAATGTGGCTTTGGTATTTGTGGGAACTGTGTGATGGACCCAACAGGAGCTAGGCTTTGCATAGAAGGCCCAGTGGTTTCTGGAGATGTCTGTGCAAAACTAACCGAGTTTGGTAAATACCACCGAGATGATATCGGCAAGAAGCATGAGTTCTAATTAAAATCGTATTGTCCGTTCTATCCAAATAACATCCATCTGCTTTCGTGATGTACGTGTCTGTTTTTTTGCTGCAGGCTGCTTTCGTACTACAACAGGAACACTTCGACATTGCTCAGTGCAGGCAGGCTGCTCATCATTTTGTCGAATGGTCCAGAGTGCATGTAGTCCAAATCCAATAAGCATCATCAGCATTCCAAATGCTAGCACACCTGCTGGATTACTAGATTCAATTGCTGCTGCAGGAAGTACTACTTCTTGATTAATCCACATAGGTTCTCCGGCCTGTTGTGTACCAAGGTATGCTCCTTGGTTAGTCGCACTAGCACTCAAAGACATTTGAGAGCCTATAGTAACCACGATGGCACCTAGAGCGATGAGCGATGTACCTAATGTTTGTTTTGACATATTACGTAAATATTATACAACAAAACAATAAAATATGCAATAAGTGGTATTTGTACAGCTTTTGTGGTTAAATCTTGCTCGTGGCCTCATCGTCTAGTGGTTAGGACGCCAGGTTTTCATCCTGGTAACAGGGGTTCAATTCCCCTTGAGGCTACCACTCTTTACATCCTTGATATGAGCATCCTCAAGATATTGCGTTTCTGCCTGTATCTTCTTATAGCAGTCGCTGTAATAAAAGGGCTCTATCATCTTGTATCGCAAGCATGGTATTTCTTTGAGGGTGCTTACGCTGGGGATGCACAGTATTACTGGACAGTCGGAAGGGGAATGCTTAATGGTCGAGAGTTGTATTCTGATATTTTTGATACCAAGCCTCCTGGGATCTATCTACTCAGCGCACTTTCTTTATGGATATTCGGTAATGGTACATTAGGATTTTGGCTGAATGCTCTTATGGTTTTAGTGCTTCCGGTATTGTTTTGCAGAGCTGCTTTACGGATGGCACAGAGCCTTCCAAGGAGCGGTAGATGGTGGTGTGTATTCCTTACGGGACTCTTTGGCATCGTGCTTACATTGTACTCAGCTTTTCAGGCTGAAGCATGGCAGGTGGAGTGGTATGGATCTTTCTTTGGTGTGTTGTACGCACTGAACGTCGCTAGTGCGCCATTAAAGCAAAGAAGGTGGAGCGAGCTTGCTCTCGGGATATTCTTGTTCTTGGCAATAGGCTTTAAAGAGCCGTTCTTCTTATCCCTCCTTGCTGTTGCCTTGCTCCTTCTTCCAACAAAGCGTCTGCTTGTGCAGCGGTTTGCACTGCCTATTGCCGGAGTAGCAATAGCAGGTGTAGTAGCAATGCTTGTATTTGGTTATCTTGATGGTTATATCTCTTTATATCTCCCTTCTCAGTTTGGTCATCATATAGGGCGTTCTATGCCCTTATGGATGCGGGGTATGCAGTTGGATTTACCGGTGAGGTACCTTGCCCAGTTTTCTGTAATCTTTACTGTCCTTATCGGTGCGCTGATTGTGAGTACGTTTATACGGTCCGAGAATCTGCGCAGAAAACTTCTTATAGTTATAGCCTTGTATATGACGTATACAGCTGCAAATCTTCGTGGCTATCCTGTGGCTAATCATTTTGTAGTGGCAGCACCTGTCTATACGGCGTTCTTTTTGTTGTTCCTTAAAAAGGAGATTGATAGCTGGGGAAAACATCCGCCCTATGAATTTTTAACTATGACATTGCTTTCGATCATGACAGTGCTCGTATTACCGATGACTGATGGTATGCCAGTGTATGCGCAGAAACTTGCTGCTGGACGCGAGTCTGATCAGATATCAAAAGAAGTCGCCATTCGAATCGATGCTCTATTGAGTGCTTGTGATATCGATCAATACTTCTTTGTAGAAGAGAAGCCGTACATGCAGTTTACACAGCACTCTCCAGCAAACTTCTTTGTGTATACCGGCCCCGAGAGCATTGTGTATCACCATCCGCTCTTAATAGAAAAACAGTTACAATCATTCTCAACTGCAAAAATAGTAATTGCAAAAGGTGATGCGTATGAGATTAGCAAACGCCTAGAAGAAAAGACTCTGTCAGAAATGACATTTCGGTATCTTGCCAATAACTTCATCATCACTCCGTGGAAGTGTGCAGAGGGGCTACAGTTTCCAGAGGGGTATTCTGTCCTCTTTCGAAAGGATGTAAATACAATGAAGCCGTTTCTATTTGAAATGAAATAAACAAAAAAGAGCGATCATATCCATCACTCTTTTTTGTGTTTGTTTTGTCCGCTCTAAAGGACTTTCTCTAATTAGTTAGAGAAATAGTTTGGTTGCCATATATCATCATTGATGTAGGCCTCAACACAACGTGTATATCGTGTCCCTGAATACACATCGCATTCACGTACACGCATACGGCGCTGAGCAGGAACACCACGAACAGTTCCTTGATCAGAAGCTGAATAGTGAGTAGTGATCCCTAGCTGACCTTCGCGATATTTGCGACGATTTGCTACATTCACTTCGGTACTAGATCGGCGAGGTGCTGTCAGCCTAAAAATAACTCCGTCTCTAACATCAAGGGTTTGACGTTCGCTACGTGAGCGAAAGATACCAGCTGCTTTACGCAGATTTGGCATATTTCGTACGATGTCGGAGTTTGGGTTGTGTCCTGAATAGGACACCATGTCAGCGCGCTGAGCGGATGAAGCGCCGACTACCATTCCAACAAGTACACCAAGTGCACCGATGACGTATGTTTGGCGATTAGCCATAACTAGTTATGGGGAAAAAAATAAAATTTGTTTGTGCATAAAGTATTTTGTTTATGCATATATATTATAACATAATTAGTTATAATGTACAATACTCGGAATTGGCTTTATGCAGGGTAATTCTCTACTATATTGTCCATATGCAGCCTATAGACGTACTAATAGTGTTTCTTATACTTTGGGTATTTGGCATCGTGCTAATGGCAGTTACGTCCATTTTCTTGCGTGCACCCTATGTTCCTACCCCTATGAAGGTTACTAGGAAGATGGTGGCATTTGCAGACCTTAAAGGAGATGAGGTGATTTACGACCTTGGGGCAGGAGATGCAAGATTACTCATAGAATCCAAGCGTACTCATCCAAATGTGACTGTTACAGGGTTTGAGCTATCACCTTTGGTCTATTTATTGGGATTGTTTCGGATCTGGCAATCGAGAGTAAAAGTAAAACTCATGATGAAGAACTTCTTTCATCAGGATGTATCAGATGCTGATTGTGTATTTCTCTACTTGATGCCAGGGGCTATGAAATCACTCCAAAAGAAATTTGAAACAGAGCTAAAACCCGGTACAAAAATCGTCTCTCATGCTTTTAAGTTTCCTGATAGAAAGCCTATTAAGACAATGCCCGTACCGTGGCTAAAGGGGAAGAAGACGATTTTGCTCTATGAATGGTAAGAATCAGAAGTGCGTAGTAGAGGACCAGAGCCCATGAAGGAAGATCGATATCAATAGAAGCGAAAGGAATAGTGCTGCTGATATGTGCTACTTGTATTATCCACTCCAGACAGACCCATCCAAAATATGCGAGTAGCAATCCAAGAGAAGGGATTACAAAGCTTACAAGTGTAGAAAGAGCGCCGAGTAGCATTGCCAAAGGAATAACTGGAGCGGTAAGAAGATTTGCAATAGGGGCTATCAGAGAAAAGCGTCCAAAGAGAATAATGATTAGTGGCACAGCAGTAATTTGTGCTGCAACTGTCATCTGTAAAGATTCTTGTATTGCTAGTGCCTTTGGGATTCTCTTAAATACAACATCAAGATGTTCTCCTAGCTCTGTTAGCCCAATGACTGCCAGAAATGACAGTTGAAACCCTGCGTCATACCAGAGGATCTTTGGGTTAAGAGCCACCATAAAAAATGCAGTCCACAAAATAGAGAGTCGCACGCTGGATATTCTTCCGCTTTGAAGAGCCACGAGTCCTAGTACTCCCATGATTGCTGCTCTTACTACGGCTGCGCTTGCTCCCACAAAAATAGTGAAGACGATTATAGAAATAATCGCAGGGAAGAATCTTATTTTTAGTGGTAACCAAAAGAGGGCACTGCTAATTATGGCTATCACGATGGTGATGTTGTAGCCCGATATCGCAATGATGTGTGTAAGTCCTGTGATATTAAATGCTTGCATGAGGCTATCTGGGATACCACGACGTGACCCAGTAAGAAGCCCTGCCATAAATGATGCATGAGGCTCTGGATAGAGTCGATTGATTTGTGATTCGAAGGATTCTTTGAAGCTGTAGAGTTTCCTTCTTATTGCTGTAGAAGTGATCGGTTGTCGGTTGTCGGTTATCAGTTTCACCGATCCTCGATACATCACGGCATATATGTCATATCTGGAGAGATATTGATCGTAATGGAAGGATTCTATTTGTTCTGGCTTTTCGAGTATTCCTTTAGCTGTGACTCGGTCTCCATATTCATATTCTGGCCATTGTCTGCGGTCTGATACAAGGACGTTTCCTGATATCCCATCAAAAACTATTCCGGACCCATTCGTAAGTTGATCTATTGCCACAGTGTATTTGGTGATCATCGGACGTCTATCAGGTTCATCTGCTATCACTCCGCGGATTATTACATTTTCTGTGTTGGCATACCAATCGATAGTGTTTGGTGTTGAGGTATGTGCAGTACGAATAACGCATGTGAATGCAGCAGTTACCCCAAGTAGTGTAGATATCAACTTGCCCACCATTGCAGGAGGAATATTGTGACTAAAAAAGATCCGAGAAACCAGTAAGCGAAGATGTGCATAGCGTATGAATTTACGCTGCAGCCTTTGCTAGTGCTATCCACTCATCAACAGTGAGTGTTTGAGGTCGCCTTGTTTCGTCTATTCCTACAGTAGAAAGCAGTTCCAAACCCTCAGGGAACGTCCCGAAACTATTGCGGAGCATTTTACGTTTTTGGGAGAATCCAATTTTTGTAAGTTTTAGTACTTGTTCGATAGTTGCCGCATCTGCCAACGGCTTTTCGTAGCAATCAATATGAATCACTGCAGAGTCTACTTTGGGTGGAGGAAGAAATGCCTTAGGAGGAACGTTAATGACTTTTGTTGCTTTTCCAAACAGAGAAACTATCACCGTTAGCATGCTGGCATTTTTGGTGTCGCAGATTCTGTCTGCTACTTCTTTCTGGATGAGTAACGTCATTGAAGTGGGATACGTATCAGACTCCAAAAATACATGCTGCAGTAGCGGAGAAGTAATGTGGTAGGGGATGTTGGCTACCATCTTATAAGGCTCTGATGGCATGGGGACCTTAAGAGCATTTTCATTTATTACGTTTAGCTTCGTATTAGCTCGTACATATTCATGGAGAAGAGGGATCATTCGTGCATCAAGTTCGATAGCGGTCACTTTGGCGGCACGCTCTAGAAGCTCTTTTGTTAGTACACCTATTCCAGGGCCTATCTCGACAATATGATCACTGCTTTTGATTTGAGCCGCTTCTACTATCTGGTCGAGGATTGGTTGATCGACCAAGAAGTGTTGCCCCAAATCAGTATTAAGACGTAATAGATACGTGGAGCAGAACTGCCGAATTTGGGCTTTGAGGTCAGACATAACTTTTGTTGACATGATCCATCATATCAGTAGAATTCTATTACACATGACTTCTTACACGTTTTTCTACGGCTACTGGAGCTTCGCATTTAGTGCGGGGACAGTGCTGTAAACGTATCTGAATAACGAATTCGTTTAAGTGCCTTCCCCAAGCTGAGAAGGACTTTTTTATATGTATTTTCCAAATATTTCCCATGAGAGAACTGATTAAGCCATTACCAACCGCAGAAGAAATCGCTGAAAAATACCCAGCAGATCAGAAGGCTGTTGCACAAAATCGTCAGCTGATCTGCGATGTACTCAGTGGTAAAGATTCACGTCTCCTTGTCCTTACTGGCCCTTGTTCTGCTTCTAATGCAGATACTTTAATGCGTCTATCAGACAGCCTTGCTCGGTTTCAAGAAGACGTCCGAGATAAGATTGTGCTTGGGCTTCGTGTGTACATTCAAAAGCCTAGAACAGAGCTTGGATGGGCTGGGCCGATCAATCAGCCTAATCCTATGCAGCCTCCAGACCTTGAAGCAGGAATACATCACTGCGCCAGTATGATGAGTGAGGCTTCAGCACAAAATCCTTTGGCAGATGAAATGTTGTTTACACATAATGGTGGATACTTTGCACCATATCTTAGTTACACGGCACTCGGTGCTCGTAGCGCAGAGGATGGAGAACATAGACAGATTGCTTCTGGAGAAGATATGCCAATTGGTGTCAAAAATCCCCGTAGTGGAGATATCGATGATGCAGTAAGTGGTGTTATTACAGTGCAAAGCGGTCATGATCATGCGCATTACGGACAATGGGTTCGTTCGAGTGGAAATCCACACGCTCACGTTATTCTTCGTGGGGGAAAGCATCATACGAACTACGGACCAGATTCCATTTACGAGACAGCCAAGCTCCTCGAAAAGAAGGAGGTCCAAAATCCTGCCATTGTAGTAGATGCTAGTCATGATAATTCTCGCAGTGGAAACGGAAAGAACCCTCTACTGCAGGAGTGTGTACTCCAGAGTATTGGCCTTGGAAAGCAGCGTGAATTTGAGGGGTACCAATACGTAAGAGGGCTTATGATGGAGCACAATATGAAGCGTGGAAAGCAGCCAATCTCTGATCGTATGGATCCAGACCTCTCTATTACCGATCCTTGTAGCAGTGATGAGGATATGATGCGTATGGTCTCTGAACTTGCCGAAAAGCTCTAATCTCTTGACCGATTCTCTATCTATCATTAACCTTTAATCAATGTTTACTCAGAACCTCCCAATGGCTCCAATGCCGCGACCGCCTATGGCGGGGGAGATTTCTGTGTAATCGTTTAATTAGATTAACAATTTCCCCCAAGTAATATATCCGGGGGAATTTTTGTATTCATTTTCTTTTCATCATCATGAATGAACGTATCACTACTATTGAATCTACATCGTATATTGCTAATCGATCTGCAATTGCACGCAATGATATCGAAGGTCAGACTATTCTTTTTCAGCAGGCTGTTGAAGGGCTTATGCGAAGAGATCTAAATGCGTTTTGTAATATTTGTGAGGCTACAGGTGTCGTTGGAGAGTCTGCAGAAGCGCTTAAGAGTGGATTAGTTGATCTCTTTGCATCAGAAACCCATTACAAGCGTAGAAATAAGTTAAAGAATCAGGTGACCAGTGGATAAGAATGGCACTATTATGGCTTCGTTATGCGCATTATTGCCATTCTTTGTCTCCTCGGCCTACAGGCGCCTATCGCGCATGCATATCCAGAATCTCCTCCATTTGAGCAGACGCAGTTTTCAGAGGATTTTGGAGTGTTTCGCTGGTGGCGCAGTTGCTGGTGGAGGGTGTTTGATCCGAATGTCTATTTGATCTTTCAGCCTGATGGAGAGGTGCTTTTACTCTATCCTGATGGAACAGTCAGAGTAGCTACAGAAGAGGGCTTAGCGAGACTCTATGTATCAGGTGATGGGTTTTGCTTGAGTGATGTATACGGGGGAACGTTTACACGGTTTGGAGGGTCTTCTACTTCTGGAGGGCCTAATGGCTTCGGAGGCTTTCGAGGATATGGTGATTCATCCAGAACGGGTGTATTTAGTTTTGATGGGTCAGGTAATCCAATTGATAGAGATTCAAATGATTTTCGATTTGGTGGAGAAGATACAGACCGTAGTGATGCAGGGTGGAGATTTGGCGGCGATGGATCTGGTGGACGTTTTGCAAGTACACGTATGGACGATTTCTTTTATGAGCCACTAGGACTTGTTGGTTGTGATAGTATTTACGACTCTAAAGATGGTGGTGTGCTTGGTCCTATCCCTTGTACTTCCTATCCGAATGTATTCGGAGATGTACCAAAATACTGAAGCAGGTATACTACAATTATGAGATTTCTATTAATTATCACAGGGGTCTTATCACCTTTAACTGTACTTGCTCTCTCGTATGAGTCGAGCAATTTGCCGTACACAGATGTGCCAACTGATCTTCCTACACAAATAGCTATTAGCACACTGACTGACTTAGGAATTGTTCAAGGAAACCCAGATGGCAGTTTTAAACCGAATGTCCCACTAAATCGTGCAGAGTTTATGAAGATTGCTATGAGTCTTTTGCCTCCGGCAACTTCTTATGTACCGACAAATTGTTTTCCAGATGTGGTAGAAAATATCTGGTTTACAGAACCTGTTTGTAGAGCAAAATCTATGGGGATCGTCAGTGGTAATGCAGTAAAAGATGTTCCTGCAGATCAATGGTTATTTGAGCCTGCTCGTTCTGTAAAATATGAAGAGGCGCTCAAAATTCTTTCAGGTATCTATGGAACGCCGATGCTTACAGTCGAAGGACAATGGTATGAAAAATATGTACGCAGTGCAGAGAACATCGGTGTACAACTCCCAGACTCTGCTCCTGGATCTGGTTTAACACGTGGGCAGATTGCACGGCTTGTTGTCGCATATTTGGCACATTCTTATGACGAATTAGATGAGTTGCGTGCTGCAGAAAGTGGCGCCCAGAGTAGTAGCTCTTCTGCGCGCACTGTCTTTAGTGCTCCGTCGAGTTCTTCTTCTTCTGTGTCATCTGTTTCGACGTCATCTGATGTATACGATTCACTCATTGACGATACTTCTACTGATGATGCTGTTCTCGTTCTGGGTAAAGTAACGCACATTCTTGGTGCAGCAGAGCTCTTTGCTGACCTAGAACCTATTCGTGTTCACTATTTCTTGATTGATATTGTTGCAGCCAATTCCTCTCTTGAGGCTATGAATGTATATGATGACCGTGGAAAATTTCTAGGGCGTGCAACGTTAGATTCATCCGTTGCAGGAAAAATGCGGTATCGTCTTGGCGTAAAAAATCAAGCGATCATTTTACCAAAAAGAGATGAGTATAGTTTTTATGTACGTGGAGTAATGCGATCTCAAGATAGTGGTGGTACAAGTGGAGGAAGTGTTCAGTTAGATGAGATGGGCATAGAAGGTATTGGAGATTGGAGTAATCGTGATTATGAAGTTATGACCAGTGGAGAAGCATTCTCCAAAACGACAGTAGCGCGAAGTGCTATTACTTCGATCGGCAATGCAGGGGACGATCGTTCTATCTTGATAGAAGGATCTGATATGGAAATAGGAGCATTTAGATTCGCAGGAGTGACAGGGCACAGTGCTGCACGGATTGATATTACGGCAATAGACTTTACGATTGGCTCTGTTGGAGGAACAACTGTAAGTAATGCGACGATTAGAGTAGATGGAAGTTCTGAGAGACACAGTTGTAGCGTTGCTAGCTCTGTTCTGACTTGTAGTAGCTTGCCTGCAAGCTACGGTCGCTTAGATGATGGACCTCGTACACTTAGGGTGTATGCAGACATAGATGCACCTGATGCTTCTGTGCATGCTGGATTACAAATTTCTATCAATGACCCAGGAAGCATAGGATCTGCAGGTGATATCACGTGGACAGATGGAGTAACGAGCTTTACATGGATTGATATTAACGAGAGCCCTCTTGCAAGAGGTACATACTACTCGTACTAGAGTAGTTTTAGCGGTGCGATACTTAGAGCTAGCGTTTTCTTTTGCCCTAAATCAAAGTCGATATCTACAATGTCTCCTCGAATTGAGGTTACGGTTCCTTTTCCAAATGTTGGATGTTCTATTCGAGCTCCTTCTTCAAGCTCATTATCTTGATTAAAGTCTTCTGAGGAAAAGTCGGTATCCTGATCAAATTCAATCTTGAGATCATCCTTCTGCCTAAAGGGTTGCACACCTGTACCCAGTCCTTCTTCTCCTTTTTTGCTTGCCCAGGAAAATGCAGAAAGCAGTTCATCACTGCGTCGCTCGGTTACAGCTTCGGGTAAGCTATCTAGAAACCTACTCGGGGCGTTTGCTTGGGTCTTTCCCCAAAGCATGCGACTTCTTGCAAACATCAATCGTAGATGCTTCTTGGCTCTAGTCATTCCTACGTACATAATGCGGCGCTCTTCCTCAAGTTGATCTTTATCAAACATGCTATTTGCATGTGGGAAAATTCCTTCTTCACATCCGGCAATGATGACATGCTCAAATTCTAACCCTTTACAGAGGTGCAATGTCATAAGCGTTAAAGCGTCAGTGCTTTTGTCTGCTAGCTTATCTACCTCAGATACAAGAGCTACTTCCTCTAAGAAGCTCATCAGGCTTGTCTGAGCATCTAGTGAGTCGTACTTGTGCATCACACTCAAAAGTTCCTGCACGTTACCCCATCGGTTTTCACCTTCTTCTGTATCGTCACGTAACCAGTGTTCTATATCTATTGCGTGAATAAGATGTCCACACAGTTCGGATACTACCTGAGTCTTTGCTTTCTCTTGGTATTGAACAATCAATTCGGTGAACTTCTGGAGACGCTCTTTGGTTGGGTCATTAATCTCTTGAACCTGTTGAACAATGTTTAGCGTATCCCATAGTGTCATATCGTTATTCGAAGCAAAAACTTGAAGCTTTGCGATAGTGGTCAGACCAATCTTCCGTGATGGTATATTAATAATACGCAAGAGAGAGATAGTGTCATACGGATTTAAAATTACATGCAAATATGACAGTATGTCTTTTACCTCTTTGCGTGCGTAGAATTTTACGCCACCAAGAATACGGTAGGGGATACCGTTTTTTAGACAGGCTTCTTCAAACAATCGAGATTGTGCATTAGCTCTATATAAAATCACTTGGTCGCTTAGCTTAACACCTTTATGCCTATGCATTTCATCTGCTGCTTTTATGGCTTCTAGTGCTTCTTTCTTCTCGTCTCCTACTTCTTGCACAATAACATTAGACCCCTCTTTATTCTCGGTCCACATCTTTTTCTCTGGCCTATTAGGGTTTTCTTCTATTACTCCATCTGCTGCATCTAAAATGGGCTGTGTAGAGCGATAGTTTTGCTCCAGCTTTATACGTCTTGCGTTTGGGTACTCTTTTTCAAACTCCATAATATTTCTGATGTCTGCTCCTCGAAATGCGTAAATGGATTGATCTGGGTCTCCAATGACACAGAGGTTTCCGTGTTTTTTTGCGAGTAATGTCATCAAAAGATACTGAACATGGTTGGTATCTTGGTACTCATCAACATGGAGGTATTTCCATGTCTCTTGATAGCGCTCTAAGATCTCTGGCACTTCAGTAAAGAGGCGTACGGTCTCTAGCAACATGTCGTCAAAGTCCAATGCATTCGCTGCAAACAAAGCCTTTTGATATCGCTTGTATGCAGTAATAACATGTTGCATGCGTGGCGTAGTTGCTTGTGACTCTGCGCGCTTTGGGCTGAGTGCTTCACTCTTAAATCGACTGACATACCCTAGAGCTGCTTTTGGTTTAAGTTCTGTTTCATCTACATTCATTTCTCTAAGGACTTCTTTCATCAATCGTTTTTGGTCGTCTGTGTCGTAGATAACAAATGTATTCTCTCGACCAATCTTATCGATATCTCGACGCAGTATTCGTGCACAGACAGAGTGGAACGTTCCCATTACCGGTAATTTTCCTGCATTCATCTGCCACTGAGAGAGATTTACTCCTTCGGTTATATGTAAGAGGTTCTCGATACGCTCTTTCATTTCTGATGCTGCCTTATTCGTAAATGTTACGGCAAGAATTTGCCATGGAGGTACTCCGTCATCAATAAGTTTTGCAATACGGTGGGTGAGTGCACGCGTCTTTCCACTTCCTGCTCCTGCCAATATAAGCACAGGACCATCAGTGAACATTACCGCTTGTTGTTGCGGTTCATTGAGATTGGCGATGATGAGTTCTTTTGCAGTTGGCACGAGTGGATTGTACCGTGTTACGCCGCATTTCCTAGATCTTCTTTCGTGATTTTTGCCTCAGGCTGCACTAGTTCCAGTAGTTTCTGTGCCACTTCTTGTGGATTGTGAACAAGTTCTTTTGTCTTTGCAGTATTTAGATTTAAGTTCGTCATTTTTGCCTTCTTTGTAATAGCTTCAGCAATTAGTTCAGGGTTTGCTTTCTTTGCTTTTTCCATTGTTTCTAATCCATGCAACATCAATCCGAATTCATTAGCGTTACGTGTTTGAATATGAAAAAGAAATGATGCAATAGTATCAATTATATTTTCACGCTCTTGTGGATCCATAGCTTCGGCAAACTCGTAGGTTTCTATGCGTTTCAAGCTTGCAAGTATCGGTTCAAGTGCTTCTGGTGATACGATATAAAAACTGTAGCTCTCTTCGTAAAAGTGAAGCTTCTTGAGTGTGGCAATGGCATCAGTAGGTACTACTAGGAACACTGTAGAATAAATCTTCTTGTCACCTTTTATCTTTTCCGCAGTTTTCTTTACGGAATCTTTAATATAATTATTGAGATCTTGGGATCTTGAAACCTTTGCATCAAAAATAATAAACTGTTCCAGAAATTCAACCATGAAGTCTGGCTTGAGACTTCCGCTAAATCCTTCAGGTAAATTTGTATTAGAGTAGGTAGGGAACTTGCAGTGCTCTTTTTTGGTCAAGCCATCGAGTAATGATACTACGCTTTGCTCGTGCTCGTTCCATAGACGGTCGCGCTCGTCTATTAGTTGCTGTTGACGCTCTTCGTCTTCTCTGCGAATACGCATACGTTCATCTTCCCAAGCCTTAAGTGTTTCATCTTGTTTATTGACCATTTCCTCGTATTTCTTTTGTTTACGATCTTCTTCTGCTTCGAATTTTGATACACGTCCTGATAACCCATCACGTTCTTTCATCGTAGCCTTGTATTCGGCTTCGAGGGATTTGTAGCGATCATATTGCTCTCGTCCTTTTCCTGAGAGATTATCTTTTTCTGCTTTTATTTCGATTAATTGATTCTTCATCTCTCCTATATCTTGGTTCTTCTTCTCGATTTCTGCTTTAAGACGAGGGTCACCATCAGTTTGAGATGTACGAAGTTGAAGGGCAATAAACCCAATTCCTGCAATTGCGATTCCGATAAGTATGTAGAGGGGAGTCATAGGAACGCATTGTATCATGCGGTAGACAGTCGTCCACCCAAATGAGATTGCCAAAATGTCTTAGATAGCGTGTTACCTGTATTCCTTAGCTAAATACTTGCTTTAGGAGTTTACTTTACTATACTACTGCAGTCCTCGCTGATTGGGTGGCTTAGAGACCCCCTTCCTGGCGCGGCGCAAAGTTTCTTATCCGTGTACCTCCTCTACTCATGTCCATAAAAAGAAAGTCAAAAAAAACTCTTATTACAAAACACCAGACGCACAAGAAAGATACAGGTTCTCCACAAGTCCAGGTTGCTATTCTCTCTAAAGAGATTGGCCTTCTTACAAAACATCTTCAAGAGCACAGGGGTGATAACTCAGCTCGTAAGGGTCTTCTTGGCAAGGTTGCGCGTCGTCGTACACTACTCAACTACCTTAAAATGCACACTCCTGATGAGTATCAGATGGTGCTTGATGCTAATAAGCTAAAGAAGTAAGGTATATTGTATGTCTGTACCGTCACAACAACTTAAAGAACTCTATCAACTCCTTTCTTCTGTAGAAAGCGAGGAAGAGGCTAAAATGCTTCTTGATGATTTGTTTACTCCGCAGGAGGTTGCTTCTCTTTGCGAGCGTTGGCAGCTTATTCAAGAGTTACATAAAGGAACTCCACAACGTGATATAGCAAAGAAGCTTGGCGTAAGTATCAGTAAGATTACCAGAGGATCTAGAATGCTCCAGTTTGGATCTGGAGGGTTTACGTATTTTCTGAAGAAGCTGAAGAAGTAGAGGATAAAAACATGCTTGCCTTGTCGTGTGTCATGTGTAATGATGTAGCGGTACATGGTAACAACAACATTCAAGAGTTGGCTTCGATTATTTTGGGCTACTGCCTAGAGGGGAGATGTTAAAAAACATCTCAAATATCCCCTCTCAATCGTGTCTTCTGAAGTGTTTTTTGCTTATAATACCATCCTTACAATAATGAATAATTTACCATCAGATCTACCGAATTCTCAAAAACCTCTTATCCAAGGGGGGATATTGCTTATCGATAACTATGATTCATTTACGTATAACATTCGAGAGCAGCTAGCGCGCATTGGTGTTGATTGTAGTGTTGTCCGTAATGACGAAATTTCTCTAGCTGATATACAGGCTATGGATCCTTCACACATCATTGTGGGGCCAGGACCAGGAACCCCAGAAAACCCAGAGGATATTGGTGTGACGAGTGAAGCTATTTCTTATGCGATCGAAGAAAATAAAGCGCTCTTAGGAGTGTGCCTTGGGCACCAAGCTCTTGTGAGTCATTTTGGAGGGAAGATCGTTCATGCAAAGGAAATGATGCACGGGAAAACCAGCCCTATTCATTTTGTTGATAACCCAGACGAAGGGGATCGGCATTCCCTTTTCCATGGCATTGATGATGGCACAGAGGCTATGCGGTACCACTCTCTTGTTGCGGACGCAGAAACATTTCCTTCTGATGATCTTGAAATTACAGCAGAAACAGATGATGGGGTGATTATGGGTGTACGATCTAAGGATTATGATATAGAGGGTGTGCAGTTTCATCCGGAATCCTATGGGACACCAGAGGGAGAGAAGATGATGCGTAATTTCCTCGCTACACGCAAAGGTGCATTTGATGCTCTTTTGAAACAGGGGGTCGCTGAGCCAGTACATGCATCCGAAAATATTACATTACCAAGTGTATTACAGGAACGTCTTGGTACTGTGGATCAACAGTCGTATGAGATGGTAGAAATTCCTTGTGAGCTCCCACCAGAAGAGGTGTACCGCAGGTTGCATAAAGCTTCTGATCAAAATTACTGTTTTGAATCTCTGTATTCTGGCGGAGGAGAGCAGAGAGGAATTTACTCCTATTTCGGTGCAAAGCCTGAGTTTGTCATTAGTGCTCGCAATGGAAAACTCTTTATCGATGATGAAGAAATTGATATAGAGGGTGCATCACCATTTGATTTGCTGAATGCATCAGAAGAATTATTACGGAAGAAAGCACCTGATGGGGAGGAGGTTCTCTCCGATCAGCGTATGAGTGGAGGATTTGTCGGAGCACTTACCTTTGAGGCAATGCAATACCAGGAACCTGGTGTTATACCAGACGAAGCGCTTACGCCGGAAGATCAAAAAACATTCTCATTTGGATATTTTCCAGATGGACTTGTGTATGACTCTGAATTAAAAAAATATTTCTATTATTCTCGAGGACCAGATCGCAAAGAGCACTTTATGAGCATGCTAGAAGATGATACTGCTGTAGCACCTCCTAAAGTTACACAGGTGTCAGAGGGAATCTCCCAGGCAGATTTTGAAGATAGGGCACAGTCGGTAATTGATAACCATATTATCCCAGGTGATACATTCCAGACGGTACTTTCTCGAAAAAAAGAGTTTGATATTCACGGTTCGATGGCGGATATCTATACAGAACTACGAATGCAATGCCCATCAGGAAATATGCATGCCATACAAATGGGTGATTTTGAAAGTATAGGTTCATTCCCAGAGCTAACTCTGAGCATAGAAAACGGATTGGCATCAACCTACCAGGTAGCTGGTACTCGCAGACGTACTGGTGATCCAGTAATAGATGATGCAGCATTTGCAGAGATGTTTGCTGACCCAAAAGAACGTGCAGAACACATTATGCTTGTTGATCTTGCGCGTAATGATATTGCTAGAAGTGGTATGCCAGGCACGCAAGAGATGAATGATCGAGAGCTTATGACGAGGTTAGATGCAGGAACAGTAATGCATATGGCGTCACGTGTTATGCACCGTACTAATGGGCTGTCGCCATTAAACTCTGTTTTGTCTCTGCACCCAATGGGGACGGTTTCTGGTGCACCGAAGCCACGTTCTACACGTATTCTATATGCCCATGAAGATAATCAGACACGGGGACTGTATGGGGGTTCAATAGGATTTATTGATCAACAGGGGAGTACAGAAATGGTTGTTGGGCTTCGTTCAGTTATGCGCTACGGAAACAAACTTGTTATTCAGGCAGGGGCAGGAATAGTAGCTGATAGTGATCCTTTGGCTGAATTTAAAGAAACTGAGAAGAAGATGGGTACACCCCTAAAGACGATCGAATCGTTTCTTACTGTGTAATTTTCATAGGAAAGGGGCTTTTTTCATATCAATTAATGGGTATACTACGCGCAGATCTTTCCTTCCATCGCCGCTTTTTACCCTTGCTGGGTTTACGTAAGAATCCTCTTTGCAGAGGCTTGCTATGTGAATCCACATCAGTAAAGGATAAGCGTTGGAGGAAAGGGATTTTATCTCTCTTTCTATTTATTACTATGTTTGGAAACAATAAAGGAGGCGATAGCGCTATCGCCCCTAATAAGGAATACACCGTAGACGTCGGTGATCAGAAATTCGTCTTTAAGACGGGTATGCTTGCAGCGCAAGCAAATGCAACAGTAGTTGCTCAGTTGGGCGACACCGTTTGTATGAGTAACTGCACTACGAGTCGCAAAGCTCGCCCAGGTGTTGGTTTCTTACCTCTTCAGGTTGTATACCAGGAGAAATTTTACGCTGCTGGTAAAGTAGCAGGTTCTCGCTTTCGTAAGCGTGAAGGACGCCCGGCAGATCTCTTTGTGCTTACAGCACGTGTGATCGACCGTGGACTTCGTCCAATGTTTTCAAAGACTATTCACAATGATATTCAAGTATTCTGTACGGTTCTCAGTTACGACTTTATCAGTGAGCACGATATGCTTTCTGCAAATGCAGCATCCCTAGCGGTTGCTCTTTCTGACTGTCCTGCGGATGGCCCTGTTGGAACAGTCCGTGTTGGTCTACTTGACGGCGCGTTGGTACTTAACCCAACACACGAGGATCGCGACCAATGTCAGTTGGATATGATAGTAACTGCAACACAGGATCGTGTGATTATGATCGATGCTGCTGCGAATCAGGTCCCAGAAGAAAAGATGCTAGAGGCTATTCAATTTGGTCAGGAGGCTGCCCAGAAGATTGCAAAAGCCTTCGCAGACATCCAGAAAGAAATTGGCTCTGAAAAGTGGGAAGCACCTGCATCGTTTGAGCATCCAGAAGCGCTTGAAGTGCTAAAGGGTAGTGCGCTTGTAGAGATCAACAAGGCAATCCTTTCTCCTATGGATAAGCTTGCACGTCGTGCATTCTTTGGTGAACTCGCAGACGGAGCGGCAGCAGTCCTCGAAGAAAAGTACGGATCTGCAGATGATAACGAAGAGCTCACAGAGCTTTACGCAAACGCAGGTGAGATGATGGACAAGGTGGTTACTGGTGAGGTGCGTCGATTAGTTCTAGAAGAAGGAAAGCGTATGAGCGGACGTACTCCAGACGAAATTCGACCTGTCGGATGTATAGTCGATATTCTTCCAGCTCGTGTTCATGGCAGCGCCCTCTTTCAGAGAGGAGAAACACAGGGGCTTACAACATGTACTCTAGGTTCACCTGGAGACAAGCTTATGACAGAAGGAATGATGGGAGAAAAATTAGATCGTTACTTCCACCACTATAACTTCCCACCATTCTCTGTTGGAGAAACTTCTAACCGTCTCTTCACGGGTAACCGTGAAATCGGACACGGATACTTGGCACAAAAAGCTCTCGAGCCTGTGCTTCCATCCGAAGAGGTATTTCCATACACGATTCGAACAGTAACAGAGATCCTCGAAAGTAATGGTTCATCTTCTATGGCTGCTACTTGCGGATCAACACTCGCACTTATGGCTGCCGGTGTACCAATATCATCACCTGTATCTGGAATTGCTATGGGACTTATGTCCGATTCTTCCGGTAAGTTTGTCGTTCTCTCAGACCTTCAGGATGAAGAGGACTTCGGAGGAGATATGGACTTTAAAGTAACAGGAACAGAGAGTGGAGTTACTGCTATCCAGATGGATATCAAGGTTAAAGGACTTCCAGATGATGTATTTAAGGAGGCACTAGAAAAGGCGAAGATTGGCCGTGCATCTATCCTTAAGGATATGCTTAGCGCTATTCCTGAGGTACGAGAAAACTTAAGTAAATACGCTCCACGTATCGAAACAATTAATATTGATCCTGATGATATCCGCCTTGTTATTGGTAAGGGTGGAGAGACTATCCAAGGAATCACCAAAGAGTTTGGTGTAAATATTGATATTGAAGATAGTGGAATGGTGTTTGTTACTGCTCCTGATGGAGAGTCTATGGCTGGAGCTTCTGCTCGTATCCAAAACATTGTTGCTAAGCCAGAAGTTGGAACTACGTACGATTGTAAGATCGTTCGTGTCATCGATGGTATTGGTGCTATCGCTGAGTTCCTTGGAGGTAAAGACGGTATGATTCACATCTCAGAACTCCAGTGGAGCCGTACAGAGAATGTTGAAGATATCGTTAAAGTTGGAGACGAAGTCAAAGCCCTCTGTGTTGAATACAACAAGATGGATGGAAAGACTCGTCTTTCGATTAAGCAGCTACAAGACAAGCCAGAAGGTTACGTCGAACGTCCATCACGTCCTCATGGTGGTGGAGACCGAAGAGGTCCGCCGCGACGATAAAAAACATCCGTATTTGTTAGAGACGTCACGACGTGACGTCTCTGCTTAATGGATGGTTTTCAAGATCTTCAGGTGCATGCGTTCTTTCATTTGGAGAATGTCCTCGAATGCTTCGTGTGCTTCGTATGGACTACGCTCTTTCCAGAGTGGGGTAATTTTTGTCATGATGCTTACAAGCTCTTTTACTTCTCTCATTACATCCTCTCTAGAGAACCAGTCGATACCCTTGGCACTCAGTACATCAAACATCTGATTGATCCGATGCAAGGTGCGGTGCACAGCTTCCAGTAGCAACTGCTCTCGCTTCTCGTCAATCGTGTAGTGGTGTACTTCATTTTCATAGAAGTCTGGTATTTCCTCAAATATTGTCTGCAGCTGACGGAAGGCAATGATCATGTTTTCCCAGTGCTCTGTGTCGATTGCACCTTTCTCCTTTGCTTCACGCATAACATGATCGAAGTCTTTACGGGCAATGTACATACCTTCGCGGGTGTTATGGAAGACATCTTCAAATGTAAGTCTGTGTACTTCTGTTAATGTCACTTCCTGTTGGTGTGACACAAGCTTTGTTACGAAAATAGCAAACACCAGCAAGGCAGAAATACTCTGCATACTTGCAAGTACCTTAGAAAATCCTTCTGGGGTAATGTCTCCGTATCCTGTGGAAGTAGCAGTAATGATGCTGTAGTAGAGTGCGTTGGCAAACCGTATTGCAGGATCTGAAATATTTGCGAGACTTGTTGGCGCATGTTCTAGCCCTGCTCCCATGTAACTCAGTCCAAAGTAGGCAATCGCAAAGATCACGGCCATTGCAGCCCATATAGTAAAGAGTGTTGTGTACGAGTAATTAGTCAGCAGTTCAATAATAATGAATGCTCTTGGTGTTTTGCCTTTTTTGATGGTGGAAGGGTTAACAGGGGACATTATAACTGCTTTAAGTTACGAAGGGGATTTTCGGTTTTTTTCCAGAGATTGCACCTCCAGTCATGAGGTCAAATCCTTTATAGAGTACTGCTCCGGCAAGTGCTATCCCAAAGAATTGAATACCGGTACTGATAACAGGGGATAGTGGACCCAAGCTTGCAGCCTGTTGCAAAGCAGGAGTTGCTACATTGCTAGAGAGAGATGCCAACTTACTAGCGGTATTTGAGGTTACTGCAGCAATTTCTGAGCTTGCTGTAGCGGCAGTTAGTGCCTCTGGTGATATTGGTGTTTGCATTTACTCTTATATTATACAACATAAAGCAAAATAGAGCAATTAGGCTAATTTAGCCTTATTTAGGCTGCTAACGTCGTTTGCATCTGTGATCTTGCTCCCCCTTGATTATGCCTTACTCCTGCAACGAAATCTGCCGTATCCGCTATAGCATCACCAGGGATATTGATGAGTCCACCAATAGCAGCGCCAAACTTTCCTCGGAGTACTTTTCCTACTGTTCCAACAGTATTCTCCGTTGTTCTTCCATAAAATCCAAACAGTCCGTTGTAAGCATTTACTCCTTCCTTTGCAGAGCCATCGATTGTTCCAAGGCCTTGGCGAATAGCGGGGTCTAATCCGAGCCCAGCCGTTACAACATGTGTACCAGCAGCGATTGCTTGCAGAGGATTTTTTAGATCGTAGTCTTTGGTAGTACCGACGAATCGATCTAGGTGACCCTTGTAGTTGATAAGTCGTGCTTCTTTCATGGGTTTATTATACTCAAATTAGAATTTTTGTCTCGCTTATTTCACAATAACTTGCCATGGTTAATCTTGCACTGTAGTCTCTCTCGGCTCCAATTTACTTAGAGCATTTGTTCTTTTCATCACTTGAAACCGCCCTCTACCGGCGGTTTTTTTATTTGCGCAAGAGTGAACGTAGTGAACCGAAGCGCAAATAACCCTGAGCGAGGCCGCAGCTGAGTCGAATGGGTTCTGGAGGTTTTTGTGGATCTCATGCGATTATCTTGTAGAATCTGTGCATGCTTCCAAAGAGTTACGATCCAAAGGGGACAGAAGATCGCATTTATAAAATGTGGGAGGAGAGTGGAGCATTTATCGCAGACAACACAACAGACAAAGAAACCTTCACTGTTACGATGCCACCACCAAATGCGACAGGACAGCTGCACTTAGGTCACGCTGTGATGCTAGCACTCGAAGATATTTTTGTACGCTACGCGCGGATGCAAGGCAAAGAGGTTCTTTGGGTACCCGGTACAGACCATGCTGCTATCGCGACGGAGAATGTGGTGATTAAGAACTTAAAAGATGGAGGTATGAAAGACCCTCGAGAAGAGATGGGTCGAGAGAAACTTGTTGATGCGATCAAAGAGTTTGTGAGCTCCAGCCAAGATACGATTCGAGGCCAAGTACGAAAGATGGGAAGCTCATGTGACTGGAGTCGTGAGGCATACACGATGGATGCTCCGAGGCATCGCCTTGTAAACGAAGTGTTTGCAAAGATGTTTGCGGATGATCTTATTTACCGCGGTCACCGTATTGTTAACTGGGACCCAAAGCTGCAGACCAATGTGTCTGATGACGAAGTAGATCATCAAGATCGTACAGATCCATTTTTTACATTCCAATATGGACCGTTCGAGATTGGAACCGTACGACCGGAAACCAAGTTTGGGGATAAGTATGTTGTGATGCATCCAGATGACAAGCGTTACGCCCAGTACAAACACGGTGATACGTTTGAGTGTGAGTGGATCAATGGACCTATCAGTGCAACGATCATCAAAGATGAAGCAGCTGACCCAGAGATAGGAACAGGAGTGATGACCATTACTCCATGGCACAGTGGTGTGGACTTCGAGATCGCCGAGCGTCACGGACTAGATAAAGAGCAAGTCATCGACTTTGACGGAAAGCTACTTCCAATAGCAGGGGAGTTTGAAGGCATGAAGATTACAGACGCTAGAGAGAAGATTGTTGAGAAACTGGATAAGAAGGGATTGCTTGTAAAAACTGATGAGAAGTACATGCACTCAGTAGCATTAAATAGCAGAGGAGGAGGAACCATAGAGCCACAAGTCAAACTGCAGTGGTTTATTAACGTAAACAAAGAAGTAGTGAACTGGAAAGGGAAGCAGATGAGTCTAAAGCAAGTCATGCAGGACTGTGTAAAGAGTGGGGACATCAAGATCATCCCAGAGCGCTTTGAGAAGACGTACTTTCACTGGATTGATAACCTTAGAGACTGGTGTATCTCCCGTCAGATTTGGTGGGGTCATCGCATCCCTGTGTGGTACAAAGGAGCAGAAGAGTTTGCTGGGGTACTTCCTCCTAAAGGAGAAGGATGGGAGCAAGATCCAGATACATTGGATACATGGTTTAGCTCTGCGCTTTGGACCTGGAGTACATTGGTAGATCCGCGTCTTACAGAGGACTATTCACTTACGCTTAAGGAGATCATCGAGAAGAGTCCAGACATCCAGAAGTTTCATCCAACTACGGTAATGGAAACAGGGTACGACATCATCTTCTTTTGGGTTGCGCGTATGGTCTTGATGACTACGTATGCAGTGGGTCAGGTTCCATTCGAGACTGTGTACTTGCACGGAATGATTCGTGATCGCACTGGAAAAAAGATGAGTAAGAGTAACCCGGAGGGGACTATCGATCCTCTAGATGTTATCGAGAAGTACGGGACAGATGCACTGCGTATGTCGATGATCGTAGGACAAAGCCCAGGGAACGACCAAAAGCTGTATGAAGAGAAAATCGCCGGATACAGAAACTTTGTAAACAAGCTCTGGAATGCGAGCAGGTTTGTACTCATGCAGTGCGAGTCAGCTGGCGTCACGCCAGCTGAAGTGGAAAGTGGAAAGTGGAAAGTGGAAAATCTAAGTTTGGCAGATAGGGCGTTACTTTCATCTCTCCAAGATCTTATTGATGATGTTGCAGAGGGGCTGAATAACTACAGGCTTAGTGACGTTGGTGAGCGGCTGTATGCATTTACATGGGATTACTTCTGCGATTGGTACTTAGAACTCTCTAAGGGGGAAGCAAACCCTGTTGTTCTTGTACATGTCTTACGGACTATCGTTACCTTGCTCCACCCATACTGCCCTTTTGTAACAGAAGAACTATGGGAGCAGATCAAGCCTAAAGATGCGGGTATGCTTATCAAACAATCTTGGCCTGTATCCGATTCATCATTACAAAGTTCAGCCGCTGATGATTTGCAGGTTGTGATTGATGTTATCTCTGCTATTCGTAGTCTTCGATCAGATCAGGGTATAGAGCCTGCAAAGAAGGTAAATATTATCGTCTACTCAAAGCATGCAGAGCTTCTTGAAAGTCAGAGAGCACATATAGAAAGCCTAGCGCGCTTAGAAAAACTCACGATCGATTCCTCTGCTCAGAAACATGAAGATGCAGCATCGGTGTTCCTGAATGTTGCAGAGGTGCACATGCCACTCGAAGGGCTTATCGACAAAGATAAAGAGCTGGCAAAACTTGGCACAGAGAAACAGAAGCTCGAAGGGTTCATCAAAGGAATCAATGCAAAACTTGAGAACAAATCATTCGTTGATAATGCTAAAGAAGAAGTGGTTGCACTAGAAAGAGAGAAGCTGGAGAGTGCGGAAGGGAAGTTGAAGAAGGTGAATGAGAGAATTATAAGTCTCAGTTAGTTTCTTTGTTCATTTTTGCCTTGATGCAAAAACGAACCAAAAAAATCAAGGCAGACTGGGCTCGTGCGAAGCAATAGCTCTGTTCTCTTGGTAGCGCTCCTCAACCAAGGTCACTGCGTTTGCCTGTGGGCAACTTGGCATTCGTCGCTATATCCCTATAAGCCTACGAGGATCTTCGCCCTCAAACATGCAGTCTGCCATAACGCTCGCCTTTTATTATATGGTCTTTATATACCAAGTAATTCATAAACCCTCGCTGAGGGAGGGTAATGGGGGTTTGGGGGAGCTAGGGAACCGAATGAGGTTCCCTGGTCCCCCAAGAAGAAAAAGAAGAAGAGAGAAGGCAGCACAATACCTTTGTGTCACATTGTAGTGCATTTGTGTTACAAGCTAGTTTATTCAATAATTTCTAGGTGTGGTTTTTTGGCTGTAGTTACAGCCATAGCAGCACCTCGTTTGATTGACTCTCTTCCATACTTTTTATGAAGGTTATCCATAGCCTCTTGGACATTCTCTACATCTTTTGTGTGTTCTGGGGTCTCAAACAAAGAGTACTGTGTGCCACCCTTCGGGTTTAACCCGTAAAGCCCTAGTCCGATCTGCGTGTAAGAACCTCCTTGCTCATAGAGTCTCTCAAAACATTGATGTACATACGGCAGCACCTGCTCTTCGGTATCTGCTGCTACTGGTAACTTACTTTCTTTTTGGTCGAAGGTGTACGACGCACTTCGTAGCCAAACACTTACTACACTTGTTGCTAACCCTGCACGTCGCATTTTTAGCATGGTGTAGGTCAAATGATGAAGGAGATGGGCGTACACCATCTCGCGATCTCGGGTGGGCAGGAAGCTTCTGGTACGAGAAATAGATTTGGGTGGCGCTGCTTCTACTTCTACTTTTTCTAAGCATTCTCCGAGGAGTTCACGCTGCATAGCGAGCCCTGGGCGGCCGAATAACTTTTGGACAGTCTCTTTATCAGCATATGCGATGTCTTTGGCGGTCTTCCATCCTTGGGCTGCGGTATGCAGCTCTCTGCGCTTACCGATGCCAGGGATAGCACCTGATACTCTATCGCCTAAGAATGCATCAATAGTTGTTGGCCAGACAATCGTTACCCCTTCGGGCTTTACGTACTCGCTTGCCATCTTTGCTAGTAACTTACTGGTTCCAATTCCAATGGATACCGTCAGGCTTACCGATCTCTTTACCGTCTCTTGGAGTTCTAGTGCCCAGTACTTCAGATTATCAGGTAAGCCTCCCGGAAGACTTTTAAGATCCAAGAACCATTCATCAACACTGTAGCGCTGGATAATGGGACAACGGTTTTGAAGGATCTGTTCTATCTGACGAGAGGCGAGTAGTGCTTCGTCAAAGTCGGAGGGGAGTGCTACTGCTCCTCTACAGAGCTTGCGAGCTTCTGATAGGCGCATGCCAGTCTTTACTCCTTTGGCCTTTGCCTCGTAGCTTGCAGCGATCACACAGCCACCCCCCATACCAAGAGCAAGGAGAGGTTTGCCTACCAAGTCAGGCCGTTTACGTTGGAGCGCGGACGCGAAAAACGCATCAGCATCAATATGAGCAATCATTTGAGAAAATTGGAGGTGTTACATCTTGCGAATCATGCCTTCCATGACGCCTGCAACTTGTAGTTCTTCCATGGCATACATATCCGGATAATCAGCATTTTCTGCCTGAAGGTAGTATTTACCTTTATCACGCTTTAGGCGCTTGAGTGTAAATTCACCATCAAGAGAGCCAACGACAATGTCGTTAAGCTTTGGTGTTTTCTTACGGTTTACGACTACGACATCTTCTTCAAGGATTCCTGCATCGATCATACTGTCACCCTTTACACGTAAAAGGAATGTCGAGGCTTTATCACCAATAAGATACGCGTCCAGCGAGATCATTTCTTCTGCTTGCTCTTCTACGGGTGCTGCGAATCCTGCAGAGATTGGTCCGAAGAGTGGAAGCATCATTGGTTGTGCCATTTTCTCATCTCCTTCACCCATCTCCATAATTTTGATACGTCCTTTTGGATCTTTCTCCAGTTGCCCTTCGCGTACCAACACGTTTACCACTTTTGCGACTGCGTTTTTACTGCTGACACCAAAGGCGAGAGCAAGGTCTGCAAGAGAAGGTGAGTACCCGCGCTTGCGTTGGAACTCTCCGATGTAATTCAGCACAGTGCGCTGGTGTGGTGTAAGACTCATAAAGTTGTTGGGGGACGAACGTTCACCATGGTAGGTGTACGAGTGTGCACTGTCAACAATCATGAGTTGCATTATTTCGGAATCTTGTTCCAAACTACACTCATACTGAAAAATGTTATCACGAGTAGTACTGCTCCTATACAACCTGAAATCAGGATGGCTTGATTAAGAGAGAGGACATCTGCGGTGTACCCAAGAAATGGTGAAACAATAGCAAAGAGTAGCCGAAAACCTAGTGCTTGAAATGAAAGCACGGTTGCACGTGTATCAGAGGATGTCATGCGGTTGAGAATGTCACTGGTAAGCGGCGTTGTAAACCCCCACATGATGCGCACAGCAAAGAAGAAAGCAATCGCCCAGACAGATGAAACGAGCCCTAGTACTAGGAAACTTGCGACCATACATATCGATATAAATATGAGCAACAGGCGGTCATCAAACCATTTTTCCAATGAGTGTACGTAACGAGAGGCGAAGGCATGGCAGAGGACAATGATAGAGTGCGTTACCCCAAAGAGAACTAGCGGCAGTCCTACCATCTCTTGGTAGGGTTGTGTAAACCAGTATAAAGAGAAGGCCATAGTAATCAGAATACTATTCAGGAGGATGACACCTCTGATAGCTGGGTTATGGACGACGGATGTTACAAAAATATTCCACATAGCAGCAAGGTGCCTGGTCTCTTGTAATTTATGCCTCTTTGGCTCCTTAAGAGTAATGGCAATAATAGGAGCTATCAGAAAGAATCCGAATGTGGCCCAGAGCGTAGCGCGCAGACTATATAGCGCAATGAGGCCACCGAGTATCCCAGCAACAGCTTCTACGCAGAATCTAAAAAATGCCTGCTTGCCAGCAATTTTACGGTATTGATCCTCTTCGCCCAGCTCGAGTAATGTGTCATATGCTATAGCTGCATCAGTGCCTGAGAAGAGACTGGAGCCTATTGATAGAAATACTATACCCAATAAGAATCCTAAAAAATTAAAGCTTAGACAGTAAATGAGCATCCCAATACATTTACAGATGGCTCCTAGGATTAGAGTAGGTTTTCTTCCCCAGCGATCGGAAAGATATCCCGAAGGAATTTCGAACGCCATTTGTAGTACAGACCATAGAGCTTCCAGGATAAATACTTGCTGTAGATCTAATCCATTTGATGCCAGAAAAATAACCAGTACAGCTACATGAACAAGTGATCCGCGTACCGCGTGGAGCACATATAACTTCCAGATATTTGCCTTCATACTTTTTAAGTAATCTTCCATGTATATAGCTTACACATTCTCCACCGCATCATCTGTGATGACATCAAGATCTTTGAGTTGGCTGAGTTCTAGATAGGTAATGGTCCACACTGTCTGTCTAAATACGGTGATGTATGCAAAGAAGTAACTGGCAACCACTGTCATGATCAAGCCAAGAATACTTCCAATAGTGTAACTGACTGTAGGGGAGAGGAACTTGGTTAGTAGAAGACCGGTTCCTATTACGATACCTGGTACGAGGAGAATCATTACAATGTTAATGATGATACGGAGGCTGATTACGAATAGAAGAATCAACAAGAATACGACGTGTCCTAGGTGGCTGATAATCAGCTTCATACTTTTTCCGATAGCAGCGAATGGTCCGATTTTATGAATAACAATGGCTTCCTCTGCGAATGCTGCGAAGAATTGGAGGATGTTACTAAAGACCCAGAAGAATCCGAGTAGTGCGAGCGGAAGCATTAAGAAGTCTCCGGTAGGGCCGTAACGAATCATCAGAGATCCAAGGGTGATTACTGTAGAGATACCTCCCAAGACAAAGAGCTCGTGCACGATAAAGATCGGCACACAGTTATAGAGCGCGAGGATCAATCCTCCTTTTACCTCTTGTTTGGTGTGGGACTTTGCAGCAAGTCCGATGATGGCACCTTTAGCAAAGTGTGGAAACACCAGCTCTATAGCTACCATCGAGAAGATGAAAATAATCAGAGTCCAAGCAGCAGTAGCTGGCATGTAATCCAAAAGAAGTTCTTCCATGGCAAAGAAGCTGATAGTTTCTCCTTTAACCACATACAAATAAAAGAACCATGATTGGTAAATAAGGAGTTTGATGTTGAGTAATGTCTCGAGCAAGGCAGAGGAAAATCCCCAGCGTCGTAGCTGCTTTTCTTTCTTGGTCATGGCCCACGCTTTAGCGATGATCTCTCTAGGAGTCATTGTCTATAAGGTTAGTGACAAGGTTCTGCAGTCCAGTGTACCTGTAATCCTTTCCAAGGATAATGGTAATACGTTCTTGTTGTGTGCTTGGAAGATCCAGTGGGGCAGGAATAGCCTCTATACCTAGTAAAGTACTAAAGAACCCTACAATATCATCTGGCTCTGGCGCGGTAATAATCATAGAAGATTCACGCTTCTTGGTATCACCATTTTCTACATTGGTGACGTTAAATCCAAACCGCGTTAGTTCTGTCGCAAGCTTTCTGGCAGATCCAGGCTTGGCACCTGCATTAAGAACGGCAACATTCGGACGGTCTAAGTATACTTTTCGGTGACGGAATATGAGTTCTGCAAAAGACTTAGGTTGCTTCCATGTCACAGGGAATTCGGGGCTAGAAACAGGGAGTAGCACAGACGCACCGGAGAATAAGTCTCGTGGTGGTGTGTACATCATGCCACCTGGTTCGATGATGTAATCATACAAAGCATTACGATCATTGAGTTGCATGCTGACAATTTTCTCTCGACTTATCTTCTGTCCCATCTGCGCAGCACCGATCAATTCTCTGAGTGTCATTGTGGTTTCAACGTTCTCACTCATGATTTTCATAAACGAAGTAATAGCCGCAGGGTCACTAAGGACACCTTCTTCTTTTGCAGTGTGTGCCATCACGCCAAGAAGCTGCTGCTGACGAGCTGACCTGCCAAAGTCAGAGGAAGTGTGACGGCTGCGTGCATATTTAAGAGCAGTTTCTCCATCAAGGTGCCTTGGACCTGCACGAATAATAAATGGTTCGAACCCATACTGCTCATTAGGGTATTCGTAATCTTCGATATCGTATGGTACATCCACGTCTACTCCTCCAAGGACATCCACTGCTCTGGTAAATGCAATGAAGTCTACTTTAATAGTGTGGTGAATCTCGATACCAAGCTTATTACCAATTTCTTCTGCAAGGTATTCGAGTGTTTGCTTAGAGGCGATGGCAGGCTCGACACCTTTTTGGAAAATAAGGTAACTGCGGAAGTCTCGGTACATTGTATTCAACTTTCCTTTCCCCATCTTCTCGGTATGTAAGAAATATGTATCACGAGGAAGAGAGAGGAGTACGACACTTTGGGTATTATCAGGATCGATACTGGCAATCATGACAGTGTCTGTGAGGTTTTTACCGTCGTGGTCTGCATCCCCCTGTCCCATCAGCAGAAAGTTTGTATATCCGCGATCATCCTTCGGCAAGCTTACTCCGGCCATGTTGATAACATTCGTTATCCCTAAGCTACGCACAGACATCATTGCTTTTCCGATACCAGCAAGAAGTATTAGGGCAATGAGGACCGCAATAAGAATCGTCAGTGTGCGCTTGAGTATTCCGAGGTGTTGCTCTTTTTTCTGTTCACGCGTGTGACGCTTCTTCCAATGATGATACATTCCCATCACTGGTTGTGCGACAGTAAGAATGGCAGCCGCGCGGCCAGCCCAGAGCTTTGCACTGCTGGGTTTATCACGAAGTTTGCGAACACTAAAAGACATTGGAAATAGCTTACCGTAAGGCAACTTGTCTTCATAGGTGTACGAGTGTTCTTTTTGCGTTTTATGATGATTCCTGTAGCATTTGCTCATGATAAATATTGTTTTTCTCCAGGTAGATTCCGAAGATCAACTACTGACAAAAAAGCGTTTTCCAGACGCAGAGGTGATCGAAGGTATTCCGGATGATATCGCAGCCGTATGCGCCGATGCAGAGATTGTTTCGATATTCATCGGCATTGCTATCAACGCAGATTTACTTTCTAAGCTTCCAAAACTTAAGCTTCTCTGCACACGTAGCGTTGGTTTTAATCATATCGATCTTGAGTATTGCGCCAAGAATAATATTACTGTGTGTCATGTGCCAGATTACGGATCTCATGTGATTGCAGAACATGTGTTTGCATTACTGCTCTCAACTCTACGTCATATTCCTGAGGCTGATAAAAAAGTAGAGAGCGGGGACTTCGACTATCACGGACTGCGTGGAGTGTCTCTTCGTGGAAAGACATTGGGAATCGTTGGAACAGGAAAAATTGGACGCAAGGCAGCGCAGATTGCTGCTGGGTTTGGCATGAGAATCCTTGCAGTTGATAAATGTCGTACGATTGAACTCGAAGATCTGTTGCAGGTGAAGTACACCGAGCTCGATCAACTTCTCTCCGAGAGTGATATCATTACATTGCATCTTCCTTCTACAGAAGAGACACATCATATGATTGATGCGGATGCATTCTCGAAAATGAAAGAAGGCGTATGCTTGGTGAATACTGCGCGCGGAGAGTTAATAGATTCTGATGCACTTCTGGACGCACTAAATTCTGGCAAGGTGAAGCACGCATTGCTTGATGTATTGGAGCATGAGCATAATTTTGAAGAGAACAAAGCACTGATAACGCACCCGAGTGTTGTTTCTACACCGCATATTGCATTTTATGCGGAAGAGAGCATGCATAATATGTACGAAGATGCGTTTACGTCTATTGATGAATACCTACGAGGAGAAAAGCCAGAACATACTGTTAAGCCACCTACGGTGGTGTGTGATTTAGATGGCGTAAAGAAGGCCTAGTAGTGTGAGGATGATGGGTTGATGGATCATATAGATTAGCAGGGCATGACGACTAGGGAAGGTGATTAGTGATTGGTGATTGGTGATTCGTGATCGAAGATTATTTCGAATATACAGATAGTGGCCGAGACCTGCGCCGATCATCATCAGGCCAAACCAAGGGAGGAGAGGGTAGTAGTCGAGAGTGGGGAGTGGAGCAGATAGGGTTGGAGCTAGGGTTAGGAGGGCTATCCCTATCAGGATATTTAATTCTTTAAGGCGCTTCAGAAGTATCAAAAGTAACATGCCTAGCCCAATACAATGCAGGATGCCGAAGTAGATGAAGGTTGTAGGATCATAGGCGTAGGTAACAACCGAAATCAGAAGTGCACATGCGAGTACGATCAGAGACCTTTTCAATGGCTTGCTTGAAAAGTTTGTAGCGATACCGGATACAATCAAAAATAGTGAAGCAGTGACAATGCGAAATACTTCCCATGCTTCTCCGTATAAATCTATCTGCCAATCGTAAAATGCCCAGAGGTCGTATGCAGTGTGATAAACGACCATGAAGATGATGGCGATGGTTCTTAGGAGATCTATTTCAGTTATACGAGTATTCATAGGCAAATTAACAGTTAACAATTAACAGGTTAACAGTTAATGGTTAATAGTTATTTTTTTTAGGCCATAGCATCATTGTACTGACAACGAGCAAGAACATCACGACAACTCTAAGCAATGGTAAGAATGGTGCTAAGAAGCTAAGGCTTAAGCTAATACCAAACAGTGATAGGGGAATCAGAAGGCATGCAGGGCAGAGAAGTGTGACGATACCGAGGCTTCCTGCAACGGTTGACGCACGCTTTGCACCTACGGGACATGTGCCTTGCTTTAGGCGAAAGAACACGAGTCCGCTATCAAAAGAGAGGAGAGCGATAAGAACGGCGGTATAGATTAATTCAAGTTGTGTTGGTTCTGGTCGTGGGAGCGCACTAAGAATCCATGCAAAAAATGCTCCAAGTCCAATTGTGGATAGTATCAATGGACGCCAGAAGTTTTTGGAATGCAGAAATGTCATGAATTTATGATGCTTCGATATTGCAGAAAGGGCAACCAGTACATTCGCTCTTTGAACAATCGCTGGTTCCGTTGCAGCCTTCTTTCTTACAGAGTTCCTCTGCTGGGCAGAAGTAATTGTTAGCAGAAGCAAGTTCCCCGTTTTTACTGAGGTACATTGTGTAACCAGCAGTCATGACAACAATAGCCAGAACTACGGCAAACCATGGTGATTCCAAAACTGTTTTCATCACTACTATTATATCATAAATATTACTTTAGCAGAAATATGGAGCCAAGTAGTGCAATGCGTATTACAGTGCTTATTTACGCTTTTTACGGCGTATCCAACTAAAGCCTGCTGCGGCACCCGCTCCTATCACTGCTACAGCAGCAGGCCCTGTATCACCTGCAGGTCCTTGTGTAGCTATAAGAGGTTGCAATTGTGCTAAGGGTAATTGATATGGAAGTTGCTGGTAAGTTGGATATTGTGGGAAGTTATATTGTTGATATTTCTGGAAATCAGCTGCAATTTTTTCTTGTGGTGTTTGAATCTCTGATGCGCGTTCTTTTTCTGCAGCTACCTGTGTGTTTTCTGTTCTACAGAAACGGTCACATCCATCATTATTAAGGCGGTTGCCGTCATCACACAGTTCTACAGAATCAATGACACTGTCACCACAGCGACTCAGGCTACAGTTGGGTCGACACACCGCATCTGGGGAAGAGGAGTTCTTTTTTCCTTCATCGCACTCTTCACCAGGATCAGTGGTTTCATCACCACAGGTCAGAGAGACAAAGCGGCAGTTGCTACATTGGTAGGAGAGGCTTTTGTCATGGGTAGCGTTTTCACACTGTTCTCCGAGCAGGCTCTGCACGATGCCATCTCCACAGATACCGATTTCCAGTAGACAGGTAGAGTTACAGCCGTCACGGTCTCTACGGTTTCTGTCGTCACATTCTTCCGGAGGTTCCAACGTTCCATTCCCACAAATAGGGGCTGAGGCGATAAGAGATTCAGTTGCAACAATACTGTCTGGAGTGCTGTCATCATCACTATCCTCATCACTCTCATCCTCATCACTATCCTCATCACTATCCTCATCACTCTCATCCTCATCACTATCCTCATCACTCTCATCCTCATCGGTATCACTAGTCTCACTTGATGCACTGGGAATCGAAAGCGTGATAGAGAGCGCTGATGATCGGAATACACTAATGTGTGAAGATGAAGAAGATTCAAAGGACACGGATGAAAGTTCACTGAAAATAGTTGTAGATGAAGAAGATGATGGGGACGAAGACGATGACGAAGAAGACGAAGAAGACGAAGAGCTTGATACTTCTACCCCTTCTCTTTTACATTCTTCATCACAGCCATCGCCGCTTTGTGGTTCACAGGTTCCTCCATAATTTTCACACGCTATATTGGATATTGAATCTCTACTTCGAGGATTTGACCAGTAGAAGTGGCAATCTCTTCCTTCATATCGTTCCCCTCTAGGACTTTGAATATCGACACACTTTGCGCCGTTATCACATTCTTCTTCGTGCCCTTCCAGTTTTCTATAGTTTCCAAAATGATCAGTCTCCGAATTATCGACGATGCCGTCTCCACAGAGAGGATTTTTACAAGATTCGCGACATTGGGCATTTCCATTTCCTATTTGATTTTGTCCGGGGTCACATTCTTCATCCGGCCAGCCGGGTACATCGGAATCTAGAGTGCCATTTCCACACTGCACTTGTCCGGATTTACACGTAGCCGAGCAATAGTTTTCTCCCCACTGTGCTTCATGCACATTGCTTTTGGTACGGCAAAAGTCACCGTCGCCACAACAGGTACTTCTTTTGGATGGAGGACACTCGTTACAAGACTCCTCGCTAAAATGACAAATAGAGCCAAGATCACACTCTTCTCCACCTTCTACAGCACCATTACCACAGACTGGAACAGTACACTGATTGGAGCATCCATCACCGTCATCTCGGTTTCCATCGTCACATTCTTCATCGTCTGCTGTACCGCGTTCGAGGTCCATTCCTGAGTTTTGTCGAACACCATCTCCACACCAGCTTGCCTGGCAGTTTCCGTTCCAGCAGAGCACACTGATTCCATCGTCATTATTCGTAATGCACGTATGTGTGGAAGGATCATTCGTATCGAAATTTCTTCCTTGGCCACAGTCACATTGTTCCTGAAGGCCACTTCCAGGATTATTGGTGTTATCAATAACTCCATCTCCGCAGAACCAGTTTTCACAATTTGTTCGGCAGGCATTTTTTTCTGTATCTGAATTATCGTCACTATCATCACATTCTTCTCCACTTTGCTTTATCCCATCGCCACAGGAGGGGAGTTTGCAATCGTTCGAACATCCATCAGTATCATTCGTATTACCATCATCACATTCTTCATCTCCTTCTTTCGCGCCGTTTCCACATTCGGGATCCACTTCACACTTTGATGCTTCGCATGGCGTATACCCATCTGAGCATTGACCATCTTTACAAATGGCAATGTCACATTTCTTGGCACAACCTGTTGAAAAATCTTCCCATGCAAAGCATTCTGAACAATTGGTCGGAGGACAATTTTCATCTGAAGAACAACTTTGGATAGAATTTTTGCTCGCAGCAGAACTACTTCGTGTTATCAGGCTACTAGAGCTGTTTTGATTACTCTCATTACTCTCATTACTCTCATTACTCTCATTACTCTTATTACTCTCATTACTCTTATTACTCTCATTACTCTCATTACTCTTATTACTCTCATTACTCTCATTACTCTCATTACTCTTATTACTCTCATTACTCTTATTACTCTCATTACTCTCATTACTCTCATTACTCTCATTACTCTCATTACTTGCAGCACTTTGACTACTTGCAGCTTCACTACTACCGCCTATGTCTCCTGCGTCCCCGTCATCACCATTGTCTCCTGTGTCCCCGTCATCACCATTGTCTCCTGTGTCCCCAGCTCCTCCACCATCACTCCCTCCACCATCATTTCCATCGCATGGTAAGGGAAAGTACTGACAATACCCCTCATTGCCATTTCGAATCCAGCAATAATCTGCTGTACAGGAGTCTCCATCATCACATGATGCAATACTAGCTATATCTCCAGGACAACATTCTCCAGTAATGAATTCACAAATATTATCAAGAACACCCACTTGTCCAAGTTGAGAGATGCTCACAGTAGATACTATCACTACAAGAATTACAAGAATGCCGACTCTGTCAAACATGTTACGCATATAAGTATTTAAATTATAGCAAATTATTAAAAATAAATTTCTTGCCAATAACAAAAAACCCCGTATACACGGGGTTTGATGATAATCAGCTTGTGACTATTTGAGGGTTACCGTTGCACCGGCATCCTCAAGCTTTTTCTTCATCTCTTCAGCCTCGTCTTTTGGAACACCTTCCTTGATTACCTTAGGTGCGCTATCAACTGCGGCCTTAGCTTCGCCAAGAGGGAGACCTGTGATCTCGCGCACTGCCTTAATAGCAGCGATCTTCTGATCACCAGCACCTGTGAGCTCTACATCGTAGTTGCTCTTTTCTTCAGCACCGCCTGCGTCTCCGCCTGCTGGTGCCCCTGCTGCCACCGCGACTGGTGCAGCTGCAGAGATGCCGTACTCTTCCTCCATGAACTTCACTACGTTGTTAAGCTGTACAACGTTGAGTTTCTCGACTGCGTCGATAACGGTTTTCTCCTCTTTGGAGAGTTCGATTGTTGTTGTGTCATCAGCCATGATGGATTAGGGGAATAAAATAAATCGAAATTAAGATTCAGTATCTTCTGATTCAGCAGGAGCTGCCGCATCAGTCTTTGGTTCTTCAGTAGTTGGAGCCTCTTCTTCTGCAGCAGGCGCTGCTTCCTCCGCTGGTTCTGCTGGAGTCTCTGGTGTTTTTACTTCATCTTTTACGAAACCTCCTTTGTCTGCCATCTGATCTAGTGCACGTGCGAATCCTCCAAGTGGAGAAGTACACATGCTAGCAAAGCTGACAAGTGGTGAGTTAAGTATACCGACAAACATACCAAGGAGCTGCTGTCGTCCTGGCATCTTCGCAAGCTCCATAGATTCTTCTGCAGTCAAAAGCTTTCCATCAAATACACCACCTACAAGTGTAACCTTGTCGTGGTCTTTACTAAACTTAAATGCTGCCTGAGCACCAGAGAGAGGATCGTCATAACTCATAATACAAGCGATAGGACCATCAATTTCTTTTGGTTCGATATCAGGCAATCCTGCTTCTTTAAATGCGAGCTTAACGAGTGTCTTTTTCATAACCTTCATCTCGGCACCGTTTTCACGAAGTTGATTACGGAGATCACTTACATCACCAACATTAAGTCCGATAAAGTGACTAAACATCACAGACTTTGCGTCCTTGAGTTTGGTTGTAAGATCTTTAATCTGAGCGGTCTTTTGATCCTTAGTGAGTGCCATGGTACGAAATGGAAAATGGAAAGTGGAAAGTGTTCTAGCGAAAGTCGCCAGTCTTCCGGGACAACCGGGAGACCAGCGAGGTAAACGACACGACTCAGCAAGCCTAAGCCGACTGAACGATGCTGTATACCTCGGAGAGACTAATTTGGGGCCATCAGCCTTGCGCCCTCGGTCTTCGGTCGATAGGGATTTTAATGCAAAGTTTTGTTTTAGCAAGAAAATACGTCTATATTTTTGTATATGCGCCTACTACTTCAAAAAGTTACAGAAGCCTCTGTGTCAGTGGACACCGAAATTATTGGTCAAATAGGTGAAGGATATCTCCTCTTCTTAGGGATTCTCCGTGGAGATACCTCTGCTCAGGCAGAACTCTTGGCACAGAAGATTGTTAATGTCCGCCTTTTTGATGGTAAAGATGGCAAGATTAATGATCAATCCATTATTGATATCAGTGGAAATATCCTCGTGGTTTCGCAATTTACACTGGCCGGAAGACTCGAAAAGGGGAATAGGCCCGATTACAGCCAGGCAGCTCCGCCAGAAGATGCGAAAGTGCTCTATGAGTATTTCATCAGGAAACTTGAACAATTGGGCGTTTTAAACGTCGAAAACGGGGAGTTTGGAGCGCATATGGATGTGAGCCTTATAAATGATGGACCTGTCACGTTAATAATCGAACGCTAAACTTCGGCTAAAACTGGCCAAAAACGGCTTAGAATGGCCAAAAAATGTGAACGATAGCCCTAGGCAGAGGACGTGCACCTCCTTAGAATAGACATCTAATGGCAAGTGTCGCGAGCATTCAGTTGGCCCCAGTTCTCGACCGACTCGGAGAGTCCGGAGCATCGTATGATACAAAGAAATTAGGTGAGGCATTTGCTGTTGCTCAGTCGTCATTTAGTGATGCACCACACTGGACTGGTGAAAGTATTATCAATCATACATTAGGTATTCTGGAGGAGCTTGCTCCTTTCGAACCTGACGAAGATACCGTTCTTGCATGCTTGCTTCATCACGTACTTGAACAAAAGGTGATGACACTTGTAGAGCTAGAGCAGCAATTTGGTCCAAAGGTACGCTCTCTTGTTTCGGGTATTCATCTTCTTTCCCATATCACACTAGAGGGGCGACGCAGATCTATAGAAGATTTACGTATTATGCTTCTCTCTGTTTCTGATGACATTCGTGTACTACTTGTATGCTTATGTGATCGTGCGCACTGCCTAAAGTGTGTTGGTACTATGGATGCTGCTCAAGCAAAGCGCCTCTCACAAGATGTGCTTCAACTCTTTGCACCTGTTGCAGCAAGGCTTGGTATCTACTCACTAAAGCAAAGCTTAGAGACTGCAGCGTTTCCTGTAGTGTATGAACATGATAGTGAGCGCATAGTGGAGCAGTTGAATCGTGTCTATCAAGAGCATCCAAACTTCTTGCAGGAGTCGTGTAAGACGCTGCAGGATTTTTTGGAAGATCAAGGTATTGATGCTGCTGTTGACTCTCGGGAGAAGCAGGCATTTAGCATCTTTCAAAAGATGCGCCGTAAGTCTCTTACAAATATTGAGGACATATACGATCTCTTTGCGTTGCGTGTTATCGTAAATAGTGAAGAGGATTGCTATAGAGTATTGGGTCTATTACACCAACTTGGCCGCCCACTTGCCAATCGCTTTAAAGACTATATTGCGTTTCCAAAACCAAATGGTTACCAAAGTTTGCACACGACATTGGCGGGATTTGCTGACCTTCCTCAAAATTGCATGATGGAGGTACAGGTGCGTACCAGCAAAATGCACAGAGAGGCACAGTTTGGTGTGGCTGCGCATTGGAGTTACAAAGAGGTAGGTGCAACTGCTCGTGCACTCGAAAAAGTACAGCTGCATTCTATGTTGGCAGGCCAAGAGCCTGTCGATGATGAGCAAGAAGGTCAAACTTTTGCGGATCACATCTTTGTCCTGACTCCTCGTGGAGATATTGTGGAACTTCCAGAAGGTGCAACACCGTTAGACTTTGCCTTTAAGGTGCACACAGATCTTGGTCTATTGTTTCGCAGTGCAAACGTAAATGGTTCTATTGTTTCTCTAGATTATCAACTAAAGAATGGAGATGTTATCGAAATCCAAAAGCACAGTAGTCCACAACCTTCTACACAATGGATGCAGATGCTGCGCATGGCGAGTAGCCGTAGTAAGTTGCGACGCTATTTGTATGCACAAGAAAGGCCACATCTTATCTCCGAAGGAAGAGATCTTGTAAATGCCCAGCTAAAGAAGAGGGGTTTGCCACCGCTTACAACAGATCTTTCGGTCTTGCGAGTGTGTGACGGTGAAACGTTGGGGTTCACACAAAGAGAAGATCTGCTGATGAAGATTGGACAAGGAGCTGAGCGTGTTTCGTCACTACCTGGTCGATTGGGACTGATCTCTAAAAAGGAGATTATGATAGATACGCAGCAAAAGAAAGCAGAACCTTCTAAGATTATCCATTCAAAGAGTACTGCTATTGGTATTGATGGAGGCATATCTATGCCTATTCAGTATGCTAAATGTTGTGGCCCACAAGAGTGGCCTCATGCTTCATTGGTTGGAAATATTAATCGTGAAGGAAAAGTCATGATCCACAGGGATCATTGTCGAATGTTTCAAAATACGAACCCAGAGCGAAGAATAAAAGTGTGGTGGAAATAAAAGCGTGAGAGGAAACCGTAGGCTTCCTTTCACGGACTCTCCTTCCCTTCAAAGGAATCACTCAAAGCGGGGGACCTGCTCTTCGCGATGGGGTTTGTTATATAGGTTACGTGACTGGTCGTATTCAGTTTCCTTACTCCAACATTCCTGCGAGCGCCTTTTCTACTTTCTTCTGCCACTTAAGTTGCTCATAAGCTTGAGCACCCTTTTTATAAGCGTCCTCTACTTCTTTGCGTTGGTCCGGAGTTGCTTGGCCTAGGAATCCTTCTACGATTTGATCCATTTCTTCATCTGTTACATCAATAGATTTTTCTTCGACAAGCTTTTGCATTCCAAGCCGTAGCGTAAGGCGTTGCTCTGCTTGTTTCTTCATGTCTGCAAGGACCTCTTCTGGCTTCTTACCAGACTGGGTCATCCATTGCTCCATGTTCATTCCTTGTTGTCCAAGTTGCTGTTCGAATTCACCAACCATCTGACGGGTTTCTTCGTCAATTAGCTCGGCAGCTAGTTCTACTTTTGTGCATTTTGTTAGCTCATCCATAAGTACACGTTCTCTTCGTTGGCTTTCTACAGATAGTTCTTGCTGTTGCATTGATTCTTTAATCTGCTTTTTAAAGTCTTCAACAGACTCTGCTTGCAGTTCTTTTTTAGCAAATTCATCAGTAAGTTCTGGCTTTGAGATTTCTTCTATTTTAATAACAGTAACGTGGAATGTTACAGGTTTGTTCTGTAACTGTTCTGCGTGGTACTTCTCTGGGAAGGTAAGTGTGAACGCTTTTTCTTCTCCCTTCTTTACATCTTTAAGGTTATCTTCAAATCCAGGAATGAGTACTTTAGAACCAATTTCTACCTGATGTCCTTCTGTGCGAATGCCTTCAATTTCTTTATGTTCTTCATCTGTTCCGTGAAAGTTCATTGTAATAAGATCTCCTTCTTTTGCTGCGCGATCTACTTCAGTCATTTTTTTGTTCTTATCGAGCACAAAGTCGATCATCTTTTGGAGTTCTTTTTCATCTACTTCTGGTTCCTTCTTTTCAATCTTGATCTTATCAACACCCTTAAGCGTTACCTCTGGCTTCTCTATGAAGACAATCTTCAATGTAAGAGGCTCTCGGCTTACTGCTTCTACCTGTGGGTGAATAATAGGCTTGATATCTTGTTCTTTAATAAGCTTCTCAAATGCAGGTGGTAAAATGTGGTGTACCGTTGCTTCGAATAGCTTTTGAGGATCAATCTTTTCCTTTGCTTGATCCATAGGAACGTTTCCTTTGCGAAATCCAGGTAGCTCAATTTCACGACTAAGCTCGTGGAGAGCTTTTTGCTCTGCAGGAGCAATTTCTGCTTCTGTAAAGGTGACAGTACATTCTACGCGTCCTCCTTTAAGCCGTTTGACGTCTGGACCATCTGACATTGGCAAGAGCTTACAGGAAGTGTTGTGTGTGGTAAGCGATTTTTATGCCTTTTTCTTCCAGTATACGAGGAGCGGAGTTGCGAGGAAGAGAGAGCTGTATGTTCCGATTATGGCTCCGGTAATGAGTGTCAGGACAAACCAGCGAATACTCTCAGACCCTAGAACAAAGAGGCAGCTTAACATGATCAATGTAGAGACTGATGTGTTGATAGAACGTGTAATACTCTGGCTAAGGCTTTTATCTGCAATTTCAGAGAATTCTTCTTTGCGACCTTGCTCGGAGAGGTTATCGCGAATACGGTCGAAAATAACGATAGTGTCGTTAACGGAATATCCAAGAATAGTGAGGAGCGCTGTAATAAAGAGGGTATCGAACTCAAATGTAGTAACTTGGCTAATAATAATAAAGATACCGACGGTAATCAGCACATCGTGAATTAGTGTGACAACCGCAATGATTCCAAATCTCCAAGGGGAGAGCTTGCGTGGGATTTTTCTAAAGGCAAAAGCAATGTAGAGCACGATGGCAATGGCAGCGATGCCAAGAGCCCAGAAACTTCTCTTTTTGAGGGATTCTCCAACTGTTGGCCCAATTGTTGTGAATTGTAGCTCTTTTATTTGTCCGAGTTCGCTGCGAAGATGTAGCTGTAGCGCAATGTGCTCATCGTTACTGATATCGCGCATTCGCATGAATACGGTGTTACTCTTTGTCTTTGAGAGCGCTACGTTTCCAAGTGGATTTTCGCTTTCAAAGGTAGCTAGAGCGTCTTCGACGTTACTTTTATCAATATCATCTGGAAGGCGAATTTCTATCATGGTTCCACCAGTAAAGTCGATACTCATCTTAGGCCCTGGCACAAATAGAAGCACTACACTGGTAAGCACGAGTGCGCTGGAAAGCCCTAGGAAGAATTTGGCTGGTTTGAGTAATGACATATCGGTAGGGGAGAGTAATGGTTTTATCGGAGGAGATCCAGTAGTTGTAATGGAATTCTAGATGATCCTATAGTTGTAGAGCGTATTTTTCCATCAAGGTTGGATACAAAATACACTGAGCCAGTGCCGAATTTGGAGGAAACCTCTTTTTGCTGCAATCCCAGAGAAGGATAAAACGGTTCTAGCTGGGAAAGATCAAGTAGCGTCCTCGTGGTTACGCGTTCTTGATGTACGTTACGTTGATGTTGTATGGCATGGGCAACATCTGCACGTGTTGTTCCAATGATAAATGCATTTGATTGTGTAGCAGTGACCATTTCTTTGTGGCTTCCTGCAAGACTAGTGCTACGTACTAGCCAGCCCTCTTCTGCGCGTTGGTTGCGTTCGATCATTGTAGGGTCATGGCGAATATCAATAGAGCTAAAACGCTTATCCAATACACGTTTTGTTATTTTTGATGATGGAAGCGTGCGTTCGTATTCTGCGTGTAGCCTGTCGAGTATGCTGTGTAGAGATTTTGTTTCTTGCATGGATCCACTAAGCAGTATATTCAAAACTCCTCCTGATGCACTGAGTTGTACGCTTGAAGGTTCTTTTAGAAGTGGAAGTATGTCATATTGCAGACTGATATTTTTACCGTAGGTATGTACTGCTTCTTGTAGTAATCCTTCGAGGACAATTGCATCATCTTTCTGAAGACTTTGTTGTAAAGAACGGAATGATGCTTGTCCATTACCAAATGCGAAGACAGCAAAACTGTCTGGCATTTCTGGAATCGTGGTCGGTGCTTTCTTTGCAATGAGTGCATCACTGATGTGGCGTACTGAAATATCATTATCGATATACCAAAGTGCAACGCCAGAGCTTTTTGCAACAAGAAGTGCTTTGAGTACATCAGCAAATAAAGACGCACCTTGTGGAAATAGAGAGGCACTGAGAAATGCCCATTCTGTCTCTGTGCTCGCATGTGTTTTTAGTGTGGAAAATGTAACGTCTGAGCTTAATGGCTGCTCGTGTATTCCTATTAGGTCACGTGCTTCTACATTATCTACCTCAAGGATATAGGGGCCAATAGAGCCATCACTTTGTTTGGCATCTCGGATAAATTGCACTGCAGCAGCACCATCTGGAGTGGTAAGGATAACGATTGCCTCTGCTTCGTTACTCTTTATGTCAGAGAACTCTTTTAGAGATCTTTCAGATGGATGGAAGAGGATTGCCTGAACCTCAGAGACTGGGACAAAGTCTGCAGGGTCTCTACCAAAGACTCCCACGCTTCGAATAACACCAAACAGGGCTGCAATTATCAAAGCACAGCCTGCCATGGCAGTGACAATGAGAATAGATGTGCGAAGCAAGTGATTCATAGTATGGCCATATCTTACATTAAGGAGAGAATAGGGAAGTTCTCTGTATAACAAATGTATTCATAACATCGTTCTACTCTACGTCTATTTGGTTTGATTGCGGAGATAGTCAAGACCACGTAAGATAGTCTGATTTGCTTCGAAAGACGTAAATCAGATACAAAAACACACAAACGACGGAGGACGCTCCGTCACCCCACACAAATACTGATCCTTAAAAAACACCAAAACAAACAGTAAAAGAAACTGGGAGGGCAATGTGCATGAAATCGTGCTTACTGCCCTCTCTGCTCTGTGATGTCGTCTTATAGGTGAGAGGTTGCTCTATAAGATGCTTCCCTTAATTCTCTATGGTTCCCTTAGCTCACGCTTTGTCTTGGAGCCTGTCCCAGAGGACTCGTCGGGTAGCGAGTATAAATGAGATACCGTAACAAGGCAGGAGTTCGGGATTACCTCATCTCACCTTGTCTTTCACAAGCTCGCGACTCCCTTCTCTTAGAATAGTTGCAGAAAGCTACCGAAGGACATTCAAATCAAAGAAGGCCAGAGTGTATAAGTTCTGGTCTTCTTTGCCATTCATGAGGGACAAACCTGCGGTTTTTCCCTCATGGGCTCCCTTTTCCCTTTCAAAGGGATCACTACGCGCGGGGGACCCACGCTTCGTGATACGGTTTTTATATAGGGTGAGGTTATTTTTTTATAGTGCTAACAATTTCTCCTTCACTCCGGGAAGGGAGGGGTTCATTTCCAATGCTTTTTCGAGGGCGGCTTTTGCCTCTTCCTTTTTTTCGAGTTGCAGAGCTACTGTTCCGAGCAGCTCGAATGCTTTTGCGTTTTTAGGCCAAAGCTCTGTTGCAAGTTCGGCCTTTTCCATAGCTGCTTCTGCACGGCCTAGTGCTGCTGCTGCCGTGACAAATCCTTGATAGCTTTCGAACGTAGCATTTGGGTCATTTGTTAGTGCTTCGTATTGATCTAAAGCAAGTCCTGCATTCCCTATCTCTAACGCATATCTTGCAATCAGTCTTCGTACTTCGCCCTGTGGAACGAATCCATTTGTTAGTGCGTACTCAAAGAAGGTGATGGAATTTTGGTATTCATGAAGATCTGCATACGACCTTGCAAGGAAGTATTGGATCTCTGGTTTTTGCGGGTCTAGTGAATACGCTTGCTCTAGAGAAGCCAATGCTTGCTCTGGTCGTTCGGTAGTGAGTTCGCAGTATCCTTGGACGACCCATGCATCGCGGTAATCATCTTTTGATGAAGTGACTTGTATTAGTAATGGCAAAGCCAATTCACACTCTTGTACTTGGGCAAGTGCCCGAGAGACGAGTGTTATAAGATGAATATCAGAACCACTTGGGAAGAGGTCAAATTCATCGTATGCCGCGTTGAGTGTGCGTGCATAGCTTCGTAGTACAGGATCCCATCCGTTGATCGTTAGGGCTAATTCTTGAATAGCACGTTGGTGGCTTCCTTGAATAATGGAAAGTAGTGCAAGCCCGTAATGCTTTTGAGGAGAATCCTCTGCACTCTCTAGGACTTTGCTTGCATCAACTAATTCTCCTGCTCGCAATTTAATAATGACTTCGAGTAGCAATACATCTTCGGGTCTAGCACCTGCACTTTTAAGCTGCTTTAGTGTGGAGCGTACCCCTTTCATATCTCGTCTTTGAAGTTGCGCCTTAGCAAGTTTCCGTAGAGATGGTAAACCTCCACCACTTTTTACAGACTTCTCGTATTGCTCTTGTGCTTCTTGCCATTCTCCGCGAAGGGCGAGGATATCTCCCTGTCGTAGGAATAATAAAGATGCGTCATCACTATCAAAGGGGATTTCGCTTATTGTTGGCATTGGTGCTCCTAGTAATTCTGTATCAGCAAATTGCTGTCCTCCAAGTTGTAATGTGGATTGTGTGAGCTGCCACCATAGAAAAGACATCAATAGGCCTGCACATATTGAGGCTAGTAAGACTGGAGCGATAATACGAGTAGGAATTTTCATAATTGACTAGTGGTAAGCCTATCACTCTTTAGAGAAAGTTTGAAAGGTTTGTTATGTTTGAAAGGTTTGTAAAACAAATAATCAGTTCAACTTTCCAAACATTTCCAACTTTTCAAACCTATTCTACCGTAGGGCTTAGTTCCCCATCTTCACTCGAAGCAGCGCCAACTGATGCTTTTGCTGCTGCATCTGCTACATGTTTTGGAATGACAGCTTCTATTGATCCCCAAGTTGCTTCGATGTCTGATGGCACAAGTACGGTAACCTGATCGCCAACTTCTGCTCGGTAAAATGTTACTGATGCCAAAAGCACACGATAGACTTTTCCTTCTGCAAGGAGTTTGTACTGACCATCTTCTTGAATCAGAACTCCCATGACAGTTTTTCTGTTTATAGGAGCAATCTGTTTGTAGATGAACTTTCCTTCGTCGGTAATAGTAAGCTTCATGCCGTCGCCTTCAACAAGCTTACTTTTGGATGCGTAGTTTGCAGGGATTGGGTAACCCTGTCCTTCGCCATCAATCATATTTTGACCATCAAATATCCCTTCGACTACTTTTCCTTCTGCGCTAACAGATGCAGCTCCTGATGTAGCATTAGCCCTCGCTGTGTGACGCTCTTTATCTGTATCAACAATACCTGTGAGCTCTCTCATAAGAGCATGAGCTGTTTTTAGTGATGCAGAAGCGCTATCGATGAGCTCTTGTATTTGGATAAGTTTGTCGTCTGACATGGCAATTACAGGGAAGTTGAAGTGACGTTGAGATCTTTTGATTCTAGCCGTCCTCTGATCTCAGTGTCTGTTAGAAGTGCGGTTTGGGACCCAATAGATCCGACTACACTTGCAGCATTTATAGTACCTGTTTTCAGTGCATCTGGCAATGTAAATCCTGATAGGAGACCCCAGGTAACACCGGTTCCAAATGCATCTCCAGCGCCTGTTGTATCTAAGATCTTCACTCCAGAAATCACTGGACATTTGTAGATTGTATTGCCATCAGAAGCTGTTACTCCATGTGAGCCATTCGTAATAGCTACGTTTGCTACCCCTGCTGTAATTAATGTATGTATTGCCTCTTCGGTGGTCTCCTTTTTTGTAAATGCTAAGGCCTCTTCTTTGTTTAGGAGAAGAAGGTCTGTGTGGCGGAGTAGGGCACTGTTATTTTTTAGCTCCATACCCTTATCTATTTGGCATCCACCGGGGTTCCATGTCAGCTTAGCCCCTCCTTTTACTGCAAGCATTTCCAAGATGTCATCTTGGATTTCACAGCTGTCTTCTTGAATATGATTGAGGTAAACCCAGTCCATTTCTGCGAGTATATCTTTATCAAATGTTACGTCGTGAAGGTGGGTATTGGTTCCTGATTCATACAGAATTACACGCTCACCACTTGTTCCAGATAGGATGATCGAAAAGCTACTTACTTCATCTTCTACAATGGTAATGCAGCCCGTATCTACACCTTCTTTTTTTAGGGTTGTTAAAATCTTTTCTCCCCACTGATCTGAGCTGACGATTCCTTCGAAGCATGCATCACATCCAAGTCTAGAAAGTCCTACAGAGGTATTTGTTGCTCCACCTCCACACGTTTCTATAAGTTCTTCTACGCGAATCTTTGCACCGAGTGGTAAAGCAAAGGATTGCTCTTCTGCGCATTCATGAACCGTACCCTTCGGCAATCGCACGAAGAGGTCGTAGGTAGCACCTCCGATGGAGAGTGTTTTCTTTCCCATAGCACTACAGATGGTACCTTGGTCCTGCTCCCTGTTCAAAGGCCATTATTGTTTGCTGTCCCTTTCGACGTCGTAGATACAGGTGATACATGTATGCACTCGCAGCTAAGGTGCTCCAGAGCATCCACATTGGAACTCCTTCGTTAGAAAGGGGCATGTCCTTAACAGGACGTGGAGTTGGAGGAACACTTGCTCTCAAATCAAATGGTACTGGGTCTGATGTCCCAGCAGTAAATCCTGCTCCGATAGGAGTACCTTGTCCTGTTGCAGCAAGGTCTTCCAGTGCTTCACCTGTTGTGGTGATTGGTGTGAGTTTTAGGTGATAGGTTACCCCGTTCATCAAGTCACGAAGTGTAAACGCTCGCAGTTCTCCGTTGAGTGTTTTCTTTTCTACTTCTACTTCTCTGCTTGGGTCATCCAAAGCTTCGATTTCAGTGCTGTATTCCAAGATGAATTTTGCTAGAGGAATTTCTTGCTGTAATGAAGACCACTCAATGAATAGCGATCCGTCACCAGGTGTTACTTCAAGCTTCACTCCAAGTACTGTAGCGTTTGCGATCTCACTCTTCTCGGAACTCTCTCGCAAGCCTTCTAAGGCTGTTACTCCAAAGTAGTACACCGTTCCAGGACGCAGTCCCGCTACTGTTGCAGCAGCAGTTGGCCTGTCTGTATCGAGTGTGTAGATAAACTCATCTGGTGCTGTTCCTACGTAGATGCGGTATGCATCGATGTTATCATCTGTAATAGGATTCCAGCTTAGAGCAATGGCATTAATCTGTGCCTCTGCTACCACGCTTTGAACTTGTGGTAGCCCACGCAAGCCCACAGGGAGTATTCCAGTTTTCTGTGCAGCGTTTCCTTGTGCATCTGTTGCAGTGATGACTGCGTCGTAAGACCCTGCTACTGGTGCTGTCAGTAACATCTGATACTTTCCAGAGCTAGGATCTGTATTTGTTAGTACGTACTCTTCTTCGTTGAATACGATGGTGATGTCTGCAAGTCCCAGTTCTGATTCTACAATAACGAGAACATCAGTTTCTTCGATAGGATTCTCTGGTGTAAAGCTAATAGAGGTAATCTCTGGTGCAGTGACATCAATAGAGAAGGTTACTTCTGACTTGTTTTGTGGGGTATCTTTATCTTCCACTGTAATCAGCTGTTCGACTGTGGATGCATCCAAAGGAACAGTGATAGAGAAGTTACCTTGGCGGTCTGTTTCTCCTTCGATATTTTCTTTTCCACCCATAATGACAATATTGATAAATGCAGGACCACTTCCTTCGACAAGTACTTCTGTCTGATTAAAGAGGTCGCCATTTCTTGGGTTCGTAATCGTCATTTTTTGATCGGGTTGCTGTAACACTTGTTTTTGTGTGACATCAACGTCCAATCTTCCAAGGGCTTGTGATAGGTCTGAAGGGATTTCGTCTGCACGTTCTGTTAGTACCATTTGTCGTCTTCCATCAGAAGAAAATTTGAGTCCTAGTGTAAACATCTTGCGGCCTTCATCTTCGAATCGAAAGTCATATACTCCAAATGAAGGGAGTGTTGCATTAGAGTCTGTCGTTGCTAGGTATGCTGTACCAATAAAGTCATAGTACGGGTCGCCATATTGGTCGACTGCAGTAAGCAACATACTTTCTGCTTTGTGCTGTTCCATTTCTATTACATTGATAATTGCACCATTCAAATCTACCTCTTGTTTTGGCTGTTTTCCGATTACTTCGATGTTGATGTGATCAAATCGTGGTGGGTCATTAAGCTGAGCACGGAACTGGTTTCCTCCAAGTACACTGGCTGAGTAAGGATTTCCTCGGTAGAACTGTTGGCTTACTTCTGTTTGTGTAGAGTAGGCAACTGG
>CAVOCY010000003.1:0-61360 GCA_963694385.1 Candidatus Altimarinota bacterium
TTCTCCCTGCTCTTACCTTTGTCTCTATGCAGGGAGAATCTTCAGTAGCTCCTGTAGACAAAAATATGAGTAGTGAAGATCAAGTTAAACCTATTACATACACCACTATTTCTCCTCAGCTCATAAGCGAGTCTTCTTCTGTGTTATTACTGGGAACTGTCCTGTCCCATGAGACAGCAAATATTTACCCACGTCGTGATGGTATTGTTGAAGATATTTATATAGATATTGGTGACACTGTAGAAAAAAATCAGATAGTAGCACTCCTTCTCCCTAAAGGAGTTGAGGGTGTAAGTGCTGCAAACATTGCACAGAAGCAAGCGATGCATACTCAGGCAAATTCAGATTATGTAAGTGCTCAGGCAGTAAAAGATGAAACGATGATCACGTCTCAGCAAAAAATCTCAGAAAAAGAAACTGATTTGCGTATAGCCAGAAGTGAACAGATTGCTCTGGTCACAAGATTTGCAGAATACGAAGAGAACATAGTACAAAAGCGTGATCAGGCATTTACTGCAGTACGTAGTAGCAGGCAGATAATAGAACAGATATTGGTAGGGTCTAACTCTCGCGCTGGTGCTGGTATTTATGAGGTTGATATCCTAAACCACTTAGGATTGCTGGATTTTCAGACGCGTTACGATGTCATTCCTCCGTTTGATCAATTGTATACAATGGAGCAAGCATATCTAAGTTCAAACAAGGCTATGCAGTTTCATCTCCTGCCAAAACTTTTTACTCTAGCTGATTCCGCATTAACATCTACACTGACTATTCTTGCATCTACCCCTACTGTCCCTACCCCACAGCCAGGAAAAATGACCCAAGAAAGGTTAGGAGTATTAACAACGAGCCTTCTTAATTCTCAGTCTGCAATCCTCAAGGCAAAAGAAGGGTATCAAGATGCTCAGAGCATGTTTGATACGGTCGTCTCTTCAGAACCAGATTTATATTCTGCGTATAAGACCGGTAATACGTACGCTGCCAAGAGTAACAAGGTGCAAATGATGGAGTTACAGTTAGAAACTGCTCAGAAGAATTTCGGTCTGACCAAGGCTAATCAAGAACAAATAGTAGAGCGTAACAGAACTATGCTGGGAGTATCCAATGCGATGCTAGAGACAGAAGTTACTCAAAGTGGACACAGAGAAATCCGTTCACCATTTGCTGGGACGGTCTCGAAGAGATTCATCAATGTTGGAAACATCGTAAAGCCGTCTATGTTGGCATTTGAATTAACAAATGTACCTACAAGCCTAGCCAAGAAGGCTAAGGCAGAGGTGCAGTTTGGTCTTCCAGAGCATTTAATCTCTGCAATCGAAGTTGGAAACATTGTCACCTTCTTCCTTCAAGCGAACGAAACCAAGGAATACACAGCAGAGGTAACCAGAAAAAGCCCACAGGTAGATGTACAAACACATACTATTGCTGTGCAGGCAAAAATACCTGACGAGCTAAACTTTCCACATCAATCAAGTGTGCGAGTTCATATATCCGACGAAGGCAGGGCTGTATTTCGTGTTCCTTCTTCTGCGGTAAAACGAGAAGATGGTACAAACTATCTTTGGATTTTAGATGAAGACACTCCCATAAAAGTAGCAGTCTCTGTTATAGCTGAGGAAGGGGAGTTTGCTGAGGTTACAGGGGAAATTACGGAAGACACCTCTGTAGTACTCGATCCTCCAGATCTCTTCTAATGATCAATCGTCTCATCATTGCTGCGCTCAACAATAGACTTGTTACTATGCTGATTTTCTCCTGTATCGCAGTTGGAGGCACGATTGCTATGGTTAATACTCCTGTGGATGCCATTCCAGACCTTTCGGAAAATCAGGTAATTATCATGACAGAGTGGACAGGACAAACACCGCGAAATATAGAAGATCAAATTACCTATCCGCTAACCGTAAGTATGCAAGGCCTTGCAGGAGTACGTGATATTCGCGCTTCTTCTATGCTTGGAGTATCAATGGTGACGGTAATTTTTGAAGATTCTACTGGTATCTACTTTGCTCGTGATCGTGTTTCCGAGCGCTTAAGCCTTGTTCAATCACAGTTACCTATAGGAGTAACTCCAATACTCGGCCCTGACGCTACAGGAGTAGGACATATTTATATGTACACATTAGAAAGCGACAATCACACGCTTACAGAGCTACGCTCTATGCAGGATTTCATTGTTCGGTACAAATTACAAAGCGTTTCAGGGGTTGCCGAAGTAGCTTCTGTTGGAGGATATAAAAAAACATATGAAGTCATCATCGACCCTCAAAAATTACAGCAGTTTCATCTACGAATCACACAGGTAATGGATGCTATACGCATGGCGAACAATACAGTCTCTGGAAAGGTGATTGATACTGGTGGTAGAGAGGTAGCAATTCAAGGAATTGGATTCTTTGAAAGTACAGATGAAATAGCTAATACGGTAATTGGTAAACGTGCTGACGGTATAGCTCTTACTGTTACTGATATTGGTGAGGTTCGTGAATCTGGAATGTTTCGCAGAGCCATTCTTGCCAATGAAGACGAAGAGAAAGTAGGCGGAGTCGTGGTAATGCGATATGGAGAAAATCCCCTTGCAGTTATTGATGCTATAAAAGAGCGCATTTTGGACATAGAAAAATCTCTTCCAGAAGGAGTAATACTAAAGCCATTTTACGATCGTACAGATCTCATTCTTTCGGCTATCGCAACTCTTCGTAGTGTTCTTACACAAGAGTTGATAATTACCACAGTGATACTTGGGATTTTCCTCTGGCACATGGGCTCTACAGCAATTACTGCAATAGCATTAATTATGGGAGTACTTATGACTTTTATCTTTATGAGACTATTTGGGATCCCTAGTAATATCATGAGCCTTGGTGGAATCGCCATTGCCATTGGAACCATGGTAGATGCTGCCATAGTGATTAGTGAAAATGCCTACAGAAGACTCTTAGAGCATCCACCAAAAAATATTGGAGAGAGAATCAAGTCCGTACAAGAGGCGACACTTGAAGTCGGTAAACCTATTGTGTTTGCAATATTTATTATCATTCTTTCGTTTGCTCCAATCTTTACGTTAACAGGACAAGAGGGAAAACTCTTTACGCCACTAGCGTATACCAACATCTTTGCGATGCTGGGTGCACTTATTGCATCACTCTTCTTGGTACCAACACTCTCGGTTTTTTTCTTAAAAGGAAATTTACGTAATGATAACGAAATCCCAGTTGTTCGGTGGCTACAGAGCAAATACAAACCTGTGCTACTGAAGGCTCTAGACCATAGAAAGATGACACTAGGAATAGCAAGCGCACTCGCTGTCATTGGTATTGGAGCTATGACTCAAATAGGTTCTGAGTTTATGCCTCCATTGGATGAGGGCACACTGTGGTATATGCCGATTTCTCTTCCTGATGTCTCGGAAGAACGAGCACAGGAACTTCTCATCGCAACAAATAAAATTATTTCAGAAATTCCTGAAGTAGAGATAGTTGTAGGAAAAGCAGGACGAGCAGATACCGCCACAGACCCAGCACCTTTGGCAATGTTTGAAACCTTTATTACCCTAAAGCCAAAGTCTAAGTGGCGTAAAGGAATGACGAAAGAAAAGTTGATCAGCGAAATGAATCGAAGTATAAAAATTGATAATTTGTGGAACAGCTTTACGCAGCCAATCATTGGTCGTATCGATATGCTCTCTACAGGTATACGTACACAGCTTGGTGTGAAGTTCTTTGGGGATGACCCTGTGATACTCGAACGCATTGCTATTGAGGCTGAGGATATTCTTTCTGGTGTACTTGGTGCCGCTGACACTGTTGCTATTCGTACAACGGGTCTTCGCTATTTGGATATAGATCTTAAAGATGAATTACTTGCACAAAATGGTGTCATGAAGATGGATGCTCTAAATACAATTGCTGCAGGTGTGGGAGGCGCAATGGTATCCAAAACAATAGAAGGGAGAGAGCAGTATGGTATACAAGTACGTTTACAACAGGCATATCGTCAAGACACAGATGATATCAAGTCGTTGCCCTTGCAAGGAATAAACGGTGCACAAGTACTTCTTAGTAGTGTTGCTGATATCAAGCTTGTTGATGGGCCTGCGGTTATTCATAGTGAAAATGGTGTGATGCGATCTGTGGTGCAAACAAATGTCCGAGGCGTGGACATGGCTTCCTTTGTAAAGAGTGCAGAGAAAGAATTGCAGAGTAGGCTCACCCTTCCACTTGGGTACACCTATGAATGGGCTGGTCAGTACGAAAATCAACTTCGCGCTAAGAAGAAACTCTCTATTGTTATTCCAATTGTACTCTTTATCATTTTCTTGTTGCTCTATCTCACATATAAAGATGTAAGTTTAGTATCTATTGTGATGCTTACTATTCCTCTTAGTCTTGTCGGAGGAGTGGTAGCTCTATTTATTGCTGATTATAATTTCTCTGTAGCTGTCTGGGTTGGGTTTATTGCACTCTTTGGAAATGCAGTCGAAACAGGGACTGTTATTATTGTATATCTCGAGAATGCCTTCCAGGAACGTTTTGCCAATGCAGCTATCACCAAAGCAGGAATTCATGAAGCTGTAGTATCAGGATCTCTCCTTAGACTTCGTCCAATTCTGATGACAGCGTTTACATCAGTAATAGGCCTTATTCCAATGATCACTTCTACTGGAACAGGAGCAGAAGTCAGTAGACCATTGGCACTCGTAGTAATGTCGGGTCTGACTACATCTGTACTATTAACGCTTATTGTTCTTCCGGTGCTATTTGCCATATTGCGAGAACGCAGAATATAAGCCAAATATCTCTACCATTTACTCTCTTTTTAGAGAAAAATCAGTATAATGTCGCCGCATGAAACCTGGAAACGAACAACCTGCTCAATCTTCTACTTTTAAGGAAATGGGCGTGAATACGGCCCTTCTTAATGTTCTTGAGCAAAGAAACATTACACAGCCGACCCCAATTCAGCATCAATCCATCCCATTGGGATTAGAGGGAAAAGACCTGATTGGGATCGCTCAAACAGGAACAGGAAAGACCTTTGCCTTCGGACTTCCTTTGCTTCAGCAGCTAGCTGGTGGTAAAAAGAGGGGTCTCATCCTTCTCCCTACACGCGAGCTTGCCTATCAGGTAGAAGAAGCGCTTAAGCCTTTTGCCTCTGCTCTAGGGATTCGTACAGCAGTGTTTGTTGGAGGAGCTTCTATGAATTTGCAATGCAAAATGCTCAAGCAGAATCCACGTGTTCTTATTGCAACACCTGGTCGGCTAAACGATCACTTACAACGTAGAACAGTGTCTCTAGACGAAGTTGAAGTCCTTGTTCTTGACGAGGCAGACCGCATGCTGGATATGGGATTCAAGCCACAGATCAATTCTATTCTTGCGAAGATTTCAAAAAAGCGTCAGACACTCTTATTTTCAGCAACAATGCCACAGGAAATTTTCACTCTGGCAAAGAATGAAATGCATATGCCACTACGTATAGAGGTTGCTCCGGAAGGAACAACAGCTTCAAAAGTAGTACAGGAACTGATTATCGTAAAGCAACCAGACAAGAAGGCACTTCTTATAACACTTCTTAAAGAGAATGAGGGACAGGTTCTTGTATTCTCTCGAACGAAGCACGGTGCAAAGAAAATTACGAGAGAGCTAAATGATAAAGGTGTTCGCGCAGCAGAAATTCATTCTAATAAATCCCTAGCACAACGTAGAGCAGCTTTGGATGGATTCAAACGAGGAAAGTTCCGCGTACTTGTAGCAACAGATATCGCCTCTCGTGGAATCGATGTGGACGACATTACACTTGTGGTGAACTTTGACCTTCCAGACGATGCAGCAGACTACGTGCACCGTATTGGTCGCACAGCTCGTGCAGGTCGTAGTGGTAAGGCAATCTCACTTGCTACTCCAACACAGGCTGGACACATCCGTGATATTGAACGTCTCATTCGTGGAACACTTCCACGTAAAAAGCATGCTTCACTTCCAGATCTAGAGATGGAGAAGGGTATGAAAAAAGGAGGAGGACGTCCACCACGCAGGCCCGATCGCAGATCCAATGCTCGTAGTTCTGGTAGTCGCCCATCTAGGCCGAGTTCACGTAACTCTGACAGCAGGAAACCTCGAGATTCAGGAGGGAGGCAGCGAAGGGGGCGGTAGGGTTCTTATTTTCGAATAAGAGAGTAGAATGCATAGTGATTCTCTCCTCTTTCTTATGATTCCTCTCTCAGATGTAAATATTATCGCAGTCGTTGCTGCAACTATCGCCTGCATGGCACTTGGCTTTTTCTGGTATAGCCCCAAGGTCTTTGGTGACAAATGGCTAAAACTAACAGGTTTATCACAGCAACATGCACAAACTGACATGAAAAAAGCGATGATAACAGGCCTTTTAGCTACGTTTATCAGTAATTACTTTATTGCCGTACTTCTTCTTTTGGTTGGTACACAAACTATAGCAGAGGCAGCAACAGTAGCTCTTATATTATGGCTTGCTACAGCACTTCCTTTGGAACTCCATGGAGTAGCTTGGGAAAAGCGCCCAATACAACTGTTGCACATCAATGCAAGTAATGCTTTAGCGACATTTGTACTTGGTGCTGTGGTCTTGCAGTGGTGGCCTCTCTAGAGTAATCTTTGCGCCTATGTCACCAAAAATCCTCCTCCCACTGTTTGCACTAGCTGTTTTGCTTAGCGCATGTAATTCTACAGTTATCACAGAAGAAGACCGAGCCTTACCAGAGAAAGCTCCCTCAGCTCAAAGCGCTGGAAGCTTAACCTCTACAGGGAATCACTCATCCCAAATGGTAATAGAACTTGCAGAATAATGAGAGAAAGATTCTGAGCAGACAGTAGTTGCTCATTTCCACGAAGGATGCATCGCATTCACTGGTGCTAAGGAAAATATTATTTATCACGAAGGAAAATTTGAGGAAATTCCTCTCGAAATCAAAATAGTGTTCCGCTAAAGTGCACCCAACTGCCTTAAGGCACTAATCGCCCTGCTATTACTTGGGTCATACTTTAGAACTTCTTTGAATTGCTCGATTGCTAGATTTATCTTTTGGCGTTCTGCATAGAGGATTCCAAGGTTGATTCTGGCAGCTACAAAGGCTGGCTGAATTTCTACTGCTTTCTCGTAAGCTTCTAGAGACTCGCGATTGCGACCAACCTTCTTATATGCGGCTGCAAGATTATAGAATGCTTGTGGGTAGTATGGATTTTCTTCCACTGCTCCTTCTAGAAGGGTGACGGCTTCTTCTGCTCGAGCGAGATTAATATAGAGAGAACCAAGATTTACTTTAGCAGTGGTAAAGTTGGGTTTAAGATCAATTGCATGAAGGTATGCCGTTTCTGCTTCGGTATATTTTCCTTGTACGCCGTAAACGATTCCTCTTTGCAAGAAAGCATGTACGTTTTTTGGGTTCAGCTCTACGGCCTGTACTAGACTTTTTAGTGCTAGGGTACTATCTCCCTGTACACGATAGGACGATGCAAGGTTGCTGAGAATCTTTGACTGTGAAATACGAGCAGCATCTCCTCGTCCATACTCTTTGCTCAATCGCAGTGCTTCTGTGTAAGAATCTACAGACTGCGGTATTTCATTTCGAGTACGATAGATGTTGCCGAGATTATTATGTGCCGTATGTGACGCTGGATAGTGAGCAATAGCGTTTGTAAAGAGTGTCTCACTATTTGCCCAAACAAGAGACTGCTTTGCGGAGAGTGTGCAAAGCATGCTTAGCGCGACAATGAGTATTCCTCCTGATAGAGCCTTACTCCTTTTCCACAGTGCATACATCCCAGTAGATAGGAGAAAGAAGATTCCTATTGAAGGGATATAGGCATAACGATCCGATGCAAAATAGAGATAGTCACCCTTGGAAAAATTGAGGAGAGAAGGTGACAGCGTGATGGCAAAGAATGCCAAAGAGAAAAATACAACAGGTAACTTGCGAATACTCCAAAGGCCAATAATAAGCAGCGTACTGCAAATGAATATTGGGAAAAGACTTATATCTCCAACGAGCGGATAGAGAACAGAAAGCCCAGTAGGGGCGAGAAGTTTCTGTAGATAGAAGGCTGTGCTCATCGGAGCAATGAGCAACTTCTCCATTGTTGTTGAAGAATCAATTACTCCTGTTTTTCCAAAGTATGCAATAACGGCGAATACAGCACTTAATCCTATGTAGGGAACAAGCTTCTTCCAGAATTCCTTCTCAAGTTTCTTCTGTTGTATTAAGACAATCAAAATTAGTACAGCGGGTAATGTGAGGACAGTGACCTTGGCAAGAAGCGCCAAGAAAAATGCTCCAATACTTAAGAGGTACATCTTCCGCGATGGCAAAAGATAGAGCCCCACACTAATAAGAGCCAACATGGTAGAGAGAAGATCTTTTCTACCACTAGCCCATGCAACTGCTTCTGTATGCAGTGGATGGATAAGAAAGAGTAACCCAGTAAGTACACTTACCCAGGTATTCTTTGTAAGAAGTTTTAAAACCCATACGATAAGAATCGCATTGAAAATATGTAACACAAGGCTATGAAGGTGATACCAAGCTGCACTCGTTCCAGAAATCAAAAAATCAAACTGATAAGACAGAAGCGTAAGCGGGATATAGAGCTCTGGGTCGTATGATGTAAAAATAGTCTTTAGATTTGTGAAGCTAAAACTACGAATAGAGGAGTTCTCATATATCAGCAGTCCATCATCCCATCGAACAAATGTATTTGTCAGCGATGCACCATAAATCAGTAACCCCAAAAATAAGAATATACCTATGAGCGTCCACCAGAATGCGCGTCTCGAATCAGTCATAGCTCTATATTAGAGCACAACTCCGACAACGTCTTTCAGAAGTACACCAATTCCATAGGCGACAATGGCTCCTAAAGCCCCCACACTTACAATCTCTATAGGCCCACGGAAAAGTCGCTCTCTTGTCACGATACTCCGTGTAAGCCCAAGGACTATGAGGGCGGCAAATGTAGACCAGATAGCAACAGTAAATCGTTCTGTGCGCTCTATTCCTAATATATAGGGGGCCAATGGGATAGCTCCAAATACTACAAATGACACAAAGGTCATAAATCCATGAAGCATAGGTTTTTCTGTGCTCTCAAGTGTAAGTCCATGCTCTTCGAGCATCATAGTATCTGCCCAGACATCTTTATCGGATACTATGACATCAGTAGCGCTTTTGAGGCTATCTCCAGAAAATCCTTTCTTCTCTAGTGCTATAACAATTTCTTCTCGCTCTATATCGGGTATATCTTCTATTTCTTCCATCTCTTCTTTGCGAATCCTAAAGTACTGATCGCGTTCTGACTTAAGAGAAAGGTACGCACCTGTTGCCATAGAAGTTCCATCGGCAACCAGATTGGCTATTCCAAGAATGATAACAATGTAGTGAGGCATACCTGCACCTACAGTTCCAGCAACAACTGCAAATGTTGTTACGATTCCGTCATTGCCCCCGTAGACAACATCTTGAATAAATGGACCAAGCTTACTTCCATGAAGTTCACCTTCCATATGTGTAATTGTGCGTTGGCGTAGATCAGAATTTTCTGGCATAACGGGAGTGTATCACATACAATAGCTTCCATGATCAATAAAAACCTGATCGTGGGATTTGTCGCAGGCATTGCGACAGTTTTCTGTGCATCCACTGCTGCACAGCAATTTGGCGGACTTATGTTTCCTGATGTTGTGCCCAACGATTACTTTTATGATTCTGTGAACCGATTTGCAAAAATGGGAATTATCAAAGGGTATAACACTGGACGGTTTGCTCCACATGATTACGTTACACGTGGACAAGTTTCTGTAATCGTCGATCGATATGATCAGCAGGTTATTAAACGTATGAGAGAGCAACTCGAACTTATCCGAGAGCAACTAGGGCTAGGGCGATGTGGAGATGACGAAGCACAAGTAGGAGAGGTGTGTGATGATGGAAATTTACTCAGTGGAGATGGTTGTAGCTCAGAATGTCTTCAGGAGATTCATTGTGCTGGTGGGTATAAAATTGGAGATCGTTATCCAGCCCCTGACGGGTGTAACATTTGTACATGTACAGAAGCTGGAATTGCGTGCACAGAAACTTCTTGTACTCAGCAAAAGTGTTTCAGTACTAGCGAGTGTGCTGGAGGAGAGATTTGCTCTGTAGAAGAAGGGGATTGCAGGTACCCATGCCCTGTAGGAGCAGTATGTATTCAAGCATGTGCAGGTGTATGTATTCCTAAATCTGTGACAGTGATTTGTGGAAATGGTGTATGTGAAGATGGAGAATCTGCAGTGCCAGATCGAACAGGATCTTCTTTATACTGTCCTCAAGATTGCCAACTCCTAGGTCCTGTCTGTGGAGATGCAATCTGTACTCCTGGGGAAGCAGATGAATATCGACTCGGAGAAAATGGCCCAGTATTGATTCGGCGTGGAGTGTGCCCAGAAGACTGCGAAGGAGGTCTAAATGCTTGTGAGCAGAAGAAGAAGAGCGTAGATGTCTTATTTGCAAAGAACGTAGCCTGTGAAACTTCGGATGACTGTACGGTGTTCACTCGAGGATGTAGCCCTTATCAGACATGTGGCACACCTGTGCTCAAGTCTGCTCTTATGCAAGTATCTGCAGCAGTATATGGTTATGTTGATGATTGCGAAGGACAAGAACCAGCATTATGCGCTGGTTGTTTACCAAATAGAGCAGAGTGTATTAACAATGTCTGCGCAGTAGTAGAAGACCTCTAAACCTAGAGTGTCTTAGCAAAAGAATTACGCGTGACCCAATAGAGTCCAGCGGTACTTCCAAGGATAACTGCCCATACACCAGCTCCTGTTTCTGGCTGACGAATTGGTCCTCTGCCTTCTCGGATAGCATTTGCAGCAGCAGCATTCTGTTGAGTATTTGTAGGCTCGTCTCCAAATGCCTCTGGAATAGGATCACCAGATGAATCAAATGGATGAATGCGCTCATTGCCTATCGCATAAGGATTTGTAGGCAATCCGGATGGATTTCGAGCTGGGGCAGTAGAAAAGTCCTGAGAGTCAAACCCTGATGGTGGAGGTGTAGTAGTAGCTACGCTTTCTCCAAAGAAATCATTACCAAGAATTTCAGAAATATCGACAAAGTCATCAGCTACGTCTGTAACAATAACGATCTCACCAGAGACTCCATCAACAATAGTAGAAGTATACTGATAACTACCAGATGGCATATCTGGCGTAATTGTAAAGTTATCACTGTCTCCTTTAAAGAGCGTGTTCGTCATCAGACAGAAGCCTGTATCACTACAAAGAGTGCCTGATTCGACAATATGTGGAACGTCTTGTTCGTTCATCCATGTAATTGTTTGTCCATGCTCAACTTCAAGTCGATCAGGTTCAAATCCATTTTCTGTGATGCGAATAGTCTGTGTGTTACCAGAAAGTTGGCCAGTAAGATTCTCTACTCCACGAAAGAAGCTGAATCCTATACCAACAACTAGCAGCATTCCAACTATTGCAGCTGGTCTTCGAGAAATCTGTACACTTGCATTCTCCTCATCTTTTACTGTTACCGGTACAGGTACATCTTCTTCTGACTGCCAGTCTGGGTGAATATTACTCATGTGGATTAAAGTTGCTGACAACAAACTGTCTTCGTGATGCAAGTGAAGTACCAACGATCGCAGATCCTACAAGGAAGAGTGCTATTGCAGAAGGAAGTCCTGTTTCTCCTGGAACTGGTCGTGAGGTTGGCCCATCTACAATATTTGCTACGGGGTTCTTTCCAGGTCCTGCGCTAATAGATCCAGGTACCAGTGGTGCACTCGAAGAATCTGGGTCACCAATAACAATAGATACCTCTTGGCTAAATGCACTTTCTTCATCTTGCCTACTTAAAGCTCGCACAGCAAAGTAGTACCTCTTACCAATTTCTAGAGAGCGTAGCGTCAAACTATTTTCACTCTTATCAATAGTTCTTCGTTGCATGTAGCGTCCAGAAGTTTTGCTGTAATACATTGTGTAAGCTTTAAGCTGAGAAGACTTGAGTGGATCCCATCCAAGGAACACAGAGCTTCCATCAGTTGTGACACGTACGTTACGGATCTGTAGCAAAGAGAATGCTGTTCGCTGATTAGAAGAAGAATCATCCGCTGGTTCCGCACTGAGGTTTGGTACACAGATTCCACTTCCACAAAGACCACTTTCACACTCATCATCATAGTTACAGCTTGCACCATTAGAGAGAAGTGAAGGCACATCGTCACACTGTCCTGCTTTACATACACCACTTCCACAATCCTCATTACGCAAACATGCATTAGGATCTGACTCTTCTACGGGCACTGAATCAAAGATATTTCCAGTATCATCATTAGTAACCTCTGGTTCGACGTCTTCTGTAGGATCAGAAGTATCTTCTGCAAATTTTACAAGTAGTACACCTGGCTCTTCTTTTACGATGTACGCTTCCTCATCATTCTCTTTTGTCATAATGACACTGTGTCCACCTGGTTGTATATCATAAAAGGTAACAGGTGTTCCAATTGAGTTTGTCTCTTTTACCTTAAACTGAATACGTGCAAAGAGAACCTTATTATCATCGATAGTTTTTCCATCTGTACTCGCTTCGAGTTTTACGTATCCCTCTTCAGAGAAATCTTTTTCGTCTGGAGTCACGAGAGAGAACTTATCGTTAATTTCTACGGATTCTCCTTCTAGCATATTGGAGTCATACGAGAGCCAAACACGCACACGGTCTAAGGGCTGCTTGCTTGGGTTATCAATGACGATATCAATATCTAAAATATCACCTACGCTTAGTGGGCGAGTAGCTAGTGTTTGTGGGTCTTGTATTTCAAATGTAGTACAGCGCACTCCTTCTACATCAAGAGTCTCCACAACAATTCCTGGGCTTGGGACAGGTCCAAACATCCAGTCGATCTCTGTCCCTTCTCTTTCTATACAGTGAGGATAAAGCTTAAAAGTAGCATCCTGAGTTGCTGCATATGCACGTGAAGGCATGATGCTTATAGCGAGTGTAATCACCGTAACAATGCTAAGCCAATGCTTGCGTAAGTATGTATTCATTAGAGAGAAATTACTGAAGAGAGAGCTGTGAAAGGATGCTCATAGCATCATTCACAGTAAGTTGACCGTCCTCGTTAGGATCAGCCTTCAGTTGATCGGGCAAAGCGACTGAGTATCCTTGAGCGACCTCTAGTATGAAGAGGACGTCACTGACATCAACCACTCCACTCCCATCGACGTCTCCGGCGTGAGGAATACCACCTGCTTGAATAAGAGAAACAGGCTGTACATCCCCGGCCGTTTGAATGCCTACCAGAAAGGAACCAACAATACATGCTGCACCTGTTGCAAGCAGCTTGAGGTTCTTCCGGAGTGAGTGTGGGTATTTGATATACATATCATATTATTATAGCAAAAAATGTAACTTTTGGGGAGTGTGGAGGGATTGTGCGTACATGAGAATTGTTGTTTAATATTATGATACAATTCTCCTCCATGTCTCAAATATTCTTGTTCTCTGGCGATAATCACTATGAAATAGACCAAGAGAAGCTTAGATGGGTACAAGGATTTATCCAGAAGCATGGAGAAGAAAATCTCACGCGAATAGATGGAAAAAAGCAGTCTGCTAAGCTGTTAATGGACGAAATAGCTGCATCCCCATTTATTGCAGAGAAGCGACTTATTGTTATTTTGGGCATTCCAAAGTTGGAAAAGGGAGAAATGTTAGAGCTAGAGAATATTTTGCATCCGCAAAACCTACTTCTATTCGTAGATCCAAAGCCAGATAAACGACTTTCGAGTACAAAAGAACTCCTTACTATTGCAGAGGTAAAGCAATTTACCCCTCTCCGTGGTGAGCGCTTGATTGGTTGGTTAGCAAATCAAGCAGAAAAAAGCGGTTCCTCTTTGCCACACAAGAGCGCTCAGCATCTTATAAATACGGTAGGAGAAGATCAGATGTTACTTTCTGCAGAAATAGTAAAACTCGCAACATTTACAGGAGGCAATCCAATCTCATGTGAGGATATAGATACCCTTGTTCTTCTTAGCGAGGAGCAGGCAGGATGGAAGTTGATGGATCTTCTCGCAATGGGTAAGTGTAATGAAGCACTAGTATTTACAAAAGAGTTACTCCAAAAAGGAGAAAGTCCCTATGCAATGTGGAACAGACTACTTTGGATCGTTGCCCAGCTCACTCTTGTATCCAGTGCGCTAGAAGATGGTATAGCCGCACCACCAGCAATTACCAAGAGTACAGGGGTAAAGTTTGGCGCTGCTCGTACGCTTATCCCCATGGCAAAAAAAATAGATAAAAAGAAGCTCACAACAATTATAAGTGGGTTTACAGAAACGGATCATGCATTAAAAACGGGTGGTTACAAATCCACAGTAGAAGCGCCAGAAGAACTTATGTCACTGATAGATCGTTCTATTGTGCTGCTAAGCAAATCATAGTTGATCTATTTTATTTAGCAGGTCTTCTGTTTGAGCGTCTTCTGATTTTTCATGTTTTTCCTCTTGATCAGAAAGCTCGTCACGACGTTTTTTACGGGAAGCCCCTGTTTTGGCAATACTCTCCTGAGTTGTTGATGCATCGATTTGTGAACTATATTTTTTATCGATATCTGCAAGCTGCTTCTTTTCGTTATCTAAAATATCGCGAAGATTCTGCACTTGCTCTGGTGTCATGATAGGTAAAATATTAACCCAATATTGTCGCTCTTCATCATTCATACTTTCCGAGCTTAAAATAAGTTGCACAAGATCAGGAAACTTTGCACGAAGTTCATCCGCAATAGTCACCTTAGAATCCGAAGCTGAAGATTTGTCGTCTGGCATTACAAATATCCTACTGAAAGACCGTGGTTATGCAACCTTAATAATCTCGTACTTAAACATTCCAGCTGGAGTGTTAACTTCAACGGTGTCGCCTTTCTTTTTACCGAGTACAGATCTTCCTACTGGTGATTCGTTACTAATCTTATTCTCCAAAGGATCTGCCTCAGTAGAACCAACAATAGTATAAGCAATAGGATCGTCTCCATCAGTCTTATTACAGACGGTAACTGTAGTTCCAACGTGCACCTCTTTTCCTTTCATATCAGCCTTTTTCTCTGAAATGATTTCTGCATTCTTAATCATTTGATCTAGCTCTAAGATGCGTCCTTCGATAAAGGCTTGCTCGGTCTTTGCTTCTTGGTACTCGGAGTTCTCAGAAAGGTCACCGTATGAAATAGCTTCTTTTAGGCGGCTTGCGACTTCTTTACGTTTTACAGTCTTAAGCTCTTCTAGCTCAACTTGAAGCTTCTTTAGCCCCTCTTTGGTAACAAGAGTCTGGTCTAGTATTGCGTCGTCGGTGTCTTTAGCCATAAGAATAGGTGGGAATCGAAATTTCTGGCCAAGTGTACGCAAATGTATGGATTACAGCAACAATTTTGCTAAGAAATGGCTATTGAGTGCTATCTGTAAGTAGCTTAGGCCACTCCATAATAGGTAATTGCTCTGGATCTTCTTGGGTTAAGGCCTCAATAACACGTTTTGCAAGCTGTGCATTCGTAATCAGAGGAATGCCATGATCTGTTGCTATTCTCCGGATAAAGTAGCCATCAGTCTGATCTGCCCCTCTAGAGTGCGTAGGAATGTTAATAACAAGGTCTACTCTCTTCTTTTCGAGGTATTCTCGTATATTTGGACTGCGTGGCTCGGAAACTTTGTGGAGCAAGGCAGAAGGGATATTGCGTGATTCAAGGAATTCATGTGTTCGATTTGTTGCGAAGAACGAAAACCCTCTATCGTAGAGAGCCTGAATAGAGCCCAGCATATCGATCTTATCTTCAAGACGGCCAATGGTAACGAGAATATTTTTCTTTGGAATCGTAAATCCTACTGCCATAAGAGCTGTAAGCAGAGCCTGTTCTGCATTATGACCAAAGCAGGCAACTTCTCCTGTACTCGCCATCTCCACGCCGAGGCGAGGGTCGGCTCCTTTAAGACGACTAAAGCTAAATTGAGCAGCCTTTACTCCTACATGATCCAAGTCTAGTGTCTGATACCGTTCACCAGTAGGTGCCTTACCAATAAGTGCTTGCGTCGCTATGGTGATAAAGTTGTGCCCTGTCACCTTGCTGGCAAATGGGAAGCTACGACTGGCACGCAAGTTGCACTCGATAACTTTGAGCTTATTATTTTTTGCAAGGAATTGGATATTGTACGGGCCAGAAATTTCCAAGGCCTTACCTATAGCTTTTGAAATTGCTTTTACTCTTCGTAGTGTTTCAAGGTTTATACGTTGTGGTGGCAGTACGATGGTGGCATCACCAGAGTGCACTCCAGCATTTTCAACATGTTCGGAGATTGCATAGATCAAGAGTTCTCCATTTTGCGCAACACCGTCAAACTCAATTTCTTTTGCACCTTGCTCAAATTTAGAAACAACAATAGGAGCTTCTTTGTTAATAAATGCCGATTGTCCAACGTATGAAGATAAATCTTCGTCGGAGTGTACTACTGCCATGGAAGCGCCAGAGAGAACATAACTTGGACGCACAATAACGGGGTAACCCACTTCTTCAGAAAACTTTCGTGCTTCTCCCAGTTCTGTAAATTCACGCCACTCGGGCTGATCTATATTGAGGTTATCAAGCATCGTACTAAACTTGTGCCTGTCTTCTGCATTATCGATATTTTCTGGAGCAGTTCCAAGAATAGGAACATTGGCAGCAGCAAGGCGAGGTGCTAGAGAGTTTGGAATTTGTCCTCCCATAGAAACTACAACCCCAGCAGCAGAAAGTGCTTCTACAATATCGAGTACACGTTCTTCACTAAGTTCATCAAAGAAAAGCGCATCACATTCGTCGTAATCTGTACTTACAGTTTCCGGATTACTATTGAGCATAGCTACGTCGTATCCTTGTTTCTGTAATTCATGAGCAGCCTGCACACAGCACCAATCAAACTCTACAGATGAACCGATAGAGTATGGCCCCCCACCCAGCACAAGAACACGGTCTTTTCCGCCCTCAAATGTAACATCGTTTTCTTCACCATGATAGGTAAGGTACAAGTAATTCGTTTGTGCAGGAAATTCTCCTGCCAAAGTATCAACCTGTTTGATAAAAGGTATTATGCCAAGACTCTTGCGTAGAGTACGAACAGCATCCAAATCTGTACTGGTAATCTTTGCAATAGCACTATCACTAAAGCCAGCCTTTTTAGCCTTAGAAAGCAGGGCAGCATCTGGATCTTCCTTAAGCTCACCAAGCTGTTTAGAAATCTTTGCACAATCGTTCATACGTTCTAGGAACCAGAGATCTATTCCGGTACCAATATTTATTTGCTCCGGAGTCCATGCTCCTTTAAGAGCTTCTGCCACAGCAAAGATTCTACGTGGAGTTGGTCGCTTTACTTCTGCATCAATATCATCAAATTCCATTGGAACAGGATACAATCCAACAGCACCTATATTTAGCATGCGCATGGCTTTCTGCAGGGCTTCTTCAAATGTCCTACCTAGCGCCATAACTTCTCCCACAGATTTCATTTCTGATGTTACCTGATCAGAGACAAATCGAAATTTCTGCAGGTCCCAGCGGGGGACTTTGACAGCAACGTAGTCGAGTGAAGGTTCGAAGTCTGCACTCGTAACTTGTGTAATAGCATTACGTAATTCTGGAAGACTGTAACCAAGAGCAAGTTTTGCAGCAATAAAAGCTAGTGGATACCCCGTAGCCTTAGAGGCTAGAGCAGAGCTTCTACTAAGTCTCGCATTCACTTCTATCACACGATACCTTCGGGATTTAGGATCCAATGCATATTGAATGTTGCATTCTCCAACAATTTTTAGGTGACGAATCACTTTAAGTGCAATCGAGCGCAGCATTTGGTACTCGTAGTTATCGAGCGTTTGACTAGGAGCTACCACAATAGATTCTCCAGTATGAATACCCAGAGGATCTACATTCTCCATGTTGCATACAGTGATGCAGTTATCGTATGCATCGCGAACAACTTCGTATTCGATCTCTTTCCATCCTGTTAAGTCTTCTTCTACAAGTACCTGATGAGATTCTACAAACGATACTTTACAAATATCAGCAAGCTCTTTTTCATTTGATGCTCTTCCACTTCCTTTACCACCAAGTGCAAATGCAGCTCGTATAATTACAGGGTATCCAATATCTCCTCCTGCCTTTAGTACTTCCTCCATGGATTCACAGGCGAAACTTCGTGGGACATCAATATCAATAGAGCGTAGTTCTGCATTAAACACCGCACGGTCCTCTGTTTTGTTAATACTCTCTACACTTGTACCGAGTACTTGCACGTTATATTTTTCAAGAACACCAGACTCATCCAACGCAACACCACAGTTCAGAGCAGTTTGCCCTCCAAAAGACAGTGCAATAGCATCAGGATTTTCTTTTTCTATAATACGCTCGACAAACGCAGGGGTAATAGGCTCAAAGTAGACACTATCTGCAAGACCCCAGCTTGTCTGATTCGTCGCAATATTTGGGTTAATCAGTACGACGCGCTTGCCCTCCTCCTTAAATGCTTTTATAGCTTGGCTCCCACTGTAGTCAAACTCACCAGCCTCTCCAATTTTCAAAGCACCAGACCCAAGAAGCAAAATAGTATTGATGCCCTCCATACTTTTAGAAAATGCCTCTCCTTCCCCAGCGTGGGGACTAAGAGCGCCCTTGGTCTCGTCGTCGATCATGTTCCGCAGGAGATTACCCATAAAAAGGGCGGAAGTCAAAAGGTCAATCAACTGAATTTCGACTTTAAGAGTATTTCTTGGTACGATTAGCCCCATGCAACAGATAGCATGGATCATTGGAATCCTTCTTATCGTTCCTACTGCTCAGGCAGGGGAGTGGGAGAAGCTCTCTACAGACTTGGATCTTTTTGAGCAGGTAATAAATAGTGATGCCGCAGAAATGCAACAAGAACAAGAAGACGCTGATTTAGAGAATAGCAGCGACCTTTTCCCTGGCGAAGAAGAGCAAATAGAACTTGTTTCTATAGATGAAGAAAAGCTGGCTACAATAGAAGTTGATGGACTGTCAGTAGTTCTTTCTGATGTTCCATCAGACGAGTGGTTTGCAGAGTATGTAAAAAGTGCTGCTGTACTTAATCTTATTTCGGGATATAGAGATTCTGAGGGGCGTCCAACAGGGGAGTTTGGTCCCGCAGACTTTGTGACAATAGAGCAGCTAGCAAAGATGGCTGTACTTGCTGCAGGCACAGATTCCTATAATTGTGGAGATACTCTAAAAAATACATCTGCAAGAGGTAGGTGGTCAGAACGTTTCGTGCAGTGTGCAGAATATAATCGGTGGGCTATCTTTAGTGATGGAAGCATAGATGTCACTCGTCCTGCAGATCGCAGTGAGGTTGTAGTAACAGTGTTACAGGCATATGCAGTACGTATTTCTCCAGTTTCTGGAACAGTGTTTGATGATGTCTCTAGAGCAACCCCATTTGGAAATGCAATAGAAACTATGTCTACAGATGGTGTGGTATCTGGCTACACGGATAGTAACGGAAACCCCACTGGGTACTTCGGTCCAGAAGATCCTGTAAATCGTGCAGAAACAGCAAAAATATTCTCGCTATCCTCTATAACATACGGAGCACGTTAAACGTGATGCCTGTTTCCGTGTCTCATATGCCTCTCTAGGTGCCCTCCCTTAAAGTGCTTTGAAGATAATCGTATTATGAGTGATCCCATAATAATAAAGAGACCACCAGCGATGTGGTACCAGTGGATTTCTTCTCCTAGATAGAAATGTGCGAATGTAAGGCTTCCTACAGAAATAAGTGGGAGGAAGAGAGAAACAGTGTGGGCGCTCATACGCTCCAAAGATTCATAGAAACTAAATAGGTACAAAAATCTTGAGAGGAAACCATATCCAATAAGTGCACCAAAGAGTTCTATAGGGAATGTAGATATTTCTTCTACGAGTGGAAGTTGAATAAGTGGCGCAACAATAAGGAAGAAGGTTATGGCCATAAGCCCACGACTAAACAGAACAACTTCGGGGTGTATTTTCGATAATTTCTTTTTAAAGATGATACTTCCTAAGGCGTAACTAAATGCACCACCGATAATAAGTAGGTCACCAGGAGCAAAGGCGATAGGCCCAGTAAATCCTCTAAATGCCACTATGCTAATTCCAAAGAACATACTAAGCAGTGCTAATACTTCAGCTCGTTGAATCTTTTCTCTAAGGAACACTCCGGCATAAATAAACAAAAAGAAACTAGAGCTTCTAAGGAAAAGCTCGGCATTCACAGCATCAGCAACATGAAGACCAGTAAAAATAAGTAGCGGAGCAACAATGCTATTTGTGATCCCGACTGCAATAAGCGCGGAGATGTATTTTTTCTTAACAGAGAATAAGTCTTCTATCAGAGGTAAAAATCCAAATGAAAGAATCGTAAAGATTAGAACAATAGACTCCGAAAGCAGGAGAAGGGTAAGAGGGGAAAGACTCGTACCAAGTATCTTTGCAAATGGCGTAGAGGTAGAACCTGCAATGATAGCTATTCCAAGTGATATCCATCCAATCGAAGATGATTGGATTTTTTTTGTTGCCCCAAAGTACGGTAGAAATATGGTTTTTATCTTCATTTTAGTAATATTATTATACCATAAAAATAGTATACTGGCTATATTCCAAATTAGCTTAAATTAGCTGAGAAAGACTAATATCACTACTTGTAGTAGTGTATTAACACGCAACTACAAACGGCGGGGGATTACCATGTATGACAGCGAGAGCGTTAACAGAGACGCAGGAAGTAACATTTGGCGATCAAAAGACTGACCAATGATCAAATACTCTGTATTTGACGTCAGTAGATACACTCCCATATAGCTTGCCATGGCTATAAGCCCCCATAGCAGCGTAAGAAAGTACCTTCTATCTACGGCGATGTCCCATCCTCTACGAACTCCTATAAGCAATACAACGAGCACACTAAATAGTCCGTACCAGTAGATGCCGAATGAACCTGTAACAAAGAGTGCACTACTAAATGCACTTACTGCTTCTATGTTTAGCATGATCTCTGCATCACCTGAACCATGAGGTGTAAGTGAAAGCTCTTTGACGGTGGCAAATATTGGCCATGTCATAGCTGCAATTACACTAAAGCCAATTGGGTATCGAAGATGAGCAATGCTTCCAGTGTGACGAACGAGTGCAATAGCTACCATGATGATCCATGGTATGTAACAGAAGAACAAACCGTCTGACTTTGTCCACACACATGCAGAGAGAAAGACTCCAGAAAGCATAAGCAGTCGAGAGTCATCAAGCTTTCGAAATTCTATAAACATAAGGAGGGATAACAGTGCAAACCCAACAAGTGTAATGTCAGCATACGACTGCCCTGCATGTAAAGTCATCAGTGGTATTCCAAGGAGCAGAGCTAGAACGATAAGAGCGTAAAACTTCCCCTTCTTTGCAATGGTAGAAAAAAGTAATCCAAAACAAGAGAGTGTGAGGAGAAGGTGGATACCATTGGCAGATTTATCGCTCCAGTTAGGGCTAAACTGATTAATGCTAATTTGAAGTGCATGAAACAAGAAAGGGTAGTTCGACTTACTTACTAATCCATCTTGAGAGTCGAATACTACTTCAGCCCTATGGTAAGAGACTTTCGATCGCATGTTCCAGTTAGTAGTGCTGTCATAGTGGAATGTCGGTAACAATACATGGGACACGGCAAAGATAAGCGAAGCAGCAATAATAAAACCTGATAGCACTACAAGAGCCTTTGGTACAATTATTAGTGTATCTACGGAGGACTCTATACTACTTTTAGCTTTTAATAAGGGCTGAACGGAAATTAAAAGAATTAGAGTTGCTATCAAATTAACACTTACAATGCTGATAGAATTTAGTGAAATTCCTACAATAGTCAGTAACAGTATTCCTAACAGATTAATTACTGCTCCCAGCGGTAGCCCAAGTAGGATTTCAAATCCTTTTCCATACGATCCTTGTAATAATCGATGAGCCACAATCCATCCTTCTGCAGAGATGAATGCTGTCATGCCAATGAATGCTATCAGTTCTATCATGATTGAATGGCGAAGAGTGTAGATCCATCACTATATTCCTCTATCAAATCAACTTTAAATGTATCATCACCACAGCGTAGATTGTTACGGTTTAGATCCCAATCTGTAGATTTATGTACAACTATATAATCAGGATTATCCTCTACAACTAGGGCTGGATAGCTATGGTACTGTAGAAGCTTCTTGGCGTAAGTTGTTCCTGTATGACAGAGGTAGACATTCTTAGCACCCTCTTGGTTCAGCTTGTTTGCTATCTTCGGAAGAGACCCAGCTGTTGAGTAAGTCTTGTTCATTAACCATTCTTTTGAGTGATCTATACTTAATCGAATAGCATCAATAGAAAATCTCGCTTGTGCAATAAGCACTACAACAACAATCAGTGGAATAATCACATCCACTCTTTTCTTTGCTGCAAGTACTATAACTACAAAGATCAAAAGCCACCCTATTACTGGAGTTACCGGAATACCAAGAACGGTGTATCCAGGTAGCCTGTGGTAGGAGGCTGGAGAGTACGGTTGCTTCATTGTTATATGGTTTACTGCAGCAGATAGTGTTGCCATTAATCCTTCATCAATAAATTCTATATCATGAAACTCGGCACCGGCGCTTGCTTCACTAAAGAAGTACAGACGGTATGAATGATGTGACGGGCTCCATGCAGGACTTCGTGTTAGGTCTATCGTTACTTCTTGCCTTGTTCCTACTGGAAGTACTGTTTGCAGTGTCTCGAATGGAGAAAAGGATCCATTCGATTTTCGAAGTGAGATAAATACTGATAGTGGTTCTTGTGCCGAATACGTTAATTGCATAGAGGATCCTTTCCCAGAGACATCTGCACTAGCATGGGACACAGACTGAGAAACAATTTCTTCGATAGCGGTATCTTCCCCAAGGAGTTGCACAGGAACTTCCCCAGCGAATGCTTGAGGAGTGACAGCAAGGAGAAGAGTAAGAATCCACATAGGATGTACGTTACGTATATAGGTGGTGCCGCAGACTGGATTCGAACCAGTACGACCATTTACGGTCAAGGGATTTTAAGTCCCTCGTGTCTACCATTCCACCACTGCGGCATATGTAAATCAAAAGATCAAATCAATAGTATCCTACTGAAGGAATCACTGCTAATGAAGAGTAAACTTCGATTAGATTGGTAGCGCAGCTGGTGCTGGCCCTGTGGCGGTTCTTAACTCGCGTTCTCCTACCTGTAGCGCAATACCTGTCGTAGGGTCTACTTCCTGTGCTGTAATAATTAATCTTCGTAAGGTAGTTCCGACCGGTGTACAGGTCATCAAAGTCGCAATTCGCCTATTCGTTGGTTGGTCGAGCACATCAACATTGCTTGGTTTTACCTCTTTTTTACCTTGGATAATGTATCGGTGTTTATCACCTCCGTAGTATACCCAGTACTCATCACCGACATTGAGCTCATGTAGTCTTGCAAACACTGTCTTGAATGCTCCGTCAGCCCAAGGGTAGTACGAGCTGTGACCTGTTACGAAGAAGTTTCCTGCTTGTCCAGGTCGTGCAGTTCCTGGATAGTGCACCACTCCGTGTTTTAGCGCATTTTGAATATCTGCTTCTACACCTTCCCAGTCCTCTTTAAGAAGACTGCTATACGAAGGAGTTACCAATGGAATGTTAAGCCCGAGCCTCGGAACAATGATACGGTTCTCTGGTGGCCCAACTGTCGGGAGGTAGCTTAGCAAGTCCCCTTCTTCTCGTCCTGCTACTGCAAGCATAGGGCTCTTGAGCAATTTATCTCTAAGGGCGTTATCAACTTCGGCCACATTACCATGTAGAGAAGCTACTCTTTCTACAGGATCTAGATACGGAGTGATAATCTGGAAGAAGCTTTGATAGTTTAGCGAGACAAACAGTGCCACAAAGATCGTAGCAAATGTTCCTCCAAAGCGAACAACATCGACTGCAAATAGGGATCCGCGACTATATTCTTTTGCTGGCTTATCTTTACGTATCACCCATACAGGCTGCGCAAGAAAGCCCCAGATTCCATCAGCTCCACCGGCAAATATCTTCTTGATATCCTTTAGATGAAATTGGAAGCCTTTGTAGCTATCTGCGTACTGAGTTCGCCCTTCTGTCACAATGCTTTTTGTTGTTCCAATTAAGCTACCACGAACACCTTTAAGCACAGAAATTACTTGGTCACAGCGCTCCGTTACACTCTCTGTTTTGCGCGCTTCCTGTACTACAGGATCATTATCTGTCACTTCCCATGAAGAAGACTGCCGCATTGTTGGCTGTACTCTTGACACCCTTGGTGCGTCTTCTTTTGGCTTCGGAGTCATATGTATATGGCCAGCCTCATCCACGTGGGCTTTGTGGTCATCATCCTCGTTATCTTGCCAATCTTGGTGCGGGTGTAGAGTAATCCTCTTATTGTAGCAGAAAATGCGTGTTTATCACAGTCTAAGGAACAGTATTCTACCATAAATTACTATTTCTGCATCCTTTCTGTAATTACGGCTCCACCGACTATTTCTTCTTCTTTGTATAACACAATAGATTGACCTTCTGCAATTCCTCTTAAGCCCTTATCAAAGCGAAAATCAAGAGTCTTACCATCATGCTCTAATACCCCATCATGCTTCTCTCCAAGTGAATGAATACGTGCTTGAAAGGGAGTCTTCTCATTTTTTGGTGGTTCCCATGAGACCCAACGTAGGTCATTAGCATGAAGTTCGAATTTATGATCAGCCCCATTTGGAGCCACATACATAGTGTTACTATCGACCTCTTTGCGCACCACATGGAGTGGTATTTTTAATCCTCCTATGCCCAATCCCTTTCGTTGGCCTATCGTATAAAACGGAAGCCCCTTATGTTCTCCTACAATGGTTTCATCTTCAAGTTTTATATCTCCTGGCTTAGAGTTTTTGATATATCTCTTGAGGAATGCTTCTGGTTCTTTTTCTGGAAAGAAGCAAAGGTCCTGACTTTCTTTGTAACTGTTGTCGTCATAAGGAACACCAAATGCAGTTGCAAGCTCAAACACTTCTGACTTTTGCAGTCCTCCTAGTGGGAAGATTACTTTGCTGAGTTGCTCTTGATTGAGCCCATAGAGGTAGTAACTCTGGTCTTTTGTTCTATCGAGAGCTTCTAATAAGAGGTATTTACTCGACCCATCGGATTGCTGTTCTTTTGCAACCCTAGCGTAGTGACCTGTAGCCAGTTTGTCGCATCCAAGCTCATCTGCAAGATCTAGCAGTTTGCCAAACTTTAAAGATCTGTTGCATCCAATGCAGGGGTTAGGTGTTCTGCCTTCGCTGTATCCTTTAAGAAAAGGATCTACAACATCTTTTTTAAACTCATCTTCGAGATTCAATATCTGTAGTGGTATAGAAAGATCCTTTGCCACTTGGTTTGCCCTAGCGATAGTTTGAGCATTACAGCACTTACTGGGGAGTATCTGAGCCAACGGTGGTGCCAATGGGTCTGTCCAGAGTGTGAATCGAACACCTATGACTTCGTGACCTTCCTCTTTAAGCTTATAGGCTATAACTGAGGAATCTATTCCACCCGACATTGCGACTAATATTTTCATAGCAGTATTTTCACAGCTCTATTGTACGTTTCTTTGCTTTAAAATCATTTAAAAAGCCGCTAGAATATCCCTATTGAAAAAGCTTTTCGCAAAAATATTCGGCAAAGGGTCTGATGAACTGCAGTTCTCCTATGAAGAGAAGAAGTACTCATTTGGGGTAAAGGTGCTTGTTGCACTCTTAACACTCATAATTGTAATGCTTTCAGAGAGGGCATTAGCAGATCTTCAGGTTGGGATCCCTCGTATTCAGTATCCTAATTACTACGACTTACAGGAGAACAGAGACATTCAGCGATATCGCCAAAATGAATTAGGTCCTCTCTATCAGATGAGGAATGATCTTGAGAGCAGAGACCGATCAGTGCGCTCTGAGTACGATACAAGTTTACTCGAAAAGATGGCCGATCAAGAAAAGCGCCTCTACGGAAATCAGGACGATCTAGGAGATGACTACGAAGCCACACAGGTGAAACTTCGCGAAGTAGAATTAGAAATAGAAAAGGGCGAAGTGGAGATTACGCGCTTGGAGGTACTTGCACATCAGGCAGAGGCACCACTACGAAATGACTATCGGGCCCGAGTACGTATTCGCCAACTCAAAGTCTTCCTTTGGGAGGCGATCTTCTGGATTCCATTCTTCTTTATCACACTATGGTGGTACAGCAGGACAAAGAGAAAGAGCAGCAGATGGGAAATTATTTCTATCGCGGCGCTCATTGCATCTAGCATTATCAGTTTCCAGTCCTTTAGTATTTTCCTCTGGAGCTGGATTCCAAAAGAGCTTCTCGAAAAACTCTGGAAGCTTTTGCAGGCAACTCTTCTCACGCGGATTGTTGGGTACTACTTAATGATGGCAGTTATTGTTCTGATCCTCGGAGGACTCATTGTTTCTGTCCACCGTAGAGCGACTGACCCTGTTCGTGGAGGCAAGAAGAAGATTCGCAACATGCAATGTCCAACCTGCAGCTATCCACTAGATCTTAGTGGGGACTACTGTGGAGGATGTGGAAAGCAATTGCAGGAAGCATGTAGCTCTTGCAAAAAGCCAACATATACATGGTCTGCTGCTTGCGAAAGCTGTGGAAAGAAAAGAGCAGATAACAACTAACGCATTATGATAGATAAGCTCCGTTCCCTTGCGGCAGAATACGATACTTTGCAAAAGAAGATGATTGAACCTGAGGTTCTTTCTGACCCGAAGCAAATAGCCAAAATTGGTAAACGTATGAAAGAACTAGAGCCACTTCGCGGCATGTTAGCGCAACATGATGCAGCAACTGCTGCTATCACATTTGCAAAAGAAGAAATAGAAGATCCAGAGATGAGAGCAATGGCAGACGAAGAAGCAGAGGCGGCTCGTAATCGTGTGACAGAACTAGAGGAGGAGATGAAGCTGTTCTTGATTCCAAAAGACCCTGACGATGATAGGTCAGTAATCTTAGAAATTCGAGCAGGTACAGGAGGAGACGAGGCAGCACTCTTTGCAGGAGAACTCTTAAGAATGTACCTACGTTTTGCAGAAGAGAAGAAATGGACCACAGAGCTTATGGATAAGAAAGATGCAGAGAGTGGGGGAGTAAAAGAAGCGGTGTGTAAGATTGATGGTGTTGGTGCATATGGAATGTTGAAGTTTGAGTCTGGTGTACACCGTGTACAGCGTATCCCTGCTACGGAAAACAAAGGGCGTGTGCATACAAGTGCCGCATCTGTTGCAATTCTTCCAGAGGCAGAGGAAGTTGATATCCAGGTAAAAGATGAGGATATTCGTGTAGATATCTTCCGTTCGTCGGGGCCTGGTGGTCAGTCCGTTAATACTACAGACTCTGCTGTTCGCCTAACGTACATCCCGCTCGATATTACAGTGACTTGTCAGGATGAAAAGTCTCAGTTGAAGAATAAGACAAAGGCCATGGGAGTCCTTCGCTCGCGTTTATATGCAGCAGAGCAAGAACGCCTTGCCAAAGAAAGAGGGGATATGCGCCTTGGGCAAATTGGTTCTGGGGATCGATCAGAAAAAATAAGAACCTATAACTTCCCGCAAGATCGCGTAACTGATCATCGCATAGGACAGAACTTTAATAACCTCCCCGGTATTATGGAGGGCGATATCTTACAGATTATCGAAGCATTGCAGCAGCAAGATCAGCTAGATAAGCTGGCTTCTGTCGGGGCTTAGGCAATATCTTTCTTATCTGTCCCCAGTACATCTTCTATAGGTTGTTGCGCAGATGGACTACCAAGTTCTGCAGCTACTCTAACTTCGGGTAGCATCCTTAGGAATGGCATGGGTAAGAAGCTACTGAGGATGGCTATCCATAGAACTTTATCAAGCCCACTGTAATTAGCAGCTGCATCACCAATAGCTTGATGCACATCGAAGTAATTAAGCAGCCATGCACCTCCAAGGTCAGACAGAGCTAATCCAATATTCATGATAGAAGCAAGGATAGCAAACATCGTAGCTTCGATGCCCTTAGGGCAAAGTCGGGCAGCTAGAACCAAGAGAGGCAAGAAGGCGATCTCTGTTAGCGGTGCGGAGATAAAGGTATCTGCAAGTGCAAAGAATCGAGGGCTCATTCCTACGTACTCATACCACCCGTACACAAGTCCAATGGTTGGCAAGCTAAGGATGACACTGGCAATGATGATCCAGAAGAAGAGTTTGCGAAGACTAACATTGAGTAAGAATTTTCTAAACATCAGAATTCCTACAATACTCATACCGTGAGAGACCATACTTAGACGACCAAAGAACTCTGCGTCAAAGCCCAGTTCATCAATCATAAAATACGAAAGCCCTCCTCCACTACTAGGGGTGGCTCTCCAAACAAAGATAAAAAGAATTGCCCAGAGGAGATCGCGAGTAATAGCTTCTTTAAGCTTTTTCCAAGTTTCTTTTATGGAAAATGTGACAACTTCGGTAACTTCTTCTGTGATGATGAGTGCGAGTCCACTGGTAAGAAGTGGTAGAGTTCCTGTAATAAAGAAGACATTTCTCGGGCCAATAACTTCGACAAGTATACCCGCAAGATACGCTACAGATAGGGCTCCAACCATAATAGAGGCTCTGCAAATACTCTGGAGTTTTCCTGCTACTTTCTGATTTCTACTTTTCTCTGCGACGATTCCATCGACAATCACATCAGCCAATGCAAATCCCATTCCAGAGATGAAGAGTGCAACCATCACCGTGTTAAATGAGTTCACCCACGTTGCCATAGAGAAATATCCTGCAGCCCCCATGAGTCCTGCAAGAAAGAGATAGGGCTTTCTACGAAATCCCCAGATAGGTTTTCTATCAGAAAAGAATCCATACAACGGTTTAATACTCCATGGGATGATAGCAATTGATCCGAGGATTGAGACCTGTGCAGGGCTTAAGCCTAAATCATCCTTGTAGTAAAAGGTTGTTGCTACAGAGGCGATACCAGTGGCTCCAGCTATAAAATAGACGAAGGGAATCAGTATTCGTGAGTAATCTCTTTTCATAGGAATGATCTTACCCTTTTCGTACCTGCTCAATCAAATCGATACGCTGATCTATTACTTTCTGCGTACCAATATCAGTACGAAATCGCACTGGTCCTGTGACCTGCTCGCAGAGAGACTGCGCTGTAGCTTCTGCCTCAGCAATAGTATCTCCAATACCGACAATTCCTGCTGTACGGGATCCTCCGAGGAGGAGTGATCCGTCATCGCTCTGTGAGATATCTCCAAGGTAGATGCGTGCATTTAGCCCTGGATCTGGAAGAGTAACAGCTTCACCTTTATTATCTTTACTCTCAGGATAGCTTTCTGGTGTGATGTATTTACAGACCGTAGCTTTATGGGAAAATGTAACCATATCCTCACTCAGCTCCTCGTTAATAATACCTTGGCAAATATCGACGAAGTCTGTTTCTAGTAGAGGGAGAATATTGAGAGCCTCTGGGTCTCCAAATCGTGCGTTGTACTCTATCAGTTGAATACCTTTCTTTGTTGCAATAAATCCTCCGTACAAGATTCCCTTAAAAGGCTCTTTGCATTCATCAAGAAGCGCTTTTGCTGTTTGCTGATTAAGAAGCTTAGCAGCCTCTATGTCACTATCACTCAAGAACGGGAGGCTGTGATTGCTATCTGAGTACGTACCCATACCACCAGTGTTGGGTCCAGTGTCTCCTTCGTACGCACGTTTGTGGTCTTGTACAGCGGGCATATCTACCACCTGTGTACCAGATACAAAGCTGAGCAGACTAAACTCTACACCGATCAGCTTTTCTTCTATCACTACGCGTCCGCATTCATTGATACATTCAATAGCATAGGCAACGCCCTTATCGATAGAGTGCATATGCTCTCCGCTAACCTTTACACCCTTTCCCCCTTTCAGTGCGTCATACTTCACGACGTAGTTACCTTCGAGCTCATCAAGGAAAGCGCGAATGGCATTCTCATCCGTATCAGTAAATATGCAGTAAGCAGGGGAGGCATCGATCCCATGAGTTGCGAGGAGCTCACGGGCAAACCCTTTACTTGCTTCTATTCGCCCTAGAGATTTCTTTGGAGCAACAGACTGTATACCAATTTCTTCTAGTGCATCGACGAGCCCTGCTCCGATTGGGTCATCAGGTGCGACAAAGGCAAAGTCTGGCTGCACTTTTTTGGCAATATCAAGCACTGCATCAAAATCCATGAGATCTGCTATGAATTGCTCGGAAGCAATTGCGGCGATCCCTGAGTTTGCTGAGGGGACAATAGAAATGATCTCTGGATTCTGTGGGCTACGTGCTAGAGCATCGGCAATAGCATGTCCGCGAGCTGCCAGAGAAGTAAGAAGTATTTTCATATTACTTTATACAAGACTCATAGTCTTGCTTCCATCTCCATCCTCATCGTCAGGCTGCCTGTCTCCTGTTGTTCGAGAACTGTTTCTACTATTACCCAGTTCTTTTAAGAGCTTTGCATTAATTTCTGGTGTTGGATATTTCTTTGTAAAACATCCTTCGGAGAAATGCTTAATATTTTTGTTACCGTATTGAACAGCTTTGCGAAGATCTTCAATGTTGCTGTAAAAAAGTCCATCAGCACCAATAAACTTGCGAATCTCTTCTATACTTTTTGTTCCAGCAATAAGCTCTGTCTCTGTTGGCAGATCAATTCCATACGGGTCTGGTCCAATAATTGGTGGAGATGCAGAAGCAAAATATACCTTCTTAGCCCCTGCCTCACGTACGAGTTCAACAATCTTTTTACTCGTATTTCCACGAACAATCGAGTCATCAACAAGAAGAACGTTCTTTCCTTTAAATTCTAGTTCGATTGGATGAAGCTTGAATTTAAGACTGCGCTTGCGAATCTTTTGGCCTGACATAATAAAGGTTCTACCGATATATCGGTTTTTTACAAATCCTTCTCGGTATCGTGCTTTGATCTTATCTGCAAGTCCTGTTGCAGAGGCACGTCCTGTATCGGGTACAGGGATAACACTATCAATCTTGATACCAGCATCTATAATTTGCTTTGCAAGATACTCACCCATACGCACACGAGCCTTGTAGACGTTTACTCCATCGAGAGTAGAGTCTGGTGCTGCGAGATAGACCCATTCGAAGAGACAAGGGGTAAGCTTTCCTTCTTTAACGATGCGGCTGTGGAGTTTGTTCTTCTTATCAATATAAATTACTTCTCCTGGTTTTACGTCACGGACAAATTCAAATTCCAATCCGTAAAATGCACTACTCTCTGAGGCGATAATATACTCCTCTTTCATTCCATACTTTCTCTTTCCAAGGGCAAGTGGACGAATACCATGGGGGTCTCTAAATGCAACGATACCGTGTCCTCCAATAAGTGCGACCGCTGAGTATGCTCCGCTACACTTTCGAAAAACAGTTTTCATAGCACCAAACACATGTTCTGGTGTAAGGTTTTTAGGCTTTTGATGCAGAAGAGCTACTGCAAAAACGTTGAGGAGAATTTCGGAGTCAGAATTGGTATTAAGATGTCTAAATTGTTTCTCGAGAAGTTCCTTCGCAAGATCTTTATAGTTTGTCAGGTTTCCGTTGTGTGCCATGGCAATTCCAAATGGACTGTTAACGAAGAACGGCTGTGCCTCAAATTCAGAGCTGCACCCAGCAGTAGGGTAACGAACATGGCCGATTCCCATAGGACCTTTAAGTCGAGCGAGAGATTTACTATGAAAGACATCGCGCACCATCCCATTTGCTTTCTTCAAATGGAACTGGTCGTTGTAGGTCATGATTCCTGCTGCATCTTGTCCTCTATGCTGAAGCAGCATCAGTCCATCATACAGATCTTGAATGACATCTTGATAGCCGGATATAGCCATAATTCCACACATATTAAGAAACGGAAAGTGGAAAGTGCAAAGTGGAAAAAGAAAATCCTAACCAAATTGCAGTGCAAGAATCTCCTAGATTTAATTTTCCGTTTTCCGTTTTCCGTTTTCCGTTTAATTGGGCTCGACGGACATAAATCCGAGGAGGCCAAAATTGCGGCGGAAGGTCGTTTTCCACGGAGTTATTCTATAGAAGTTTCTTAAACTCGCAAGCGATTATCTTATCGCCATTTGCCGTTCCTTGGCAGTTACGCAGTTTCTTATGAGGCTAGCGACGGTCATAGGGCCCACGCCACCTGGCACCGGAGAGATGGCAGAAACCTTAGATTCAAGGGCTGCAAAGTCCGTATCGCCACAAAGTCCGTCGTCAGTTCTGTGGATACCAACGTCTACTACGGTGGCTCCTTCTTTGACCATATCTGCGGTAATCATTTTTGGTTTGCCAACAGCAGCTATCACAATATCTGCTTGGACTACTTGAGCTGCAAGGTCTTTTGTCTTGCTGTGGCAGATAGTTACGGTTGCGTTGCGATTTAGTAGCATGATTGCAACAGGCTTACCGACTGTATTACTGCGGCCAACAACTACAGCATGTTTGCCGGCGATCTCAATGTCATAGTGCTCTAATAGTCGAATAATTCCAGACGGTGTTGCTGGAGGTAGGTGTTCAAATTCTTTTGAGAGAAATACTTTTCCAAGATTATAGGCACCGAAGCCATCAATATCTTTTTTTGGATCAATAGCTTTGATGATATCCGGAGCATGTTTTTCGAGATGTGCAGGTAGTGGTAACTGCACAAAAAATCCTGTGACATCTTCGTCTGCATTTAGCGCATCTATAACTTCCATCAATTCTTTCAAAGAAATATTCTCATCGAGATGACGGTGTTCTTGACGCATCCCTACTGCTTCGCAACTTTTTACTTTTTGCTTTATGTAACTAGCACTAGCAGGATCATTTCCAACCTGAACAACAACAAGCTTGGGATCTAGCGTTTCAACAAGAGGTTTTAAAAACTCAAGCAAGGCCTTACTAGCAATTTTGCCGTCGAGGATGAGAGGTGACATGGTAAGAGTTTAGCTCATCTTTACTTCTGTTTCCTGCGAAATTGCGCCAAAGTGTAGCTGGTATTGTCGCCAGACAAAATTGGCTGTGCTGGTCTTACTTCCAGAGGTATCGACAAATACAACACTAGGATCCTCTATAGACTTATAGTTTTCGTATACTCTCCTTTGGAAATTCTCCATTTCAAATTGATCACGGGTCTTTCTTTTGTTTAGTCGTTCCATGCAAACATCAAAAGGAGGTAATGTAATAAAGGTAAGATCTGGCTTTGGGAATTTTGCATTGATGTGTTCGAGCCATTCTTTATCTACTCCTTGAGCTGCTCCGTAGACAATTGTCGATAATGCGTAGCGATCTGAGACGATAATTTGCCCCTTTCGTAGAGCAGGTTCGATTACTGTGCTGACATGATTGGCTCTGTCTGCACAAAAAAGAAGCTGGATTGCATCCGGAGAAGGCATGGTATCTCGGTGTAGCATGCTGCGTATCTCTTGACCGATTGGTGATTCTGTGGGCTCCGCAGTCAGCAAGACATTATTGTGACTTCTGCGCAAGTGTTCGCCTAAAAAACCACATTGGCGTGTTGTGCCTGATCCATCGGGGCCGTCAAAAACAATAAATTGTCCATTCATAGAGTTTTTGGAGTGTACCACGACTTGGTGTTCAACCTTCAATAAATGGCCGAAATCTGCTATAATCAGACGATAACCCTTAAATGTATGGGCCCGCTTGATCTCATTCGGCATCCGCTGATATTCACCGGCATTACGCTACCAGAGTTTATTCGTTGGTACTTCTGGGAGCAGCCGAGTCGCATCCTAAAGTTGTACTTTGCGTATCTTCGAGCATTTGTAGAGATCTTTTCATTTATCTTCCTTTTGAGAACACTTATTTCCCCTTGGAGACAAATTGTAGACCCGTATCGAAAAAAAGGATTTAATCTTAGTGAATTTGCCCAGACACTCACCTTAAACATTGTTAGTAGAACGATTGGGTTTATCTTTCGCTCGGTGACGTTATTCTTCGGGCTTACTGCGGTTGTTATTCTTACGGTCTGCTTTGCCTTCTTTTACATGGCATGGCTTTCATTCCCGATTCTTTTTTGGATTGGTCTTACCTACGTCTTTAGTGCTGCCTTCTAATCATGCAAGTTCTATTTGATCCAACGGCAACCCGAGCATTCTCTGCTCGTACATTACGACGCTTTATCGAAGGCCCGATTGCGATTCTTATTGCCATCCTTTGTATTGGAATAGTTCTTCTCGAAGACTACCAAGCAAAGACGTGGACACATATTGCAGTAGGGATCTCCCTACTTGGATTTGCATATATTGTCATCCGACAATTTATTGCTGATATGCTAGAGAATGATAATCGTAAAGCTCTCAGCAAAAAGAATTCTGCGTGTCTTCTGACATACAAGGTTCTTCAAAAACTTCCGAACAATGCAAAGACCTCGTATCAACTACTAGAGGCAGTGACCAAAACCGAGCGAGGTAAATTTATCTTGCATGAGATGGGACTCGAAAGAGACCGTCTTTTAGAAGTAGCGAAACCAGAAGTAGGCCAAGAGAGCATTATTCCATTTCTTGGAGAAGCAGCAGCAAATATGCAGCGGTTCTCTGTACGAAAGATGGATGCTGACGTAGTGCTATTTACGTTCTTCCAAAGAAAGGGCGCACTAGAACAATTACTAAACTCCTTAGATATTTCGATTGCTGACATGGAGATGATCGTAAAGTGGGAGAACTATCATGCAGCAGTGTGGCATAAAGATAAGTCGTGGAGCCCTGCGGGCCTCACTAAAACCTTTGGTGGGATGGGACGAAAGTGGGTGACAGGATTTAATGACGTTCTTGATAGTATTACAGAAGATATCAGTCAAAATATTCTTTACCGAGGAGAGCATAAAGTAACTATCCATCTCGATAAGTTAAAAGATGCTATGCATGTTCTGACACGTTCGAGTCAGCACAATATTATTGTTACTGGAGATGATGGTAGTGGAAAGCAGACGTTTGTAGAAAATATCGCTTACCGACTACGTGTGGAAGAAAGTAAGAAGGGGTTTGCTTATACACATGTCCTCAAATTGAAAGCTCAAGATCTTCTTTCTGGGGCACACGATCCAGATACAGTGCTCTTGGGGGCTCTCAAGCGGGCCAACAACCAAGGGCGCTATATCCTCGTGATTGAAAATATCGGACTCTTTTTGCAGTCGGGTGATGCTAAGATTTCTGGAGTACTGACTAAATTTCTCCAGTCAAAAAATATCAATATTATTGGAATTGCAGACACGAAAGACTATCACAAATACATTAAGACAAGCCCTGCATTAGAGTCGCAGTTCGAAGTGCTCTCTCTAGAGCCAACTGTTACAGCAGATACGATGTCGGTACTTATGGAAGAGTACTTTAGTATTGATGAACGTCAGCACACACATGTCACGTACAAAGCCCTAAAGGGAATTATCGACCTAGCAGATCGTTATGTAACAAAGGGTGCATTCCCAGGGAAGGCTATTGATCTTCTCTACGATGCTGTAGCAAATGCCAAAGATGCAAAGGCAGACTTCGTCACAGAAGATAATGTACGAGAGATGATCTCTTTGCGAGCTCATATGGACATTACCGGGGCGAATGAAAAGAAGAAAGATGTTCTTCGGAACTTAGAAGAAGAAATGGCAAAGGATATTGTAGGCCAGAGAGCCGCAATTACTTCTATTTCTAATGCACTCAAGCGTGCGAGCGCTGATATCTCGGATCACAACAAGCCGATCGGAACATTCCTCTTCTTAGGACCTACTGGTGTCGGTAAAACACAGACAGCAAAGACGTTGGCGGAGAAGTACTTTGGATCAGCAGAGAATATGATTCGTATGGATATGAATGAATATGGAAATGAAGACAGCGTAAACATGGTAATTGGGTCTACGGATCCTCGATATCAATCCGAAGGATTCCTAACACGTGCTGTTCAAGACAAGCCGTTCTCTCTGATTCTTCTTGATGAGATTGAAAAGGCAGACAAGAAAGTCCTTAACCTGTTCCTGCAGATCCTTGACGAAGGTCACTTAATCGACGGCCAAGGGGTAAAAACTGACTTTAGAAACAGTATCATCATTGCAACATCCAATGCTGGTGCTCAGTTTATTGTTGAATTCTTAAAGAGCCATCCAGATCCAGATCAGAGTACATTCAAAAAAGAATTACTTGATGAACTAATAAAAACAGGAAGTTACTCTCCAGAGTTCTTAAACCGATTTGATGACGTGATTCTGTATCAGCCTCTTACACGAGATGAGACTGTGCAAGTCGCGACGCTGATGATCGGTTCTATCATCAAAGAGCTGGAGCAAGGCAAAGGTATTGCGATTCAGATTGAAGCAGATGCAGTCGCAGCCATAGCGGAAAAGGGATATTCCATAGAATTTGGTGCACGTGAAATGAAACGTGCTATTACGGATACATTAGAAACGTACGTTGCGGATTTCATTCTCAACAATACCGTAGAGCGAGGTGCAGTAATTAAGATTACGAAGGGGGATTTGAAGCTATAGGAGCATCACATCGATATCTTATTCAAAATCAAAGCAATCAGTATCACCTGTGGAACAGTAACAAGAGGAAGGAAGAAGCTGATCTTCCACGATGATAGCAGCGAAGCCTACAATTGTAGGCCTCAGCAATCGTTTCACTACGAAGCCTTGTTGCATGCTGCTTTTCCACAGCCACAACCACCTTTCTTCGGAGCATCTGGTGCCTGTGCGACGTGACAGCTGCAGCCATCTCCTTCGCATTCTGATGGGTGGTCTGCAGAAGGCTTCATCATATCTTTCATCATCTGCATGTGTTCTTCTGGTGTTTGCTTTCGCAACTCTTCTACAGAGATATCCATCATTTCTGCCATATTGATTTCACTCTGCGATGCATCAGCAGGGTGGGTAGATCCAGTATCTGTTCCTGAGCCTGTACTGCAAGCAGCAAGGAGAAGGGAGAGGAGAAGTAGGCGTTTCATAGGATCAAGAGTTATTCAATAATAATAGTTCCTTCCATATCACTGTGACCTGGGCCACATTGTACATTACAGAAGAATTCAAATGTACCTGCTTTGTCTGTTGGTATCTTAACAAGTTTCATTTCCCCCTTGTTCATAGATTCTTTGACTCCAAGTCCAGGAATAGCGAGACCGTGATCTCCTTCTATTCCCATAAGATGTAGAGAAACATTCTCGCCTTTTTTGAGGCGAATAACACTTGGTTGAAATTTCCAGTTGCTGGTGTGTAACATGACCGTTCTTCCTTTGGAGTCTTCTTTAATAGTTGGAGCGTGAGGGGCAGGAGCTGCTGAATCGCTATTCATAAGCTTTGGTCCAAGCACAAAGATCAGTCCTACGATGACGAGAGCGGGGAGTGCTTGTTTAAGTTCTGTGTTCATAGCTTAAGGGGTAGTGGGTAGGGGTAGTGTAATACTTCAAGAATCTTCAGTCAAAAGTCAGTATATCATCAATTAATAGATGGCTAAAGAAAGCCAAAAGCAGCTCTTAGAGCATTGATGTATTCGCAGAGATATGCAAGATAGTGCGTATGTCTGGTAATTTCACTGCGCTCATTTCGATTCCCAGAATCATTATTCTGGGCATGGTACAAGCGACTCTTAATGTTTGCAGCGACCTCAAGATTGAGGTCAAGTGAGCTGTGTACCCTCGTCGAAACACAACTAACCCGGAGGACGACATACTGTCTTCCGGGTTTCTGCTATCATCTACTCATGACTGCTCTGCAAGATGACACGATGCAACGCTGGCGATTGGCTCAACTACTGATTGCGGTGGTGCTCGCTAATAGCAAGCCGATATTTTCAAAAGTATTATACGAAGCGGGTTGGACTCCTGTTCAACTGTATTTTGTGATCTTACTGATTATGACGATTGTCCTCATGTCTCATGAAATTATCAGCTTAGAAAGAGGGGAGCGATGGGGGATGACGAAGAAGGATATTTTCGGAACCGTGCTTTCTACAATTATTGGAGGAGTCATCGGGCCGATCATGTTCTTTGAGGGGCTCAATATGGTAACAGCGACAGAGTCGATGTTGCTGACGAGTTTACTCCCACTCTTTGTGGTGATCTTCTCTGTGTACTTCCTTAAGGAAAAGTTCAGCAATCAAATGGCGATAGGAAGTGTGTTTCTGATTACAGGAATGGTGGTGCTACTCTGGCCTGATGTACAGGCACTTAGTTTAAGTACAGGAGCATTCTTACTAATTGCATCTTCCATGCTGTCAGCACTTACGACTATCATTCACAAAAAATACATCAAGCATCGTCATTTAGATTCTATCGTTATGGTACGAACAGTATCCAGTTTACTGATTGTAGGAGCATATATTCTTGTTCGTGATTCTTCGGGTCTAGAGTTCCTTGCTACACCACAGAACGTATGGCTTGTCCTTGCTCTTCCGCTTATCGCATATCTGATTCCATTCTTCCTGTACTTCCGTGCTCTGCGTAAAGTCAAAGCCATGGACGCAGGGATCATCGCGGCGATGGGTCGTGTAATAGGAATAGTAATGGCGAGCAGTTTACTTGGAGAAGTGCTTACGCAAAATCATTTGATAAGCTTGGGACTGATTACCTTTGGTGTGTTGTTTATCAACGTTCCTCTGACCAAGTGGCGAGTAGTACCATCGCGTCTGATGGAGATTGGACCACTAAGAAAATAACCGGCGTCGCAAAGTGCGACACCGGTTATCAATCCTTTCTTTATGATACGAGTTCAGATTCAGCCTCGATGAGAGGCTGAGTTCTGAAGTCGGTAGTGTACTGCTCCCAAAAGAAGCAAAACAAATGTCCTTCAACGAATGGAACTAATATGTAGTCGTTTTTAGACACTAGACGTTCAATCTTTCGCCTGAACATCAGCGTCTTCAGCAAGTTAGTTTCAACGACTAGTACGGCTGCTGTGTCTTCATTTCCCAGTTTTTTGGAAATTCGACCAACAGCCAATACTCTCATTCCTTGAGCTAAACAGAGGTTAGTAAAAGGCTGCCAAATAGAGCTACCTTCCGTGGCGTTCCTGATAATCAGGAGATTCCATGACTTACGCATAAACTCAGTACTTTCTACTAAAGAAAAGATCGAAACCAGCTCGGAGTGAACTGGACCGCGCCATTATACTCATTAATTGACATATGTCAATAGAGGCTGACCTCTCCCCTCTTCGAGCCTGAGCCTCAGAGCCGATGGCCAGCCCCTCTCCCTAGCCCTCGTTTATGCGTACGTATTGTCTGTAGTACAAACAAAAAAGACCCCAGAGGGGTCCTTCTTTTTCCACTATCCACTATCCACTTTCCACTTCTTACATCATCCCACCCATTCCTCCTCCCATACCACCCATACCTGCCATAGCGGCAGCAGCAGCGGCAGGGTCATCCTCCTTAGGAATCTCTGCGATAGCTACTTCGAGGGTGAGGAACATAGACGCAACAGATGCTGCGAATTCTAGTGCACTGCGTGTTACTTTCTTCGGGTCGATGATCATTGCTTTTACAAGATCTTCGTACGTATCAGTTAGTGCGTTATATCCTTCGTTCCCTTTTAACTTCTGGACTTTGGCGATCACGACATCACCATCGACACCAGCATTATTAGCAATGTGACGAAGAGGGGCAACGAGTGCGCCCTTTATGATCTCGACACCAACAGCTTCGTCGTCGTTTGCTGTCTTGATTCCATCAAGAGAGCTAAGTGAGCGTACAAGCGCAGTTCCTCCACCTGGAAGGATTCCTTCTTCTGCAGCAGCGCGTGTTGCAGCAAGTGCATCTTCTACACGGTGTTGCTTTTCTTTCTGCTCTACCTCTGTTGCTGCTCCTACTTTGATAACAGCGACACCTCCGGTGAGCTTTGCGAGACGCTCCATGAGCTTCTCTTTGTCGAAGTCACTCTTGGTGCTTTCGATCTCTGTCTTAATTTGATTCACACGAAGCTCGATATCTTCTTTGTTTCCAGATCCGCCAACAACAGTAGTGTTGTCTTTGGTACAGATGACACGGTCGCAACTTCCAAGATCTTCTACATCTGCATTCTCGAGCTTAAGCCCTACTTCTTCGGAGATAACACGACCTCCAGTAAGAGCTGCGATATCAGAAAGAATAGATTTGCGGCGGTCTCCAAATGCTGGAGCCTTAATAGCAAGTGCAGAGAATGTTCCGCGAAGCTTGTTTACTACCAAAGTAGCGAGTGCTTCTCCTTCGACATTTTCACAGATGATTACAATCTCTTTCTTTCCGCTTTGTGCAAGTTTCTCGAGTAGTGGAAGAATCTCTTGGATGGATCCGATCTTCTTGTCTGTAATAAGGACAGCAGGGTTCTCGAACACTGCTTCCATACGAGAAGTATCAGTAATGAAGTATGGGCTGATGTATCCGTTATCAAACTGCATACCCTCTACGTATTCCTTCTCGATTCCAAAGGTCTGCCCTTTGTCTACAGTGACAACACCGTTGTTTCCGACTTGGTCGATAACTTCTGCAATCGTGTCACCAATCTCTTCGTCTTGTGCAGAGATGGTTGCAACAGCTTTGTACTCTTCTTTGCTGACGACATCCTTCTTCATCTTTTCGAGCTCGTCGACAACAGCAACTACAGCCTTGTCGATACCTCGCTTTATAGAGATAGCGTTCGCACCACTTTTAACGTGCTTTAGACCTTCGGTCATGATTGCATGTGCAAGAACAGTAGCGGTTGTTGTTCCGTCTCCAGCTGCGTCGTTAGTTTTGGTTGCAGCCTCTTTTACAAGTTGAGCTCCCATGTCCTCAAACTTATCTTCGAGATCAATCTCTTTAGCAACAGTCACACCATCCTTAGTAACGGTTGGTCCGCCGTAGCTTTTTTCGATTAATACATTTCTACCTTTTGGTCCCATTGTTGATGCAACAGCATCGGTGAGAACTTGTACTCCTTTAAGTATCTGGTCGCGGGCTTCTTTTCCGAAAATAATTTGTTTAGCCATTGTAATAGGGGTTAGGGATTAGTAGTTAGGAATTGGGAATTACGAAATCTTAGATCTGATCGAATCAGCAGAGAGGAATTTTACTTCTACTGTTTTACCGTTTTCATCTTTAAGCTCGATTTCTTCCCCTGAATATTGCCCGTAGACAACACGGTCTCCAACGTTGTAGACACTAGCATCAATACCATCTTTATCTTTACCTGTGCCTACTGCGTAGACAGTACCGATAGAAGACTTTTTATCCGAAGCAGTATCAGGAATAATAATTCCAGAGGCGGTTACTTGGTCACGCGTATCAGGAATAACGGCAACGTGCCCAGCTGATGGGTCGAGTTTTACAGAAAGTTTTGGGAGGTCTGACATATATATAGTTGGGTAAATTTAACGTGTATTCGTTTGTACAAATACAAAGCCAGAAGATTCTAGCACTCTAAAATACAGAGTGCCAGCTAGAAACAAGTAAAAACCTGTTGTTATTTATTACAACAGCTATTCATCAGATGCTTCTTTTATTAAACCTGTGTAAGATACTCGTAATGAATTTCCCCAATCCCTTTTCCAGTCAACGTCTTAGGTGGTGTGATGTCTGCGAATGGACAGTACTTGTCCTTCTCGTGGCTTCTGTGCTGTGGAGAGGAGGTAAGAGTTTGGATGTGACATGGTTGCTTACAGGGGTTGCTGCTACAATTACTATCATTTCTCATACATTGTGTAGTCACGTAGGAAAGAGAGAAATTCCAGTGATGCTATGGAGTGCGGTAATGGGATTTATTGTGCTGACGTTTCTTTCGTATTTTACATCTACTACTGGTAACTATGGGCTAGACGAAGTATTACGTACTGCAGCACTTGGGCTTATGCTGCTATGGATGATCCGTAAGGCATCAGATCCAGATAATGGAGAGCAATACATCACAAAGCTTATTCGAGTGTTGTGTATTACGGTTATTGTAGCGTGTGGCGTAGGGGTACTAGTGTATGTCTTTCAGCCAGTAAATAGATTCGTTGGAACGTTCTTCGATTTTCGATTTCATACAGACTATTGGCCTAACGCATGGGCTCAGTTCTTATTACTAACGTGGCCACTGATAGTTTACTGGGTATTACGAGATTATTCAGCTAATACAAAAGACCTTCGCAGTCGTGCAGAGTTCTTAGTGCGTGCCGCTGTAGTAGGCATGGTCTTTGCTTGTTTGTTTCTTGCATACTCTCGGGGAGGGTTCTTGGTCTTCTTGATGCAATTAGGAATTTGGGGAGGGATCATCTACAAAAAAACGCGCCCGCAGTTTCCTGTACGTAATATCATTCCTGTCTCTGTTGTAATGCTCGTTGTAGCTATTGGAGGGTTTCTTCTAATCAATGATGTGCGGTCAAATCTCTATGAAGTGCAAGAAGTAGGAGAGAAGGTCACACTATCTGCTGCAGAGGGATCTAGTTCTGTAAGTGAACGGTTTACGTTCTGGGGACAAGCATTAAACCTCGCGACACAAAAGCCGCTACTTGGTTGGGGTCCGTATAGTTTCCGATTCGTACAGCCAGAGTTACAGCGCACAGTGCTGGCTACTTCGGATCATCCTCATAATGTTGTTCTTAAACTTCTCGTAGAGCGGGGCATCTTGGCAACACTAGTATTCTTTGTTCTTGTTGGCTTAGTGATGTATCGCGCAACGGTGCTGCTTCTTTCTGACAGAGTAGAAGTGGGGTCGCTGACGTTTTCTTTGCGAACACTAATATACCTTGGTCTTTGTGGGGCCATCTTGCATAACATGATCGACTTTAATATGCAGTTTACTGGTATCAGTTTACCATTTTGGTTACTGCTTGGTATCCTGATGTCTTACTTGGATATCGGTGCATTAAGAAATGTTCCTGCTTCCATTGCTCGCATCACAGAGATTATTGTTGCACTCGTTGTTCTTGTGATTTTTCTGTACGAAGGAGCGTATCTTGGTATTTCTTCTATAGGTCGTAGTGCAGAAGCCGCTGGGGATCCTTTTACTGCCATTGAATGGTATGAAAAAGCGCAGCGTGAGTACTTCACACGTGATCTACATCTCAGCCGTGCAAAGATCTATGCACAAGAAGGCAAGTACGCAGAGTCCCAAGAGGCTTTGGATACATACTTTGCTGTAAACAAGGAGGACTTTCGTGCTTGGAAGAGGCAGGGAGACGTGGCATTACTTGCTGGCGAAAAGCAGAGAGCACTAGAGTCGTATAAGCACGCATTTAAGAGAGGTCGCTATAATGATTTGAGTGTGACGCATGGTCTTATAGAGGCATACCTTGCACTAGATATGCGAGAGGAGATAGATCAGCAGAGACCAATGATAGATGGGCTATTATCCATGTTTGCAGATGCCATAGAGCGCAATAGTCATTATGTTACGCTTTCTCCAAATGTAGAAGAATTCATCGCTATCTGTAATATGCTCGCTCGTCTCTATCCAGAAGATGCTCCTCGCTATCAGGTCATGGCAGCTAAAGCAGACCACCATGCTCAATTTGAGCGAAACAAGATACAAAGCAGGCCTCCTGGATTCCTCTGGTAAACGGAAAGTGCAAAACGGAAAACGGAAAATCTTCTAAATTATTACGCTTTTTCCACTTTCCACTTTCCACTTTCCACTTTAATATTCCAGCCTATGAAAAACCTCTCCCTCCTCCTCCTTTCTGTACTTCTCCTCGCTGGATGTGGAGATCAACGCAGCGCGCGCGAAGAAGCACTTGATACAGAGATTATTCAGTTCCCACTACCTGTAGGTGGAAAGGTAGAGTACGACAATCATGGTGAAGAAACGCAGTTTGCGTACGGTGCCATTACAGAAGTCGGAGATTTTCGTGCAAATGGTATTGCACAAGCACACATGTTTGAGGATGGATATTTCTTGCACACAATAACACTTAATATAGAACCAGCTGCTGATGGATACTTTTACGAGGGTTGGCTTATAAAAGGACCAAGTGTTATCTCGGTGGGACACCTTAGCAATTACTTTGGCGACTCACGCCACAGCTTGCGCTTTGATGCAAACGAAGATTACACAGGGTACACGAAGGTAGTAATCACACTAGAGCCGGATGACGGAGATCCTGCACCTGCAGATCACATTGCTGAGGGGACTCTAAAGGCGACGAAGCGATAAAAAAAGCGTCAAAGACCCTATAGCCTCCTAAGAGGATTTTTCGGTTCTCGCTGTTTGTGTTAGTGCGAGTGGCTTGTCGGCCTGAACATCTGCTCGTCCTACGATCCTCTTAGCCAAGAGTGGGTAGGCTCATCACCATGGACAATGTTAGAAGTCCGATGAGTGCGGTGTGGAGTGCCACAACCGGAACTGATGCCGAGGGTGTGAATTTCTTCACTGGTACTATTGTAGGATCATTCATAAAGCTGCAACAGTTTACGGATCTCAAACGTGATGTCTAGTACTATTTGACTACATCTAGTGTTCACGTTGAAGTATCTGAATGTAAAGAAGCTTTAAAGTAAGCCATTTTCCGATTAGAAGCAGTATGTATTATTACCCTGACTTTTTACTAAATTTCAGTATCCAGAGGCATTTGTTGAACAAATAATGTGCTCAAAAAGAGATGACATATATCAATTCTATAGCCTTATAGCAAATGGCCAGAAGCACTAATTCTTCTCTTTTAAGAGAAACTCGATAATCGCTCCATCTACTATCTTGTCTGTTGCATCAGATGCAAAACGTAATGTTCGTACACGTAATTGAATCTTCTCGTGTTCTTCCAGTAACATGTCTAATCGAGATTCTAGTTCTGCAATTGAAGAAGACGGCAGGCCTTCTGAAAAGGGTTCCTTTGTGATGAGTAGATCATCTTCATTATTGTGTATATACCCCTTTGGCTTACCAGTGCTCGGCTGGAGAATAGTTACATTTTCGGGAAGGGGTTGTTCTTTGATCATCATTATCATTTGCCCTACGTAGTCTAGTCGAAGTTTATACAAACGAATTTCCCATGGGTTCGATGGAGGGCAGTACACACCGAATCGATCGTAGCGAGGATCTTGGCTATTCTTTGTAAGGGTATTGTGGACTGATGCAGCACGCTTTAACGCTTTTTCTAAGCTGACAATTCTAAAATCTGGGAAGTGGTATCGACGTATCTCGGGTGTCCCATAATTCTTATATTTGGTCAGTTGCAAATCTTTTATTTTATTAACAGATGGAAGTGTTTCTACGTGGTCTGGCAGTGGGCCCATCTGCTCGAGTACATACTCAAGCGCAGTGCGAGGAGATGTGGTGATAGTCTCCTCTATCATTTCTGCTACATTGCAAAATGTTACAGTTCCCATTTCTATCTCTTCTCCAAATTGAAGTGTTCTTTCTACAGAAACAGTACCACTGTGTATTTCTGTTCCTCCAATAATATGAGCGAATTCTTCACTGTCGTTCCTGGGAACTGCTGCCAGCGTTCTGATATCAATTCCATGAAAAGTAATCCCACTCCTTAATGCAGGGTCCAGTTCCTGATCTTCTATTACCCTGAAGAGTCTTTTTTGTATATATTCTGCAAGATTTGCAAAATCAGAGTATCTATCCAAAGTTCTTCCACTATTAATGTCCATTGGTCCACTCTGCGAATGTTCTACCCTGTCTTGTGGGTTTTGCTCTTGCATTACCGTAAATATACGCTTGGACTATGTGATGTCAATAATGCAAAGCAAACCTGTTATACTAGCTTCATGCTTTCCTCGGTTCTCATTGCGTATTACCTGCACCAGTTTAGTCTGCCGGTGAATCCTCCACATAGAGCAGATCAAAGCCCTAGACATATTCAGTCTGTGCACCCTCGAGGACATCTAACCGTAGAGGCAGAAGCAGCAGGGTCTGCAAGTGTGCCACCTGGAGCTCAACGTGTAGAAATGTTACGACTAAAACTTAAAGCTGATTGTAGTGGTGATGTTACGATAAATACTATTGCTGTGCAGAGGAGGGGACTTGGAGCTAACAGTGATATTGATGCAATCTATGCTGTACATAGAGGTCGTCGTATTTCGCGAGCACGTTCTATTGCAAGAAAAGGTGGATCAGTAGATTTGAATATACGAGGTTACCGTGTTCCTGCATGCGAAGTAGAAGATATTGTTCTTCTTGCCGATTTTTCTGAAGATGCTTCTCCTGCTGGAGAGCATCGGTTTGAGCTAGTGTCGATGGAAGCTGCGGGGTCTACTGTTCGTATAGACCGTCGCGTCGGAGACTTTACTGCTACGCGTAGAACTGCTGGACGTGCACGTGGGCAGATTAGTCTAGACTATTTGGATCTGACGAGAAGGGTACGCTTTGGAGCGAAGCAAGTTGTGTCACGTTTTACTGTTAAGGCAGATAACCGTGACGATCATCACTTGCGTGCGATTACCTTTACCAATAATGGCTCGGCAAGTAATACAGACCTGCAACATCTCTACATTGACTTCCGCAATCGGCGTATTTCTACTCTGATAACACAGATGACAGGAGATAGTGTCCGCATAGAGTTTGATCCGCCATTTATTTTACGGAAGAACCAAAAGTTAAAGTTTGCGCTTCGTGCAGACGTTCGTGCAAGTCGAAGTCGCACAATTCAGTTTGCTGTAGAAGAAGAAGGTGACATGGAAGCCACTCCTATTGTAGGGCGCTAGTAAAAAAACGACTTTTCTGGCAAACTTAGTGCAATCCTTCTTCTTATGAAATTGAATCGTTTAACTATTTTATTAATTCTAGCACTTGCTGCATGTGGCAGCCAAGTAACGCCGGAGAATGTCATACCCCCAGAAGAGGTATTGCAGCGTGCTACACGTGCAGTGCAAAAGTTAGATTCTGCACAGTATGTAGCACAGAGTGACTTTGATATTAATTCGGATAAATTTTCCGCCGTCGGAACAGCACGCATTGATGGAATGCTACAAGATGCCGGCGAACAGTTACGCTTTCAGTTAGACCTTACTGCTGATATCAGAGGTATAGAAGGACCTTCCTCAGTTGCAGGGACACTTGAAGTCGTCGTGATAACAGAAGATGAGGTGTATATGAATATTCATTCACTTACGTCTCAGCCAAATTCTGCAATCTTTAGACCAGAAATCATTGGCATGCTTTCTGGTAAATGGTGGCAGCTCTCCGAGGGGGATACACTTCCTGTAGCAGAGAAGATTACACCTGATCCGAGGCTATTACAGGCGCAAGCTCAAGTAGTATCTGTAACACGGGATAGAGGTATTACGACTATCAATGGGAGAGACACACATCACTACGACACTACACTCGATAAAGAAAAACTCGTGAGCTACCTTGCTGCTATTGCAAAGGAGCAATTTCAGGAGTTTGATGCAGCAGAGACACAAGCAGCTATCGAAGATATAAAGGCCAGCGGACAACTTTGGATAGATGCAGAAACATACTTTGTACAAAAAATTGCATGGGTTGTGCAGTCTATACCCCTCGAAGGAGATGGTATTGCCTCTGTGTCATTTACGATTACATTCCGTAATCACAATGATGCACCAGCAATAATTCCTCCGCAGAATGCAAAAGTATTTTCCCCAGCTGTATTTTTCACTCTACCTACAGAAGCATTATTTCAAGAGGAACTTGAATATCAGCAAGACACTCAATTTGATGAAGATACAATCCTTGATATCATGCAGAATATGAATACCTATTAATATGCCAGAAGAAGAACCTACAACAAACGTCGACGGCATTACCTCAGCTCCTAAAGACGCTGGATCTACTGACACGTCTGCCGTCCAAGGGCAGAAGGGTTCCATATCCAGTGCACGATTTGCACTAATAGCTATCGTTGGTGTTCCATATTTTGGATACATGATGTGGTCTATATTTTTGCTTTCAGTATTACCAGACGCATCTGGAAAGTGGGAAAGCATAATTCCGCTTGCAAAACTTGTCGCTATGATCTTTGGAATCGGTTTGGGACTAGGGAGTTTCTTTGCAGTTATGAGAATTGGGAAAACAGGAGGAGCCTCTGACAAAGTTCGATACGCGAGTTTTGCTCGTATAGGATTATTCGCCCTACCGGGTATTGCAATGAGTGCGTTTGTTCCGTATTGGATTGCTCAGGAGCCGTCACTTCCGTTTGCTATTTCTGCTCCACCTGCAGACACCGAGCTTGTTGCCCCTCTTTCAATCTCTTATAGCGCAGAAACGGCTACATCAATACTGAAACGCCGTGGCCTTAGTGTAAAACTCTACAAATGGGATCTCAGTGGAAATGGAGAGTATGACCAAGAGACGGTTACACCAGATTCTACTGGATACTACGATAGGCAGGGTGGGTACAATGTCAGTGTTACATTAGAACTTAGTGATGGATCTAAGCGTACAATTCGTAAACGTATTGTTATTCCAAAGGCGGTGTTCTCGTATTCACCGTTTATCCCGGTTATCGATGAGGAGATTGTCTTTAGTGTGGAGCATCTTGTCCCAGAAGAGAGAAACTACGAAGTGCGAGAGATACAGTGGGACTTTAACGAAGATGGTATTCCAGATGAGACATCAACTTCTCTAGAGGCTACGCATACCTTCCTGCGTACAGGATTGCACCGTGTTACTGTTACGATGCTGAATACAAACCAAACGCAGTTCCAGTACTACAGAGTTCTCGACATTCAAGAGCCTCTCCCTAACCCATTTGATGTTGCGATAGAAACAATTCCAACATTCTTAGAAAGTCCTCCTCCTTTTCAGGTGGTATTCCGCATGATTACCGAAGAGCCACTACAAGAAGTGACGTGGAACTTTGATGATAAATCTCCAGAGGAAAAGGGCGATCGTGTTGGTCATACGTTCCGCAAACGTAAGGTATACCAAGTGACTGCAAAAGCACGTAACCACAACGGTCAGATTGCCAAGGCAGTCAAAATTGTAAAAGTCGTAGAGAATCTGGTTATACCAGATCTTTCCTATGATGGATCTCATGTTGTCGAAAATAATTCTATTTCTGCCGAGTCACCAGTAGCGATTTCCCTGACGCCAAAAACAATAATGCCACTTGTTGATTTTTGGTGGGAGGCACCAAAGGCATCACAGGTTACTTCTACAGATACAACGCTGAAAGCTATTTATCGTGATGAAGGAGTATACAATCTCGTCCTTCTCGCAAAAGATGCAGAAGGCAGAGTAATGCGTAAGCCTATTAGGCTTGAGGTGAAACCAAAGACAAAGTTTGTCACATTTGCGATGAAGCCTGCACAGGGAATTGCTCCTCTTAATGTCCAATTCGATGCATCAGAAAGCTTTATTCCTGGAGAGACAATTAATGGATTTATTTGGGACTTCGAGAACGAAGAGGGTGTGCAGACATTTGGAGATGGTTACGCAGAGCATATATTTGATACACCTGGGGAGTACGTTGTAACGCTAACAGTGCGTACAGAATCTGGGCGTTCGGAAACTACTGCTAAAACTGTAGTAGTACGTGCCCAATTCCTCGATGCATGCTTTACGATGAGTCGAAGTAGCATCAAGGCAGGAGACGGTGTGCGTTTCTCCTGGGAGTGTTCTACAGGAAGGCCGAAGAAGGTGTTGTGGAACTTTGCAGATGGATCTGAAGCTGAGTCTGATGCAGGCGCATCACCAAGTGATAGACATCATGATCACGTCTTTGAAAAGCCTGGTGTATACTCTGTTCAACTCATTCTTGAAAATGAAACCGGATCTAAAAGTATCTTTACTCAAACAATAACTGCTGAATAATATGAAACGCAACACGTTTACACGATCACTCGCTATCATCGCTGTTTTAGGGCTAACTCTTGGCGCCTTATTACCTGCGCTATCAGCCTTCTAAGAAATAAACGCATCTAGAGGAAGTGTTGCTGATGTTTCAAATTCTTCTAGTGCAGATCCTTCTTTTTCTTGATGCATAAAGTATCCTGCAGCTGCAATCATTGCAGCATTATCGGTACAGTATCGGATGCTTTCCGGGGTGCGCACGACAGTGTTTGGTAAGGCATGTCGTACCAATTCTCTTAGGCGAGTATTTGCAGATACCCCTCCGACAAGATGAACTTCTTTAGCTTCTGGATACTGCTTGCATGCTCGCTTGATGCGATCTACTAACTGACCACATATCGCAAACTGATAGGAGGCAGCTAAATTAGATTGAAGTTGCGGGTCGTTATCTTTTAGCTTCTGATCTTTGATTGTATTTTTGAATGCAGTCTTGAGACCTGAAAAGCTAAAGTCTAATGTATCCTCTCCAGACAGAGCGATGGGCAGCGCAAACGTATGTTCATCTCCACTCTCTGCCGAAGCAGCAATAGAAGGTCCACCGGGATAGGGGAGGCCTAACATCGATGCTCCTTTATCAAATGCTTCGCCTGATGCATCATCACGCGTAGACCCAAGAAGTTTTCCATTTGTGTGCGCAGTGCGATACCACAAGTCTGTGTGTCCCCCAGAAGCACTCAGAGTAATGCTTGGAAATTCTGGTGTGCTCTCTGCGTGAAGCCATATCGAACTGAGATGCCCAAATGTGTGGTGCACTCCTATTAGTGGTTTCTTCCAAAGAGCAGAAAGCGTACGTGCCGTTACTGTTCCTACGAGAAGAGAACCCAGTAATCCTGGCCCCCTTGTTACTGCAATAACATCAATATCTTTTGGTAAAATTTTTGCTTCTGCAAGCGTCGCATGAAGAACAGGGAGAATAAATTCCACTTGTCTTCGAGCTGCATCTTCTGGGACAACACCTCCAGCGCTAGAGAATATATCCTTTGTACTGGCTATAGTGCTACTAAGAATAGTGACACCATCTTCCACAATGGCTACAGCTGTTTCGTCGCACGATGATTCAATACCAAGGATAAGCATCGCGAGCATAGTACAATAATCTATAGGAATGGCTACATTCTAGTCTAAATTTGCATAGATCTAGTTATTGTCAAACAACATAAAATGTTGTATAATATAAGTAGTGAACAAATATCAATTTCGTGGGGTCAGCGTGGCCATATTGGCGATTACTTCGTCTCTAGTTCTATGGACTGGTGCTATAGACGATGTCCCATTACCAAAGATTCGTCAGGATATTGTTACGCAGTTCGAGACATTCCTAAACAAGCTATCAAATTCTATTAGTGAGAATCAGCAAGTAAGCGTACATGAGATCACGGTAGAAGATCTTGGTGTGCACTTTGCTCGTACTGTAAACAAAATTCGCATTAAAGCATCGGTAATAGAAGAGACAGAAGTTGTTGATGATGACACCGCAGAAATTGTAGAAGTAGAAACAGAGGAAGTGATGCATGCAGCTGTAGCAGAGTTAGAGCAGTGGGGGATTGCCAGAGCGTGGAGTATCACTATCCCAAGTCTTGGTATTCGTGCTCCTGTATTGCTGCCATCTATGAAAAACTGGACATCAAGAGCATGGGACATGCTTGAAGAACAGATGCAAATAGGGCTAAACCACGGTGCTGTAGCGTACCCTCATTCTTCTGGACCCGGTCGAAAGGGAAATCTGATTATTGCTGGGCACAGTAGCCCTCCTACAGAGAGCGCAAAGCAGAGTGAATTCGGTAGACTATTCGAAAGACTTCCAGAGATTAAAGTAGGTGAGGAAATCTCCATAGTGACAGCAGGGAGCCCTGTTAGGTATCGCGTTGAAGAAAAGATGATTGTTTCTCCTCAAGAAACTTCTATCCTAGAACAGCAGTACGATGAGAGCATACTCAAGCTTATTACCTGCTATCCAGTAGGGACTACACGAGATCGTATGATTGTATTAGCAAAGAAGATTGAAGGGTAGGAGTCTTACACGTATGCTAGAGGCGTGAATATGAAACAATTTTTTTCGTGGCTGAGTTCTCGCAAGTTTTCTTTAGGAATTTTTACCTTTGGAATACTGTTACTGGGAAAGTTTTTGGCACCACTCTTTTTGTTTGATGTCCCACTTGGATATGATCCGGGGATTTATCGATACCTCTTTTTACAGTACGCAGAAAGCATTCGCCATTTTAGCCTTCCAGAGCTTGCTCCTTGGGCCTTAGAATATCCGCCAGGGTTATTTGTACTAGCAGCACCACTGCTGATTGCAGGCCTTCCTGTAGATGTACTTATTGGTTGGATGTGGAATCTTGTACCTGTCCTATTAGCTTGCGTACTAGCATGGGTAATGTACAAGCGCGAAGGGCGTGCCGTAGGTGTGTGTGTGTTGCTGATAGCTTTGCTCTCTCAGGCATATTTCGATGGATTCTTTGCCATGTATTACAAAGTATATGTTTCGTTGATCCTTACAGTATGCACGTATCATTTTGCAGAAAAGCTTTCGATGTGGTTTATTCCGTGTGCGTTAGCTGCGGTAATGATTCATCAACAAACAGGGCTTATCCTAACATTGGCCTTAGGCATTTGGTGGATTCTTTCGCTAAAGACTCGGTGGAAGGATCCAGTCTTTCGTAAGCTTTCAGTAGCACTAGTAGTCTCAGCGGTAATTGCTTTGCTTTGGTACTTGCCCCAGTGGGAACGTGCTATTTGGAGCCCCTTAAAATCCATCATTCTTCTTCGCGGAGACAATGCCCCTGCAGGTGCGTTTCCTGATGCGTCATTTTATGTTCGCACAATGGGCATAGTATTGATGCTTGGTATTTTTGGCATGATTATAAACCTTAGAAAAGAGCGAGGTTCATTATGGCAATTATCTGTATTGGTATGTGCAATATTCATCATAGGTAAATTGGTGTTTTATAAACGATTCTACTTACAGCTAGACTTTTTCCTCATGCCATTTGCCGCTATTGCCTTGGTCTGGATATGGAAGCATGCTTCTACTATATGGGCGCGCGCATTCTTGGTTCTTGTACTAGTAGTACAGGCAATTGTTGGATTGCAATCTATGAAGTTACGCACTCCAATATTTGGTGCAAGTGAGCTTTCCCAAATAAAAGCGCTGGCTGAGGTCATAGAGCCTGATGCTGCAGTTATAGCTATGGAGAATATTTCCGGAATGTGGCTACGAGGATGGTTACCATCTCATGCAGTAGGAGCTCCTGGATTGTTCGACTATCCCGACTGGAAGTATGAAGATTGGGAGGTATTTATAGATGGCTCTAGATCAGAGCGTCGTTCATTACTAGGAGGCTTACAAGGGCCAGTATACTTTTTTCTGTCACCGACGTTTATATATTTTTACGGAGATAGAGCTAAGCTAGTCATTGAAGATCCATGTCTTACGTCTGTTTCTGATGCCCCTCTTCTTCTATCTGTTTGTTCCAAGGACTAATGCAATTGTTTCCTACTCGACAAGTGGCACTAGAAATTCTGGGACTATCCGTTCACTGGTATGGGCTTCTGTATCTTGTTGCATTTCTCTTGTCCTATGTCCTTGTATTTCGCTTGCAGCATCTTCGTGCACTTTTCTTAAGCAAAGATGATATATCTTCTCTGCTGAGTTGGGCGATAATTGGGGTAATTGCAGGAGGAAGAATGGGGTATGTTCTTTTTTACGAATTTTCGTACTTTACAAATCACCCTCTAGAAATATTGGCAGTGTGGAATGGTGGTATGTCTTCACACGGTGGATTCCTTGGTGTGGCATTAGTACTAGGATTTGCTCTTAAAAAAAGGGGAGTGCCTCTGTTACAATTTTTAGATGTGATAACAGTTCCTATAGCACTAGGCTTAGCTTGTGGCCGTATTGGTAACTTTATTAACGGGGAGCTTTATGGAACAGTAACGGATGTCTCTTGGGCAATGGCTATTCCTGGGGTAGAGGGTTTACGCCACCCAACATTTTTTTATGCATTTGCAAAAAACCTTCTAATTGCTACAGTGTGTTTTCGACACTTAAAAATATCTTCTGCAACACCAGGGAAAACATTTGCAATCTTTTTGAGTATGTACGGAGTCCTTCGTTTTGCGGTTGAACATTTCCGTGAGCAGCCATATGGATGGATCGATATTGGCTTTGCAAGTATTACAAGAGGGCAACTACTTACTATCCCACTAATTGTTGTCGGATGTGCTATTTTCCTTTTGCTTTCGCGACGGTGATGTTTCTTAGAAACGTTTTTCGATGGAGCGGACACGTGCCAAATATTTCTATTGCTTTGATGTGCTGAGGTGCACCGTCATCAGTCTATCTCGCATCACTTTTGCCACTATTGATAACTTCGCTTCGCTACCCGCAACTAAACCATAGCCATACGTGCAGTGTTTTTCTATCCATACAAATGCCTCTTCGCAACGGGTCCAGCTAAAGCGCCTCGCCCAGATTCGTCGATTCCGACTATTACAGCCTTATTTACGTATTCAGCTGTGTTTTAGGCATTGACAAAACTGTTTAAATGTTAGAAAATAGCATTAGTCCTTTAACAGCACTATACCACTTTTGTGGATACATGAGCTAATGACGGTCTTCATCGTTAGGATTGTGGTGGAACCACATCCGGTGAGGGCTAAGTTAGCTTTCAAGGAGGAGAAAAGTCATGGAGTATTTCAGAATGTTTCAGAATGGCGTTTGGCACTATGAGTACGCTACGGATCCAACAGTCCAATGGGCTGTTGAAAACTTCCGTGAGCTGTTCATTGCAGCCTTTATCGGCATTCCCTTATTCTCACTTCTGTTTATCATTTTTGCCTGGCAAGAGTGGAAAATAAGAAAAGAGAATCGCGTATTGGAGATTCATTACGTCGTTGTCGAAGTAACCAGGGATTTCTCGGTCTACGATATGACGGATGAAGAGCTTGAGGACTACTATGATGCGGAGATGGATTTCTGAAAGCTTTCAACGCCTAGCACTTTTGCTGGGCGTTGTTTTTTAAAGTGACTTTAAAAACTCTCGTGTTACCTCTCTTTCGTTCCAAGGAATCTGTCCGTCTGCTACCCACATAGTGGTATCACTTCCTTTGGCACAAAGAATGACGGTGTCACCTTCTTGAGCTTCTTTTAGTATCCACTGGATAGCTTCTTTACGATCGAAAATTTTCGTAGCTTTGCATGCACTCTGATCTACACCTGCCCACACTTCATCGATGATTGCTTGTGGATCTTCTGTATAAGGATCTTCATTGGTGACTACAACAACATCTGCAAGAGTACTACATAAAGCACCAACTACTGGGCGCTTTTCTTTCATACGATCTCCACAACTTCCAGTAAGTACTAGAATGCGCTTACCGGGTTCAATCATCTTACGTAGTGTGAGCAATGTTTTTTCGTAGGCAGCAGGTGTCACGGTAAAATCTACAAATACCGAAAACTTCTGTCCTTCATCTATGGATTCCATCCTTCCTGGTACACCGGTAAAGGACTCTAGTGCTTTGCAGGCATCTGTAAGCCTTACAGAACCTGATGTGCATCCAATAGCACAGAGGGCATTTTCAATATTAAACTCCCCTGGAATGCTTAGCTTCAACTCTGCAGAATTATCATCATCTTCTGAGTGAACAATTGCAGAGCATCCCAAAGGCCACAGTTGCACTTGTGATACAGACAGTGTTGCATCTGTACTGGTAACAGAATAGGAGACTGTATGGATAGTACGAATACTGCTGTAGCTTTCAAATGTCTGATCATCTCTGTTTAATACTTTTCTCCCACGCTTGCGTAACATCTTAAAGAGGATGCTTTTGTCTTTTACGTACTGATCCATAGTGCCATGATAGTCGAGGTGCTCTTTGGATATATTGGTAATACCAGCAACGCTTGGAAGTAATAGTGTCAGCCGACCTTGTACGAGTCCATGCGAAGAGCATTCTAATACTGCATGGGTACATTTTGCCTTTTTACAATCACGCAAGAACCGTTGAATAACAAAAGGACTTGGCGAGGTTTTTTGTGTCTCGTTCCATTCTTCTGTATCGCCAATGCGCACAAAAGCAGTAGAGAGAGCCCCACAACGAATATCATTCTGAGAAAGAATATGTGCAGTCATTCCGACAGTTGTGGTTTTTCCATCTGTTCCAGTAATACCAATGACATGAACTTTTTTCGCTGGGAATCCATACCAGAGCGCAGCAAGAAGCCCTTTGGAACGATGCCAGAGAATCCGAATAGGGTTCCTGCCTCCAATATAAGATTTAAGAGTATTTAGCATGTTTTGCAGAGCAGAACTCGAGCAGCTTTAACATCTTTTTGTAATTGCTGAGAAAGGTTTTCTACAGACCCAAAATTTTGGACGTCACGAAGTTTATCTGCAACCTCGACAGTAATAGCTTGTGGAGCAACGGCACCAATGTAGTCAAGGATATGTACTTCACAAGATGGCTCTGCGTTTAGGGTAGGCCTTGCTCCGTAGTGCATCACTGCAGGTAAGCGAATATCATCTTTTCCGAGGCGTGCAAAGCATGCGAAGACTCCTTCTTCAATACTAGGCACGTGGCTCATTTCGAGATTAAACGTCGGGAAGCCAATTTCTTTACCTTTTCCTGTGCCTGTAATTATGGGTGCAGTGAAGTTCATTATTATAGAGCTTCATTCTTTTGTGCACGAGCACTATCAGCCATGCTCTTTGATATAGCCTGAACTTGATCGGCAATTTGCTTGAGTTCGTTATTCTTTGCTTTTGCGCGGTCAGAAAGATTCCATGCCTCTCCAGACAGCCGGATAGTCTCATCAAAATCTTGTGTAACTCCTGCACGGTACCCTCGTACAAGTGCGCGGAATGCTTCGGTAATCTTTACGGCGCCTTGGACGATACTCTCATCTGGCTTTGCTGCGTGAGCTCCACGTGCTGCAAGTAGCGCTCGAGCAGATGCATATTCTGCCTCTGCTATGTCGTTCTTTTCTAGGAATGTGAGAATGATAAGAATCTCACTTTCTGCTTCAGAGAGGAGTGCTTGCGTCCTTCGTTTTTGTTCGTACATTATAAACCGATGCAAGATGACAGCAGTCTCTGCACGCGTAAGTTGCTTTGCAGGTGTTAGTGTTCCTTCTCCTGAAATCATAGTCATAGATGCGGTAATTCCGTAACGCATGTATGGGTAGAACCACTCGTCTGTATTAGTAACATCTTGTGCAAGTGGTAGCTTGATTTCACTAAAAGCAGTCTTCGGTTTTGCACCAAATGCCTCTTGAACCATTTTCATAAATTCAACTTTGATAACCAGATTGCCTCCGTTGAACTGCTCTTTCTCTGGTGGGCCATCAATAATTTTAGCAGCCCTAGCAAGTTCCACATATGGTTTGTACCAAACATCATTGCTGACATCTGAAAAAACAGTGTTAGCAGCTTTAGCTTGTGTGAGTTGTTCTTCGGTAATGAGTGGGGCAACAATAATCTTTAAGGCTTCCGCGCGATTCACTTTATTATCAGGTTTAAATGTCCCGTCAGGATATCCAGAAATAATGCCTTGGCTTCGTAAATACATTACGGCCTCATAGGCGTAGTGGTCTTTTGGAAGGTCTGAGAATGAGTCTTCTTGAGCAAATCCACTTACAGGAAGAAGGAGGAGAGCCAGAAGGAATAGATGGGTGTTTTTCATATGCACAATCCTAACAGACCAAAGGCCTCTCTACCAACGTAAATCACCTCTAGAGTACCAAAATATGACCTTCTAAGGTTATAGACATAAAGTCAATAATATGTTAAAATAATAAGTCAAATGAACAAATACTCACAAAACACATTTATGGCTATCTGTAGCGTTATTCTGATGGTACTCCTCGTACCTTCATATTCGTTTGCTGCTGATAGTAGCTCATTTAGATTATATGATGGTGTCTCAGACATTGCAGATTCTTCACCACTCGGTTCTACGTCGTTTTCCCTAAACGAAGGTGGAGAGACGTGGGTTGCGTATCCTATTACTGGAAGCAACTTTCAGATTGTTACCGCACCTCCTGCTGCGGTGTCTAGTAGCTCTTCAAGTACTACTTCTAGTACGGCGGCTTCTATAGATGATAGTGGAGGTGGATCTGGAGGTGGTGGTCACCGAGGGGGTAGAACTAATGAAGGTTACACTCCATCAAAGCCTTCTGCTCCCCAGCAAAAACCTACCCCTACTCCTCTGGGTCAGATTTCAGATCAGCCAGATGCAGCAATCGACGAGCAGGTTACAGGTATTCCACTTCCAGGTGTAGATCTATCTGTTCCAGATGAGCCAGTATTTACAGCACCTGCAGACTCCATTCCTGATGTACAAAGAGAGCGTAGAACAGCTAAACCACAAGAAGAAAAGCTTATCTGCGATTGCCCTACTACACATCCAGCACCCCCAAGGATTATCCCAATACCAACAGTCTTCCATGGGCCACTTCCTTCACTACTGATGTTGATGATGGCATTCGGACTTGGGTATGTCAGTAGATACTACCGACCTGGGTTTGCCCAGATTCCTAAAAAGTCTCCTAAGAAAAAACGATGAAGACTATAAGAATGATCACCGGCGCATTCTTCCTCTTTGCGGGACTGTTAAGCATTCCATTTGTCTCGGCAGAGACGACAGCTCCACAGCGCGTCATCTACAACGGTCATCTGCTTGATAGCTCTGGTACAGCCATTACTACACAGCATAAGATTCGCTTCAGTTACTGGACCAGTACCGATTCTGTCTCTGGTGACGTAACAGCTACAGGGGCTATAAATATCGGTGCTACGGAGTATGGTTCTTGGTATGAAGAGCACACAGTAACGCCAAATAGCGACGGATACTTTAGTGTAGAGCTTGGGAGTGTAACAGCACTTCCGGATTACTCTGCATTATCGGTAACGACGTTGCTTAATCTCCATTTGCAGGTAGAAGTAAAGCTCGCAACATCTGCAGATACCAGCTACGAACTGCTCGATCGCGATAGCTCAGATGACTTGATAGACCGTTCTCCAGTTCGATCCGTTCCATTTTCGCTGAATGCAAACTTACTGGATCGCCGTGCTGTCGGAACAGGAAGTGGATCTATTCCACACCTAGGGAGTGGTGGTTCACTGTTGCAATCCGGCACGATGGCGAGTCGTTTTACGATAGATACGGATAACTCTAGTGGAGGAACACTCTATTTGCGTTTTGGTACATCTCTTGGAAAAGAGCTAAGTTACGAACAGGACAATACGTACTTTAACTTTAATGATGATGTAAATATTCAGGGAAATCTTACTCTCACAGGTTTGATTAATGGAATAGATATTTCAACACTTGCTGCAGGGTCAGACCAGGTACACCTTAAGGTAAACAGTGGAGCGGGCCTTAATTTAACCATTGCAGCAGGGGATTATCGTCTCAATGGCAATGTGACAGAATATGCAGGAGCGAGTAATCAGGCAGTAGCAGATGAGGCTACAAGCTACGTATTCCTAGGATCTGGAGGTCTCACTATTCGTACGAGTGGATTCCCCACTGATGAAACCTCTATTCGCCTTGCAGAAGTAGTCACGACTGGAGGTGCTATTTCAACTATCACAGATAGACGAGTATTCAATGCTGATGACCGTGAGCGTACCATTGTTCGTACCTATGCCCCAGGATATGAGGGGGCAGCCTACGAAGGAGATGGTACCAACAATACAGGCCAGCTGTATGTCACTAATTCAGGCGCTGCCGTTACAAATCACTACATATGGACAAGTACAAGGTCTACTCTGCAAGACTACGATATTGTCATTCATGCAGAGGTTCCTACAGATTTTGTCCGATGGGGTACAAATCCCATAAGCCTGAAGTATAGAACAACATCTGGAAGCACTGTGTACTCGAAGGCTGATATCGAAGTATACGATACAGCAGGAACTCAGGTAACCCTTACAGGAGACTCATCAGACCTCACAAATACGCAATGGACGACTGCAGACGTAGGATTCAGTGGCACACCAACATGGACTACGGGAAGCGGTTTCCTCATAAAAATCCGTCCTTTTGCTAAAGATAGCCAAGAAGTCCAACTAGGACATTTGAAGATTCGGTATACAGAATTGAAGGCTGAATAGGCTTTTTAGCTCTATGTAGCCAGAATTAAGTAACAATATATTATGGTTTAAGGCAAGCCCTTGTCAAAGACTAAAATATGTTTTTTTGGTATAATAGTATGAACATTCGATTTAAAAACTACATGACATCAAACAATAAAAACACCTACTCGTCTTCACGATTACTGCGGAATACCACCGTGGCACTCATCGTGTGTATGATTCCTTCTGTTGCAGCAGCGAGTTCTTGGAGTCCTACGTTGCTTGTTAATACAGAAGCCTTCCAAGCTATTGATGATGGTGATGGTGCTTCAGACATTGAATTGCGATTTGGAACTTCTGGAAAAGAACTCCGATGGAACGTAACAGATACTCAGTTTGAGTTTGATGGATCTCTTGAGGTTCATGGAACAGCTTCTGGAAACATTATCCACGCACAAGACACTCTAACGTCTTCTGGTGGATTGGTCGTAGAAGGAGCAGTTAGGTTCAATTCTACTGTTACGCTTAATGGAGTCACATATACATTCCCATTTGGAGATGCTGCTTCTACTGGTAAGATTCTTGCTTCAGATGGTGCAGGTAACCTTTCATGGACAGCAGCAGGTGCTACGCCAAATGTGTTCCAAACATTAAGTGTCGCAGGCCAGAGTGATGTTGTTTCTGATGCTGCTTCGGATACGCTAACCTTTGCAGCAGGTAGCAATGTAACAATAACAACGGCTGCAGGTACAGATACAATTACCATTGCAGCAACAGATACCAGTCAACAAACAACATTCTCCCTAACAGGTGACTCTGGTACACCAGAGACTATTGCTCAGGGAAATACTCTAGATATCGCCGGTGGAACCTCTATTAGTACGGTTGTTAGTGCAACTGATACTGTCACAGTAGACATTACCGATGATACGGTAGACTTTACAGAGTTGGCAGATTCATTGTCTGTTGATGCTAATACTACTATTTCACTAGGATCAAATAATTTTACACTAGACGCGACAAGTACAGGTGAATTTGAAGTTCTTGGAACGGCATCAGGTCGTATTGTGCATGCGCAAGATCTTCTAAGCTCATCTGGAACATTGATAGTAGAAGGACAGGTAACACTGGCAAACACAACAAGTTGTACAAACCTTACTACAGATTCAAATGGTGTTCTCTCTTGTAATAACACCGATTATATTACAGAAGCAGAGCTTACAACTGAGGCTCATCTCGAAACACAGATAACAGACGTATCTAACTTTATAGTAGAAACAGAGATCGATACACAGGCAAAGCTTGAATCTATCCTTACGGATGCTACAAACCTTATTGATGTTGGAGAGATCAATTCAGAATCAGAATTGGAAGGTCTTCTAGCAGATGTTACAAATGTACTTACAAATAATGATAACTCAGATAG
>CAVOCY010000004.1:0-58068 GCA_963694385.1 Candidatus Altimarinota bacterium
CCCTTCTTTTTGCGATAATCTAAGCCAGTCGGTTTCATCATACTTTTACAGGCAGAAGCACGGTCGCCTGGGCCTTTATCGTCTACATGTTTACTCCATAAACACTTCGGACAGTGGTTTCTGTACGAGCCATCTTCTAATGGATCGACATGTATTCCACAGTGTCCACATTCAAACGGTTCTTGGCGAGCGATAAATACCATTAGTTATTAAACTTAAAATGCATCACGTCACCATCTTTAACGACGTAGTCTTTTCCTTCTTGCCGTAGCTTCCCAGCTTCTTTGGCACCAAGCTCTCCGCCAAATTCAACAAAGTCTTCGTAGGCAATCGTATCTGCTTTAATAAATCCTTTTTCGAAGTCTGTATGGATAACACCTGCAGCCTGAGGAGCAGTACTTCCTTCTAAGATATTCCACGCACGGACTTCTTGTACGCCAGCAGTAAAGTACGTCTGATATCCAAGGGCTTTGTAGGCTGCTTGAATAAGTCGATCGAGACCAGAGTCTGTTACCCCTAGTTCATCTAGAAACTCTTTGGCATCTTCCGCGGAGAGATCCTGCAAGTCTTCTTCGATCTTTGCGGAGATCGTAATCAATTGATCATTATCACCAAGGCTCATCTCCTGCTTCACTTCATGCACACTGACAGTATGCAATTCGTTCTCTGCAACGTTGCAGGCGTAGATCAGTGGTTTGTAGGTCAGTAGCTGTGCAGTCTTTAAGAAAGCATCTTCTTCTTCTGTCGTCTCCATTTCTATTGCCATCCTCCCTTCATCTAAGACAGTTTTTACTTTTTTAAAGATCTCCAGTTCTTTGATCTTCTCTTTATCACCACCTCTGGCAAGACTTTCTAGCTTATTCATGCGACCATCGATAGATTCCAGATCAGCAATAATTAATTCTGTTTCGATGATTCCCCTGTCCCGAGCAGGATCCAAAGCCCCTTCAACATGGGTAATATCACTGTCTTCAAAGTGTCGTACGACATGGCAGATCGCATCTACTTCTCTAATAGCTCCGAGGAACTTATTCCCAAGACCTTCTCCTTTAGAGGCTCCTTTTGTCAGCCCTGCGATATCTACGAACTCAATAGCGGTAGGAATCACCTTCTCCGGCTTTACGAGTTCTGAGAGTTTATCCAAGCGCTTATCTGGCACCTCCACAATCCCTACGTTTGGCTCGATCGTACAGAAGGGGTAGTTCTGTGCCTCTGCACCCTTAGAACGAGTTAGAGCATTAAAGAGAGTGGATTTACCCACATTCGGGAGGCCGACGATTCCAATCTGTAATGCCATCCGCCAGAATGTACAGGATTGCCCTATATATGCCAAATTATTAGTCGTTTGGCTTAGTTGTAGTACTTGACAAAAATAAGAAAAAGTATAGGATACTACTCCTATGTTCAACAAAGAACTTCTACGTCGATTCGTGGCCTCCCTCGCACTTGTATCGCTTGCCAGCCTCACAGCTGGACAGGCTCTTGCCGCCAATTTTCCGGATACGCAAGGAACAGATTACTCTACTGCATTTACGTATCTTAGCCAGAAAGGAATAGTACAGGGATATTCTGACGGTCTTGCTCGCCCTGGAAACCCCCTCAATCGTATCGAAGCCCTTAAGGTTATCCTCGTAGCTCAGGGGGGCTTTGATAAGCGTATTGCTCACTTCACCAAAAAGACTCCTCCGATTCCCCTCTTTAGTGATGCGGATCAATCTCAGTGGTATACACCATACCTAGAGGCAGCTTTTGAAGAAGCTGTAATTACTGGATACCCTGACGGAACATTCCGCCCAGGTCAGTTACTCAGTACAGAAGAAGCAGTAACTCTACTGATGCGTACGTTTAACGAATCAAGCTCAGCCACAAATGCAGCCCTTAGTAACTATATCGAAAATCAGCCTAACCAGTGGTATACCGCTTCGATCAATGCAGCCGTTAACAGAAATCTCATTATGAAAAAAGGAAAGCTAAGACTTGGATCTGCGATTACACGTGGCCAGTTTTTTGACATGGTCTATCGATTACATATGATCAAAGCAGAAAACGCTGTTGCTTTCTCTGGTCGAGAACCAAATTCTCAAGCAGTTGCACCGCTAGAGCGACCACAAGAAGACTTTGGTCCTACAGGAATAGAATCATATGACAGTGTTGCAGTCGCTCCTGTGTCACCACAGGTGCAGCAGGCACAGACACAGCCTGCCAACGTTACACTCGCCCCTAAGATCGACCACCCATACGCCTCCGAGAAGTACTTCTCTATTTCTATGCCAAGTCTTGGCGTGTATGACCTTACTATCACGCACCCCCAAGATGCCGTAAGCAAAGAGGGTGTTCTTTCTGTCTTAAACCAAGGAGTTGGCCACCTGTTCTCGTATCCCGGAGGTGGAGGAAAGATCATGGTCTACGGACACAGCTCTGGTTACCCTTGGGATGTATCAGAATATACAAAGATCTTCCGCCGTATCAACGAGCTCGAACCAGGAGACAAGGTATATATTACGTACGCTGGTAAGCTTCACATTTACGAAGTAACCCACGAGCAAACTATTATTGCCAAGGATGCCAACAAAGCCTTTCAGGATAAAGGAGCAGGGGAGGAATTGATCCTCTTTACCTGCTGGCCTCCAGATAGCATCGCTCAAAGATACTTGGTACATGCCGTACCTGTGGAGACTATTGCAGCAAAATAGTTGTTGTTATTTTTTACAACAGCTTCGTCAGTTCCATATGGTTTTGGAACGTGAAAAATGGCTATAAATAGACAAGTTTATGATCTTTGATATGTCATAGGTGTCTTGTGTCTATTATTGAGAATATTAGTCATGCAAGATGATCATCTATGTTATTTCAGGAAAGATATCGGGTTGAATCATCTAGATTAATGAGTAGAGATTATGCGGAACCCGGAAAATATTTCATAACCATTTGTACCAAGAATCGAGAACATTGGTTTGGAGAAATACGGAATGAAATCATGGGATTGTCGTGTGTTGGATGTGTCATTCATGATTATTGGTCGCAAATACCAAATCATTTTTTACATGTGGAATTGGATCGTTTTGTTGTAATGCCGAACCATATCCATGGAATTATCAAAATATTCCGACATCCGTTTTCGGTAGAGACGTGCGATTCGCACGTCTCTACATATCAACATATCTTTTCCTACAAATTACGTGTATGTGGTGGGATTATTGTTTCACGCCCAACGCCAGGATCGATTGGTTCAATTATTGGCCAATTCAAATCCGTATGCACCAAACGTATTCGAACAATGGGATATACCAATTTTACATGGCAACCACGGTTTCATGATTCCATCATTCGTAACAATCAATCATTACATTCTGTACGTTCATACATTACAAAAAATCCCAAAATATGGCATCGAGATCGGAATAATATTACCCAATTCTCCGTAGGATCTCTCGATCTACGAAGTCTCTTTGACGTCCGTAAGTAAGGCGCGACAGTTGTTTAAATGCTTCTGCTGCTTGGTCGTCTTTCGGGAAGGTCGTATCCAGCCATGGCTTTGGTACATCGATACTAAATGGCCTTGAGGGTTCTCCGTCGATACTCAGCTTCATACTTCCTTGGAATTTACCCATGTTGATAAGGTCTTGATCCGAGAATACTGGTGCCATTTCTTTGGCACATACTTCTGCATCCTGAGGACCAATCTTATAGAACATCATTGTTCCGATGTTTCCGAAGATCGCTCCCTTAAGGCTAACCGCTCCAGACAACTTACTTTCTTTCTCGAGCTGGTCGATATATTGGTGAGCGAGAATCAAACCTAGGCGATACTTACGAGCCTCAGAGAGAATCGATTCAATCGATGGTGTAACGAAGTTTTGGAATTCATCGATATAGAGGAAGAAGTCTTTGCGAGCTTCTTTTTCCATACGTTGCCTACGCATCGCTGCTACTTGAATCTTACTCACTACAATCATACCCAGAAGCTGAGCGTTGATATCTCCTACAAGTCCCTTCGAAAGATTCATCAGAAGGATCTTGGAGTTGTTCATACAGTCAGCAACATTAAATGCAGACTTCGTTTGTCCAACGATATTACGGATGAGTGCGTTCGTGTAGAACTGTCCAAATTTCGCAGCAAAGTAGGGGATCATCTCTGCCTTTTCTCGCTGTCCTGTTTGGGCCATCTGCTTTTCCCAGAAGCTTCGCACGATTGGGTTTTTAACTTTTGTTACTTTATACTTCTGCCACTCTTCATCGGTAAACAGTTTTACAAGGTCGGTAATTGCTCCACCTTCCTCTTGGTCTTCCATCAGGGTAAGACAACCGTTTCTAAAGTAGTCCTGGATACGAGGTCCAAAGATCTCTTCTCCAAACATCTTCACCATCATGTTCATAGCATCAAGAGCCACGAGGTCACGTTCTTCTGGGGTGTCAGCCTCTAGAATGTTTAGCCCCATAGGTCGCTCGGTATCTGCTGGATTAAAGTAGATCACATCATCAGCTCGTTCCCTCGGAATATAGGGCAGTAGATCTTCGATCAGTGATCCATGCGGATCAACGACACATACTCCTTTTCCACTATGAAAGTCTTGCCGCGCCATCAGTTGGATAATAGAAGACTTACCAGTACCCGTTTGTCCAATGATGTAGAAGTGTCGGAAGCGGTCTTCGTTTTCCATAAAAATCTTCTTCTTCTCCCCGCGAACAGTGTTTGTTCCAAGGTATAGACCTTCCTCCGGAATATTCTTTGGAGCAGGTGCTACTTTAAATTTCTGCCACTTGATCATATCCATTTTGTTATATTTGATGTTTGGTAGATGAAAGAACGTAGCGAGCTCTGCAGTTCCAACAAGCATCTTCTTAAACATAAGCGACTGACGCAGTGTTCTGCGAGGACTCCTACGAATAAAGCGTTCGATGATGTCTCCTTTTCTGCTGATCTGTGGTCGCTTAAAACCATTTCCTCGTATGACATCAAACTGTGCAAATGCTGTTATAACTCCGGTAAGCACTCCCTGTGCCTTAGCAGCAGTTTCTGCAGAAGCCATCGCGCGAACAGTGCAGTAGTACCCAGGGTTTATTGCTTTTTCATCCAGCATCTTACTACGCTCTTCTTGTAGTTGGGTTACACGGTTTCCTGTGGATTCATTTCCATTAAGACTTACTACTTCTGATGCCTCCGAGGAGGTAAGCAGAGAGAAGAATGCGCTAAGCCAAGAAACAGGATTATACCAACTGGCAGATGATTTCTTGGGGTTAATCATCTTTATCGCTGCGCCTTGTAATTTCTTTTGCCATCCAGGTGCAGCCGGACGAATGACAAACTGCACGGCAGCTCCTTCGTCATCCTTTAATTTAGAAAATGCATTGGTAATTGCATTAAGCGGATCACTCTTCATTTCTTGATACGTTCGGAAGCTATACGAATAATCCTCTGCAGGAAGCATAGTTTCGGAAGTCGTATGAGAGTCTGCAGTAAAGATATTATAATCTTCAACCTCGCTAATAAAGATGTCTGGATAGAAGGAGGTAACTTGCTTTTCTACTATGTGTGCCATGTGCCGAGGGCACACCACGAAAAACAGTATCTCTCCGCCAAGTGCGGCATACTCAAGAGACATAAACTCCTGCCCTCTCCAGAAACGAGAGACACGAGTGTTGTAAACTCCATAGAGTGACTGGAAGAGGTGATCCATAACACCAATGACTTCTTTAAAGTCCTGACCAGAGGAGAATTGTTCTGAGGTAGTCTCTTTGTCTTCTTTACTTTCTTTCTTTGGGACAAGGATCTGCAAAAACACCATTTCTTCCTCACGATGTTTATCTGCCAAACGCCTACTTACCCAAAGACCTAGGAATCCAAGGATTCCTGCAGAGATGAGGCCAATAGCAATATTTAGAATATCCATTGATGGGTATCTTACCATTATACCACGTCCAATGAGTATCTGATAGGGAATTTGGCTTCCCTTACTACTTATCAGCCCAATACTGCTTTCCCTTCAATAGGGTTTCTACCATCTCAAGAAGTTTGTGGATCGTCATTTCACTCTTAATAAAGTAGTCGTCTGTACCGAGCTCTGTTCCACGTACTTTGCTCTTTTCATCACTAAAATTTGTTAGTATGATAATAGGGAACGTACGGCCTTCCTTCGGATATTTAGCTAACACTCCAAAACCGTCCAGAATAGGCATATTGATGTCGAGAACGAGGATATCTGGCTCTTTCTTCTTGATCTCTGCTATGACTTCTTCACCATTTTCTGCTGTACGGATGGTGTACCCGCTTAGTGTGAACTTCTTTGTGTAGACCTCGCGGAGAACCGCGTCGTCTTCTGCTATGAGGATATCTGCATTAGCCATACTATTTATTTTACCAGAAAAGTAAATATAAGTAAATCTCTCGAATCAGTGTATTGATACAGGGATTATAGGAGAATCCTAGGTTGAATATCAAAAATCAGGTTGCTACACCTGATATTTGGATCCTTAAGAGTAAATTTTATTAGACTGCTAGACGTACGTATTCCACGATTTCTGCATCCCCAAGCAGTTCTTGTACGAGCTTTCCTGGCTCTTTAACAAATTCTTGGCTAGTAAGAGCGTTTTCTTCGCGGAACTTCTTCTCTTTTCCCATCATGATTTTTTCCATGATCTCTTCAGGCTTTCCTTCTGCTGCAAGCTGCTCTTTCCAGATAGACTTCTCTTTTGTCACCTCTTCTTCGGATACATCTTCAGGCTTGATGTAGAGAGGGTTCATAGCTGCTGCGTGCATTGCGATGTCTTTAGCTAGATCTTCTGATCCTGCGGAGAGACCAACAATCACACCAATTTTTCCATTGCTGTGGAGGTATACTCCAGAGACTGCAGACTCGGTAAGTTTCATTTCTCCAAGAGAAATATTTTCTCCCAGCTTCTGTACAAGAGCTGGAATCTTTTCATCAGCAAGTGCCTGTGCTGCATCCATGCCTCCACTAAGAAGTGTGTCAGCAAGCAGCTGGCCGTATGCTTGGTAGTTATCGTCGCGGGCTACGAAATCTGTTTCACAGTCAAGACGTACGATAGCTGCTTTGCCATCAGCGCTTGCTGTAAACACAGAGCCTTCACTCTGCTCACGTTCAGATTTTTTTGCAGCAGCAGATGCACCCTTCTTACGAAGGATATCAATTGCCTTTTCTTCATCGCCTTCAGATTCTTCTAATGCTTTCTTACATTCCATAATAGAGACTCCAGTACGGGAGCGAAGGGAGCCGACAAGTTTTGCATTAATAGTAGTCATTGTAATAGGGGTTAGTAGTTAGTAGTTTGGGGCTAGGGTTATTCCTCAGAATCTTCTTTTACCTCTTTCTTCTCAGCTGGAGCAGTTCCACCCATAGCCTCAAGAACAGTGTTCATAATAAGTTCGATAGATTTTACGGCATCATCATTTCCAGGGATACATTTCGTAAACAGATCAGGATCTGCATTACTATCACAGATTCCATACACAGGAATCTTCAGCTTTCTTGCTTCCAATACTGCTACGCGATCACGTACAGCATCAATAACGAAAATAGCGTCAGGCATACCCGTCATATCAGATACACCACCAAGGGCAATATCAAGTTTTGTAAGCTCCTTGCGAAGCTGTGTTTGCTCTTTCTTTGTGTACTTTTCAATATCCCCAGTCTTAAATGAGTTCTGAAGATCAAGATAGTGCTTGATACGCTTTTTAATTGTATTCCAGTTTGTAAGAAGTCCTGGTAGCCATTTTCTTACAACAATTGGCTGACCAAGTGCTTCGCGGAACATTTCTATGTACGTAATACTTTGTTGCTTTGTAGAAACAAAGAGGACAGTCTGTCCTTCTTTTTGCATCTTTCCGAGGATAGAGCACACTTCATCAAGTGCTTGCTTTGTTTGTACAAGGTCGAAGATGTGTACCTTGTTTTGTACTCCGTAGATGTAAGAAGCCATTTTTGGGTTCCACTTGTGACGTGGGTGACCGAGGTGACAGGCTGCCTGCAGAAGGTCTTTTTCTGTAACAGTAGACATAATAGTAAGAGAGTAGTAAGTAGTGATGGAAAGTCCTTATCTTCCTTTTGACGTCTTTTCGCGTAAGTTGTGGAGGAGTCCTTTGAAAAGTTATTTTCTTAGGCCAGGACCACAGCGATCGGTCAAAAGTGCCGAATATTTATACCTATAGAGGGCTCAGAGCGCAAGGAAATAGGCTCGGGAATGTCCATTTTCCTTAGCGGATGCCTATCAGAAATCTCTCCCAAAATAACGCTAGTGACTTTCGGGAATTGCCCATCTAACATGCCGCCCCTTACCAAATCGTATGGCTCATCAAGATCAACCAAAAGACTGTAGAATGGCTCATATACGCAAGAAATTGCGGAGAATAGGTCGTGATCTTACGATCTTGCGGTACTACTTAAAAGATCATGTTCCTCATGACCGCCAGAAGGAATTTAAGCAGCAACTTCAGCGTGCTTTTGATGCAGGAAGAACATTCTCCGAAGTGCAGGATATTCCGCAGTCACTTCCAGTAGGAGAAGATGGATTACTACAAATTGGACCAGAATTGAGGTATCACATTCTAGAAACGCGGAAGATTTACGGAGAGGTCGATCAGTTGCGGGAACTAGTTGCAGATATCTTTGATGAGAAGTCTGAAGAGATGATCCGAAAGATTTTTCACGAACAAGAAGAGAAAACTACAGGGACGGAGTCTGTTGAGATAGAGCTTTAATTCTTCCAGTAATCAGCGATCTCTGATCGAAGATCAGAGATATTCACACGCTTTTGTTCTAAGGTATCGCGGTCACGAATGGTCACGGTATCTTTTTCACCTTGTTCGTCTTCTTCTCCAAGTGTTCCAAAGTCTACGGTAATACAAAGAGGAGTTCCGATCTCATCCTGTCTGCGGTATCGCTTTCCAATACTTCCAGTGACATCAAAATCGGTAACCAAGTTGGTTTCGTTAAGTAGTAACTCGTGGACCTCTTTTGCCTTCGCTACGAGGTGCTCTTTCTTACTGAGTGGCAAGATAGCAATGTCGATAGGAGAGAGGCGCTTATCAAATTTCATGACAGTACGTACATCACCATTTGGAAGCTCTTCTTCTGTGTAGGCTTCTATAAGATAGGTAAGCACCGATCGGTCACATCCAAAACTTGGCTCGATTACATGAGGGATAAATTTGTTCGTTGCATCATCTGGGTCGGTGTACTTTAGTTCTTGAGAGCTAAATAGCTCATGCTGAGAAAGGTCGTAGTTACCTCTATCTGCAAGACCAAATAGCTCACCCCAACCCCATGGAAATTGATATTCAATATCAACAGTTTGGGTGCTGTAGTGACTCAGTTCATCAGCCTTGTGATCTCGAAATCGCATACGGGAAGTATCGACGCCAAGTCCTTCGTACCAATTCCACACTGCTTGCTTCCAGAGATCGAATGCCTCTTGTTTGTCCTCTGGCTTTACGAAGTATTCAATTTCCATCTGTTCAAACTCTCGAGTGCGGAATGTAAAGTTTCCAGGAGTGATCTCGTTTCGAAATGCCTTTCCGATTTGCCCAATACCAAATGGTAGTCGCATACGTGAGGTTGTAAGGACATTCTTAAAGTTTATAAATATTCCCTGTGCTGTTTCTGGTCGCATGTAGATATCATCTCCTTCACCTTCTATTACACCTTGCTGCGTCTTAAACATAAGGTTGAAATGCTTAGCCTCGGACCAGTCGTTATTACCACATTTTGGACAGTTGATTTTTTCTGCAGTAAGCATTGGCTGTACTTGGTCTAAATGTAATACGGCTGCAGCTTCTACTCCCAGCTTTTCTTCTAAGAGCTTATCTCCTCTATAGCGTTCGTTACACTTCTTACAATCTACAAGTGGGTCTGCAAATGAGCCAACGTGTCCACTGGCTTCCCAGACTCTTGGGTTCATCAAGATACCACTATCGAGCCCTACCATATCCGGCCTGTTATGGACAAAGGTCTTCCACCAGTGCTGTTTTACTCTATTTTTGAGCTCTACTCCTAGTGGGCCGTAATCCCATGTATTTGCCAGTCCCCCATAGATCTCAGATCCTGGGAAGATAAATCCTCTGCGTTTGCAGAGAGAGACGACTTGTTCGAGGGAGGTTGCAGGCATATCAATAGGGTAGCGCGGGCATACCTGCCCGCAACGCACAAAGATTAGCAGCATCGGTGGTTGTTTTCTAGACGGACTATAGAAGAAATCAACGAAATCGAAGAAAACGAGGATCCTCGATTTCCTTGATTCCCTCGATTTCTTTATATAAATCAGCTATATTTCACACTTTCTAAATAGCCATAAATATGTTATAATAAGTGTGCTTTGAAACAAATATTACAAATTGTAAACAACAGGCTTAACAGTGCATTTGTCGCTGTATTTAGCGCTTTACCATTTCCAGTAGCAGCTGTATCCAACGATCAGCTCTTTTCGGAGTCCATGGATAAGGATTCCAACACAGTTATGATTGTGGCGACTTTCCTCATAATCTCTGCAGTTCTAACAAGAATCTGGATGGGAATTATGAACTATTCGTCTGTGGCACATGATCCTATCGATTTACTAGAGGCACGCAAAAGAAGCCCGTACCTTCCATCATTTAAAGTAATCATTACAACGGTAGTATGTACAGCTGGATTGTTTCTTCTCAGCATAAAGACCATGGGTGGCATCGTGCCATTTGATGGACCTGATAGTCAGACCAAGGCTGCAATCTTCTTTGGAATAATGGGGCTTGTAAGTGTGGCAGCAGAATTTCTCTGGCCGAAAGCCAAGTATTATGTGTTCGCATTTTCCATTGGAACGTTAGTGACATTCATTCTCGTTGGATTTTATTACATGCTTTTCGACAGAACAGTAGCCCAAGATCCGTTCTTTATGGCATTGGGAATTGTGTGTGTCGTCATAGCATGGAGATTCCTCTTTGGTCCTTGGAGACCTAAGGTGAAGGCGACAGTACTTGGAACATTTATCCTCTGGCTAGGAGTTCATATGTTGCTTAAAGAAGCACCAACCCAAAGATCTGCACACCTACTGGCTACATTTATTGCATTTATCCCAGCAGTGATCTGGTGCATGCTTTTCCTTAAAGAACATAAGCAGCGCATGAGTTTAGTTATTCTGATGTTCTTTTCGGGGATGCTCTCCACTGCTCCCATCCTCTTTTATGACGCGTTAGTTCGCCACAAGGTAGAGTTGCAATTCTTCCTCTTTAAAATAACACCCGAAAACTTCACACGTAGTTCTAATGCATTTGTATCAGGAAATCTTGTTGGTGTTACTGGCATGCGCTCTACGCTTATAGCGACACTCATCTCCTTTATGATCGTAGGACTAATAGAAGAGTTTTCGAAGTTCTGGGTACTAAAAAAGAGTGGTCGAAAATTCTTTAGCTCTATTGATGACGTACTTCAGCTTGGTATTATTGTTGCTATTGGATTCGCCTTTGCAGAAAATGTGATGAACCCAAGTTACTTCTTGGCATTTGTGAGTTCGTACCTTATTAACCCAGCAGTACCACAGTGGGGAGCATTTATGGGTAACGTACTTGGACGTGCGATACTCACAAACATGGTGCATATCCTTTCTACTGGTGTACTTGCATACTTCTACGGAAAAATGCTGTTTGCAGGTCCTCTTCTAGAAGAAGAGCATAATGCAGGAAAGATCCACCCAATTCCACTCTTGTTACACAAAATATTCCGCATGCCAGAGAAGATGATCTATAAACGTGAAGCTATTATTTTGGGATTAACATCAGCAGTTGTACTCCATGGAATGTTTAATTTCCTTGTAACACTTCCAGATCTCCTTCCCGGTAATCCACGTACAATTGGAGATGTCTTTGGCAGCGCTCCTGAATCTCCATTGCACTATATTGCTCTCCTCATTATTCCGTCTTTGTTCTACGTAGTAGGAGGTTTATGGATCCTTTCTATACTCTTCTATAAAAAGCAGTGTATGAAAGAGCGAGGAGTACTCGTAGAGGCCGATACGTTTGTTTCACAAGAGAACTTTTACTCTCAGTACGCGAAGTAGTAGGGTTTGAGTGAGGGCCATCTTCCCTGTACACTACGTGCAACCTCTTCTTCATTATTATGAAACGATTTTCTCGCGCAGCTGCTACTGCGCTTGTAGCATTCCTCATCATTCCGAGTGTTACACAGGCAACTACTGCTTATGATGCGCTTCGAGGATATGGTGACGGTGACGTTGTAACACGAGGTGATCTTATTCGCGCTGCGGTACAAGTATTGAATTTGGAAAACACGCTAGTTGATGCTAATAAGGATTTGCCATATCGCAGAATTGCCAGAGGACTAGAACAATATGTTCGTGTAGCACACGAAAAACGTGCTCTCGAAGCATTTGGTTATGACTTATTGCTCGCTCAAGGTATAACGCGAGGAGATGCTTTGAGAGTAATGGTTAACCTCACGGGTTTGAATGCAGCGACACCAGTTTCGTTTAAAGATGTGCGCATCGGAACCCCAGAAGAGAGTGCTGTTCGCGTTGCCATTGATAGAGGATGGATGGATCCTATTCGAGAAGACCTTTTTGGAGTGCGAAGAAAGCTGACAGGACGAGAGGCAATTTTACTTCTAAGAAAAGCTGCTGGTGAGTCGGGAGTACAAAACGGTTACATTAAAACGACTTCTCCAGTTATCAAAGTAAACTTTGGCAGCACAAAGCGTTTGATGAACCTGCCGAAGACACAGATACTCGAGTCAATATGGAGCGTGATAGAACGAGATTTCCTCTATACAGATAATATTGATACTGATGATGCAGCATTTAGTGCTGCAGAAGGATTGGTAAATAGTCTAGATGATAAATATACGACGTTTATGCGACCTATTCGTGCGAAGCAGTTTCAGACCCAGATCAGTGGGGAGGTTACGGGTATCGGTGCACAGGTAGAATACATTGATGGCATCCTGACAATTGTCTCGCCTATCAAAGGATCTCCTGCAGAAGCTGCAGGGTTAAAGCCGGGAGATCAGGTACTTAAAGTCGATGGAGAACCTCTCGCAGGAATGTCCTTTATGGATGCTGTTGGTAAAGTACGAGGACCGAAGGGGTCTAAAATCAAACTCAGCATTCGTCGTAATGGTATCGAACTAGATATTGATGTGATGCGTGACATTATCCGTGTACCAGAGGCGATTATTATATGGCAGGGAAAAGTTGTTATTGTGCAATTAACACAATTTGGAAGAATTACTCAAGAAGAGCTTCGTCCACAAATGGAGGTAATTATGCAAAAGAATCCTCAGGGAATTGTGCTCGATCTACGGAATAACCCAGGTGGACTTCTATCTGCTGCAAACCTTGTAGTAAGCTTATTCGTAGACAAAGGAACACCGTATGTAGAAGTACGCTCTCGCAAAGAGACTAGCTTGTCACTGACAACAGCAGAGAAGGTAGTTGATGATTCTGTGAAGGTAGTTGTTCTTGTTAACGAAGGATCTGCTTCCGCATCAGAAATTGTTGCAGGGGCATTACAAGATCTAGGTCGCGCAACTATAGTGGGTGCTAAGACCTTCGGAAAAGGTACGGTACAGCAGGTGTTACAGTTTAGTGATCAAAGTAGCCTTAAGCTCACGATTGCAGAGTGGCTCACTCCAGATGGAAACAGGATCGATGGCGAGGGGGTACATCCAGATATTGGAATAAGTGAGACAGAAGGAAGAGACGCACCTCTACTGAAGGCACTAGATATACTGAGATAGAAAAACTACATATTGGAGTAAAACTGCTTCTTGCGGTTTTTACCCCTGTACTCTTCACGCTTGAGGGCGCTCTGACGGACTAGTCTTTTGGTTGGCTTTTTCTTTCTGTGCTTACGTTCTCGCAAAAGGTTCATTAGGCCTGTTTTCTGAACCTGACGCTTGAAACGCTGTTGTAGAGCGTCATTGCTTTCTTCGCCGCGCTTGTGTGCATGAACTGACATTTCTGGGGCAGCTTAGGGAGAGACTGATGGCTATGCAAGTATTTGAATTAAAAAAGCAAAGTTCTCTTGCATTGATTCGGACTCATTTCCACTCTACAATCCACTTCGATATGGCCAAAAAATCAGACTATTCCGCAGACCAGATACAAGTCCTTGAGGGCTTGGAGCCTGTTCGTAAGCGCCCGGGTATGTATATTGGATCCACAGATACACGTGGACTCCACCACTGTGTATACGAAATTGTCGATAACGCTGTAGATGAAGCCATGGCAGGGCACTGTGATACGATTATTGTGAAGCTTCATGATGATGGATCCGTAAGTGTAGAGGATAACGGACGTGGTATTCCTGTAGATATTCACCCAAAGAAAAAGCTTCCAGCGCTCGAAATTGTTCTAACTACTCTGCATGCTGGTGGTAAGTTTGGAGGAGATGATTCTGGTTATAAAGTATCTGGAGGACTGCATGGTGTAGGTTCTTCTGTAGTAAATGCTCTTAGTGACAGGATGCGCGCAGAGGTATATCGCGATGGTGTTGTTTACCATCAAGAGTACAAGCGTGGAAAGACACAGTACGCCCTTAAGACGGAAGGAAAAACGACTAAGAATGGTACAAAAATCCAATTCTGGCCTGATGGATCAATTTTCGACACATTAGACTTCTCTATGACTACGCTTATGACGCGGTTCCGTCAGCAGGCATACCTTACTCGCGGTATCACTATCGCAATGCTTGATGAAAGAAAAGAACGTCCAGAAGATGACAAGCAATACCCACGACTCTATCGATTCTCTTTCGAAGGAGGTATCGCTGCATATGTTCGTCACCTTAATGAATCCAAAGATTCTGTTGGTTCTCCAATTTGGTTCGAGAAGGATACAGACGATGGAATGGTAGAGGTAGGTCTGCAGTACACGCAGAGCTTCCAGGAGCATGTCGTTTCATTTGCCAACAACATTCACACAACAGAGGGTGGACACCATCTTTCTGGATTTAAAGCAGCGATTACACGAACTATTAACGCATACGCTCGTAAGGGAGGTTTCCTCAAAGAAAAAGATGAAAACCTTACAGCGGATGATGTGCGAGAAGGTCTTACTGCAGTGATCTCTGTTCGTCTTAACGATCCACAGTTCGAAGGGCAAACCAAGGCAAAGTTGGGTAACGCAGAAATGAAGACTGCTGTAGAGCAGGTAGTAAATGAAAAGCTATCAGAGTACCTAGAGGAGCATCCAAATGAAGCAAAAGAAATTATTGGAAAGTGTAACCTTGCGGCTCGCGCACGTCTTGCTGCTAGAGCTGCTCGTGATAGCGTTATCCGTAAAGGGGCACTCGAAGGTATGACACTACCAGGAAAACTTGCTGACTGTAGTAGTAGAGATCCTTCTGAGTGTGAGATCTTTATTGTTGAGGGTGACAGCGCTGGTGGTTCTGCCAAACAAGGACGTAACCGAAACTTCCAAGCGATTTTGCCTCTTCGTGGAAAAATCTTAAACGTAGAACAGGCACGTTTGGATAGAATGCTTGCAAACAACGAAATTAAATCTCTGATTATTGCTATGGGTATTGGAATCGGTGAGATCAAAGATCTAACGAAGCTTCGTTATCACCGTATTGTTATCATGACAGATGCTGATGTAGATGGTGCGCACATCCGTACCCTTCTTCTCACATTATTCTTCCGATACTTCCCAGAGCTGATCGAAGCAGGATATCTATATATTGCTCAACCACCACTCTACAAGATATCTAAAGGAAAAGATCAGCGCTATGCCTACACAGATGAGCAAAAAGAAGCAGTCCTCAAAGATATGGGGGTATCAGGAGATCAGACAGAAGAATCCGAAGAGGATGAAGCAGAAGAGGAGGAAGAGGGAACTGCAAAAGCAAAAAAAAGAACACCCCGTGTTAACATCCAGCGCTATAAGGGTCTTGGAGAAATGAATCCAGATCAACTATGGGAAACAACCATGGATCCAGAAAACCGTATCATGCTTCGTGTAACGATGGATGACTTCGAAGCTGCAGATGCAACATTCTCAACGTTGATGGGACCAGAAGTGCCTCCACGCAAAAAATTCATTCAGACTCATGCGAAGGGAGTGAAGAACCTCGACGTCTAAACGGAAAGTGGAAAGTGGAAAGTGGAAAGTGGAAAAAGATCAACGATCAACGATCATTATTTTTTGCTGTCTTGATACTAGCAATCAATAGGTATTTTAGTTCATTACATTGATCAATATGACCTTTCATAACTACTGTAGATGCGAGATTAGAATCACGGATTAATCGTAACCAATATTCAGTTTCTTTTACCTCTTTTAAAGATATGCTTAGCTTAGAAATAAAATCTTTTCTGCTTTGCGCCTCAGAAGCCTCTTGGATATTTGCTCCAATGCTTGTTCCAGATTTCATGAGATGCTTAGTTAATATGTATTCTCGATGCTTTTCGGCAATGCTTCTACAGAGATGAATCACCTGAAGTCCGAATGAATACGATTTTTCTTGAATGATACTAGAAGTCATATTGCATATTATTCTTTGAATGTTTTCCTAGGCATATACTAGAAAGTAATTTAAAAATCTATACATCGATATTTTGGCTTCTTTGAGCCATATTTTTAGTTCTATCTCTAAATAGAACTGTTCGTCTTTTTCCACTTTCCACTTTCCGTTTTCCACTTTATTCTTCGAATCCATCCCGAAGGACATATGTATCAAGGTTTTCTTTACCGATTAGCTTAATCACCTCTGCAACAGCTTTATCAAACTTGATCTCCTTTTGCTTTCCTGCAGCCATATCACGCAAGATGATTGTGCCAGCCTTTACTTCCATTTGCCCAAGAAGCAATGTGTACTTTGCACCAAACTTATCAGCAAGACGCATTTGGCTTTTTAGACTTGCTTCACCAAGGGCTCCAAGTGTGTGCACACCAAAGTCACGAAGTTCAGAGATAACGCTGAGACATTTTCTCTTTGCGCTAGGACCAAGTTGAGCAACAAACACATCAATTTGGTCTTTGTGCGGAGCTTTAACACCTGCCTGCTTCATTTGGTAAATAATGCGTTCCATTCCTCCTGCAAATCCAACTCCAGGTGTCTCTTGTCCACCAAGCATCTCGATCAAAGGATCATAACGTCCACCACCTCCAACAGCGTTCTTTCCTCCGGTATCGTTATCCCAGTACTCAAAGACTGTTTGGTTGTAGTAGTCGAGGCCACGAACAAGAGTCGGATTTTCAACATACTCAGCTCCTAGTTCTTCGAGGTATTCTTTTACTGTCTCGTGATACGCTTTGCTTTCATCTCCAATAAACTGATCCAAAGTTGGAGCATTCTTTAAGAGAATTTGTGTATCTTCTTCTTTAGAATCCAAAAGACGAAGAGGATTTGTTTCAAGTCGTGTGCGATCGAGCTCAGGAAGGTTACGCTCTTTTCCAATAAAGTAATCCTTCAAGGCGCTTACATAGTCCTGTCTATTTTCTGCAGTACCGATGTTATTAAGCTGCATAGTAAGACGATCAAAAATACGCAGATCCTTAAAGATTTTATTACAGACATGAATCAACTGCGCATCCAGCGAAGGATCACTTAGTCCAATAACCTCAAGATCAAACTGGTGGAACTGACGGTAGCGACCTTTTTGTGGTCGGTCGTGCCTAAAACATGGCCCGATAGAGTACAGCTCTACAGGTTGTGGCAATTGCTTCATTCCATGTTCGATGTAACTTCGGCAGATACTTGCAGTAAATTCTGGCCGTAGAGCAAACTCCTCCATTCCTTCTTCGCTGTGGTGTGAACCCACCATAAAGAGTTCCTTTTCGACAATATCCGTGTGCTCTCCAATACCACGCTCAAATACCTCTTTCTTTTCGAATGTAGGTGTATCAATACGCTTAAAACCAGCTTGCCTACAGCGGTGTCGCACAGCCTTTTTGATGTAGGTGTGATATTGGTGATCCTCTGGGAGGATATCCGAAGTACCCTTTGGTGTGCGATATTTGGCTTCAGCCATCCGAAAGAGCCTACCAGAAAGCAGTATTCCCGCCAAGGGGGGTTTATGGGTAATAATCTGGGGCGAGAAATGGGGTTTGAACCCACGACCTTCCGGACCACAACCGGACGCTCTAACCAACTGAGCTACTCTCGCCATGTATATCAAATATAAATAGCTGCCCTATCCTACTAGGAGCAATCGTGTAAGGGAAGGTTTTTAGCCGCTTTACGTAGGCTTTTGCTCTTCCTCCGTATGCCCATCATCTACTGGAGGAGGGGGTGGAGGGGGAGATTCTTGCTCCATAGGCGCAATATCTTCCGCTGTAACAAAGGCAACTGGCTCATCAGAATCCGTAGATTCTTCTGAAGTTTCTTCTGGTGGAGGTGCTGGTTGATCAGTTGAATTATCATTCTCAGATCCTTCTGACTTGCGAGTTTTTAGATTCTCTCTGTAACGCTGGCGCTTGCGGCGCTTGCGTTCTTTTTCGCGTTCTTGTGCCTTAATATCATTATCAGCATTCTCAATATCTGTAGGCGGCGCTTCTGCTGACACTGGCTCTGGAGGAGGTTTTACTGGTGTAGCAGCAGTTTGCCCTTCCGATTCAGCTTTTTTAATTCCAGCCTGTAACCAGTCTGGTGCGTTCGTTGTATCTGCTTCTAGTTGATCGGCTGCAGGTTTCATTTCTGAGTGCTCTACTACTGGAGCAGGTTCAGGTGCAGGCGGCGGTACTGGCTCTGGAGCAGGTTCTACTACTGGAGCAGGTTCTACTACTGGAGCAGGTTCTACTACTGGAGCAGGTTCTACTACTGGAGCAGGTTCTACTACAGGTGGCGGCGGCTCTGGTGCAGGTGTTGGAGCAGGTTCTGGAGTAGGTGGCTGCGCTACTGGTGGCTCCTCTTTTGGTGGTTCGGGAATTTCTTCTGCCTGTATCTCCATAGGTGGAGCTTTACCTTCTTGTACAGTTTCTTCTGGAGTCTTCACCATAGTTTGCTCTGCTTTTGCCATTGTTTTCTCTAGTGAGAATCCTTTCTTCTTTACCTTTCCTATTACAAAGAAGATCAGAGCACCAACGACTGCAGATCCTACGAGGGCAAGAAGAAGCTTGATAACAACTCCAAGGATAGATATTCCTTCTTCTCCGTCCTTCCTTTTTTCCTCAGGAGTATCAGTTTCAATGTTTTCTTTTAGCCTATTTACCGGAACACTTTCTTGCACAGTATCTATTACGCGACCAGTTTTAAGGTCACGCACTTCCACTTGCACATTGTATTGTCCAGATTCTGCAAAGGTATGTATTGGTCTGTCGAGCATACTATTATTTCCATCTCCAAAGTTCCAATACAAAAGTAGCGGCTTCTCTTCTCCAGAAGGAAGTTTAAGAGAGAACTGCACTTCTCCATTATCACTCTTTAGTATCATTATACGCATTTCTGCATCTTCGATATTCCCTTCATCCTGATACACAGGAAGATTACCGATAGTGTCCGATGGTCGCTTGCCTACATTATAGTTTGTAAAATTAGTCTTCCCATCATCAAATAGTGCACCTAAACGAATCGTGCGAGGCGATGCTCCAACAAACCATACATGGAGAGGGTTTCCTTCGGATCGAAAGAGTGTGTTTCTTGTATCTTCGTCGTTAGATGGGTTTCCATCACCATTACTATCCTGCAAAGTATCAAAGTCTATGGCGAGGATACGAACATCATCACGAATAGGTGAGATAGTGATAACCTGCTTACCAGAGCTAATCGGTAGAGTGTTTTTGTAGGCTGGAGGATCAAAAAGGACGTCATCTTTTGCACCCCCTGCAGAAGAACGATCTTCTACTCTTCGTTGGCGAACCTTCAGAAAGAATGTTCGTTGGGTTTTCTCTCCATTGTTTTCCACTTGAGCTACAAGAGCAAAGTCACCCTCTTTAGAAAATCGTGTTCGGAAAAAGGGATCACGACTTGCTTCTACAAATTCGTTGTTCTCTGTAAGTACCCAGTTGGACACAGCACCTGCTGGCATAGCAGCCTGTATTTCAAAGATAGCTCCGATAGGGATGCTAATGGCTTCTTGGTTGCTACCAGTAAGTTGAGCAAGACCGATCGAGCCACCGATTGCAACGGCGGCAAATGCAGTGATGATGCTGGTGCGTGCTCTAAGCATTATGGTCGGATGGTACTTTCAACAAGTTTAACAATGGCTTCTGCAAATAGAATGATAATTAATCCAATGGCTGTATACAGAATAATGCGCTTTGCACGGTCTTTAACTTGCTCGTCACCAAGACTAACTACCAACCAAATACCGGCAATTACAATTACTACAACTGCAGCAAGTGCCATATAATTCAGCACAGTGGTGAGTATATCGGTTACTGTTACACGAATATCACTTCCACCTACATTACCGATGCTAGGAACAGGTCCAAAGATAGAAGCTCCACCTGTAGCTCCAATGATAATATTTACGAGTCCTGCTGCAATGGCAATAATCAAAAGACCAATAACTGCATACAAAATAATCTTCTTTGCTTTATCTTTTGCGGATTCATCCCCAACACTTACCACCAACCAAATACCTGCAATAACTATTACGACAACAGCTGCAAGACCCATAAAGAGTAGGACTGCACGAAGTATCTCAAGAACAATAGTACGGATATCTCCTCCAGATACACCTCCAATTGCTTGGGCATCAGTTATCCCCTGTACGATACCCGGTCCATGATAAAATTGTGCGATTGCTATGTCAGGTACGACAGTAGCAATAATACCGAGGAGTACAGCGGTCAAAGCAGACTTAGAAAGCATAGGCTTGATGTTGGATATGATTTTTGTCATGGTTTCATACTATTGTAGCAAAATTTTACCTTTCACGCTACCCTTTAGCCATGCGTCCAACCTCTACCTCAGAAGTGCTTGAGTCAGCCAAAATCGATGCTTTACTTGTCAGTAATTTGACGAATATCCGGTATCTCACAGGCATGGAAGTAAGTACAGGTTTTGTGCTTATAAAAGCCAAAAGTATGACATTACTTGTAGATGAAAGGTATCGAGAGGCAGCCCAAAAAGGAGTGCGAAAGGGGATTGCTGTTGCTGACACAGATTCCTTACAAAAGCTCTTAGTTGGCATCAAGCGATGTGGATTTGAATCAGAAGACGTCACAGTAGCCAGATTTGGCATCTGGAAGAAGAAACTACTGCCTGCGGACCATAGCCTTGGCGAAGGTTCGAACACAAAATTTGTTCAATCAAAGGGGATAATCGAAGAGTTTCGTAGAAGTAAAGAGCCAGATGAACTCAAGAATTTTCGTAAAGCTCAGGGCATAACTCATAAGATGATGGATCGGATTCCGAAGGCGCTAAAAAGTTCAATCACAGAGAAGCAGCTTGCAGAATTGCTTCGCCAGTGGGCAGTAGAGCTTGGAGCAGATGAGCTTTCGTTTGATCCAATTGTTGCATTTGGAACACACTCCAGTAGCCCGCATCATCATCCAACAGATCGTAAACTTGCTAAAGGACACGTAGTGCAAATTGATGTTGGCGCACGATATAAAGGGTACTGTGCAGACCAGAGTCGCGTGTTTTTCACCGCGAAGAAAACTGCGCTACAAAATAAAGTGTATAACGCTTTAGATAGGGCTAAATCGGAATCAATTGCTGCAGTAAAAGTAGGGGTAACTAATCACAAACTCGATCAGCTCGCGCGTGATATTCTTAAAGAAGAGGATCTCGAACAGTATTTTACGCACGCACTTGGTCATGGAGTGGGTCTGGATATCCATGAGGGAGTTTCTATCAGTACTAAGGCAAAAAAAAAGAAGCTCCTCAAAAATGAAATAATTACGATAGAACCAGGTGTGTACATCCCCGGAAAGTTCGGAATGCGGCTAGAAGAGGAAATTATCGTTTTGTAAACTATTGATTGCAGACTACCGAGTCAATATTTGCTATAATAATTAGATTTGAAAATAAACATCACACCACTACACCAAGGCGCACTTCCAAAGATGCCTTTGCACATGAAGACAATCATGATGATGGTTGCAGTTATCGTGCCGTATCAAACACTAGGAAATCCTATGGTGCGAACAGACCCCTACCAGCAAGAGTTTCTTATTACTGCATATTACTCACCACTCCCTGGTCAGTGTTGCTATGTCAAAGGTGGACTGGAAGCAGACAAGGTATTAAACGGGCAGGGGATTGCTGGTGCAGATCAGACACCTGTATATCCCGGGATGATTGCAGCACCTTCAAGTTATCCATTTGGAACAAAGATCAGTTTGCCGGGGCTTGGAACATTTGCTGTGCATGATAGAGGTGGTGCAATTAACGAACTTGGTAATGGAAAACACCGTCTCGATATTTGGGCAGGGCACGGAGAAGAAGGATTGGCTCGTGCGCTAGCCTTTGGGCTACAGCGAGTAAAAGGAACAGTGTATCCAGCAACGGGAAACCAGCCAGAAACACATGTCGTGTTCGAAGATATGCCAGCTCCAATTGATGAACTAAAGACATACTTTGTCGAGAAAGATAACTTACTTGCAATGCGACCAAAGGAGGGAGAGCGAGGGCTCTCTGTATATCTTTTACAAGATCACTTACAAACAATTGGATACTTAAAGCATCGCCCAACAGGATTCTTTGGCCCACAAACCAGCCAAGCATTTCATGCATTTATACGTGACTACCGCGTTGATGCTCCAAAAAATATGCTCTCAGAAAAATCTGCAGCATTCGTACTCGGGGCACGTACACGGCTTGGGGCAACTCAGCCATTTGCAGAATTCGTAGATCCAAAATCTTCACAACACTCCATTGCGGAGGCACAGAGAATGCTACGGTTTCTTGGCTACTATAAGGGCAGAACAAACGGAGAGTACGATGACAATTTGTTCGCTTCTATTCTAAAATTCCAACAAGATCACGCACTAGTTGGAACTGCTTCGGATACAGGAGCAGGTCGTATTGGGCCACTGACCAGCCGGGCAATCAAAGGACAGTGGAATCGGTTAATCGTAGGTCGCCATGCGGACAATTATCTTGATTTGTATACCATTGATAAGCACATAGAAAACAATGGTCAGCGCATCGCACAATTCCTAGGAGAAGGATATTCCGGAAAGCAGGTGCGACTCTTGCAATCAGAACTTGTCGCTCTCGGGTTTTTCCCAGAAGAAAAAATTAACAGTGTCTACGGACCACTTACACAAGAATCAGTTATTCGGTATCAGTTAGATCGTGGATTAATTACCTCACGCTCAGATACAGGAGCAGGATATGTAGGACCTGCTACACTGCGAACATTGCGCAAAGATCAGCGCAATATTCTCTACAGACTTGTCCGCGCAGAAGGGTGGAACGCCTTGTAGTCTTGTTCGTCAATTGACCTTCGAGACAACTTCTTTCAAGCTGTCTCCATCACACGATTTTTCATCAGTATCGGCCTTCTCTTTTTGCCATGTGCTGTGTTTGCAGAAACCGCTTTTACCACAAGAGCAGATGCGTATCTTCTTATTTGGAAGAGTGTTAACAGACCTGCATTTGAAACAGTGCAGTCCTATGAAGATGTTGCAGAAGACCACAGAGGATATTTAGAAATAAGCTTTGGAAAACGAAGAGGTATATTACTTAATGATGACTTCTTTCGTCCTACTGAGCTTGTCACATTAGCCGATGCGCTGCTTTGGATTTATCGCACAAGGAATGTTCGTGAGCTTCCTGATATGCAGGAGCAGCACCTCTCTTCGATGATGTTAGATTACCCCATTATTGATACAGAGCATCCGCTCGATGGTAGGGTTTCTCGTGCAGATCTCTTAATGATGATTGCAGCGCTTGATGGTCAACTAAGAAAAGAAGTACATGAAGCGAGCTTTTATGCTGATGATTTCCATGGCAATGGCACAGCATTTGGTGATGTATTTGATATGCATGCCCTTACAGCTGCTCACAGAAGCTTTCCAAGTAATACGCTCGTAAAAGTGACAAACGTAGATAACGAGAAGTATGTCATTGTTCGTATTAACGATCGTGGGCCTTACATAGACGGAAGAGATATGGATTTGAGTAAAGCAGCCTTTGAGGCCATTGCCCCTGTTGGGCAAGGGGTATTACGGGCAACATTCGATAGGTTGGGGCATATGGACCTTGTGGATAAGTGTGAGCAGCGCCAACGTTTGTATCAGAAGAGAATAACGCGCGATGTCCATTTCTTTCGTGGTGTACCACACACCTTTACTTTGGGTGATCAGCTCATATTGCAGAGCAGTCGTCCATTTGTAATTATCGGCGTAACGTTCCCCGATGGAGAGTATCTTCGGATACAGGATTTTGTGCACCCCAAAGAGAAATACAGGATGTCTCCAGATATATCAGGGCGATACATATTCGAGGTGGGCGATGCGCTTGGACGAATACGCCAAATGCGCATGACTGTTAGTGGCTGTGCATAAATCTCTTCTACCCAGCAAGCTAAAAATCTGCTATAATCAGATGATTTACTGTATCATAAAAAAAGTATGGTTACACTCCTTCGCTACGGTACTTGGCCATTTATCTGGTTGGTGACAATCACCATTATTTCTCTATCGACAGATGGATTCTGGGTTTCACTTGGACGTGGGTTTATTGATGCACCGGTGTCATCGATATTTAGTATCGTTTTGATATACGGATTATGGCGCCTCGGTAAAAAGTGCTTCCGTTATTTCTATGCACAAAAGCAAGGAAAAAATCTTATAGCGTTAAAAATACTGCTACCACGCCAAGAGACAAAGATTGACCAAGAAAAAAGAACCGAGAAGGACTTTAAAGAAAAGATTGCCATCATGGAGCAGCTCTTCCGCGCACTATGGGAAATTAAGTCACTCAACTTTTATCAGATGATACATTTCTGGTTTTTCAGATACATCAGTATCAGCTTTGAGATGTATGTCGAAAAAGGACAGTTAACAATGTACGTGGTGACCAGTCCAAAATTAGTTTCGATTGTAGAAAAACAGGTAACAGCTTTCTACCCGGATGCAGAGGTAACCCTACAGAATACACCAGATATCTGGCCAGAAGGTAGCAAGATGGTTGCGTACAATATGATGATGCAAAAACCGTTCATGTATCCGATTCGTTTCTACGAACAGATGCAGGATGATCCACTTAATGGTATTGGAAATGTATTGAGTAAACTCGGTTCAGATGAAACTGCATGTATTCAGATGGTGCTTACACCATCCTTTTCTGGAAAATGGAATAAGAAAGCAAAGTCACATGCAAGTGCAAGCTTTAAGGGTAAGAAGGATCACTGGCTCAGTCATATACCGGGCCTCAAGATTATTGGAAACATAACCTCCGGTCTTGCAACAGGAGATGCAAGCAACATGGCTCCAGGTGCAAAAAGTGGAGACTCTTTTGTACGTATGATTCAGCCAGAAGAAGAGTTGTATAAGCGTATGGGAGAAAAGGCAGGAATGGGTTTCTATCATGCTTCGATTCGTATTTTTGCAGCGAGTAAAACGTACGATCGATCTATGGAGATCACCAATAACATGCAGGTCTCTTTTAATGCCTTTAAAGATTTGTATGGAAATGTGCTCGTAAATAAGCGCATGTTTGTTGATTTCTTTCCACTCGAATGGAATGCAGAAATTCTGTACAGGCTCTGGAAGCATCGCATCAATGGGTTTGCACACAAGAAATCTCTTTTCGTAGAAAAGGAACTCGCAGGACTTTTTCACTTCCCTGATAGTCGTTACAACAAAATCCCTATCATTCAGTGGACTGCATCTAAGTCGTTGCCTCCACCACCACATCCACCCGCAGAGGGAATACTTCTTGGAATTAATAACTATCGTGCATTAGCAACAGAGATTCGCTTTGGACCGAAGGACCGTACAAGACACCACTACATCATTGGTAAATCTGGTACGGGTAAATCTGCATTCATCAGTTGGATGTCGAGACAAGATATTAAAAATGGTGATGGTGTTTGCATGATCGACCCACATGGAGATCTTATCGAAGATGCACTAGCGCACACGCCAAAAGAACGTGCAAAGGATATCATCCTCTTTAACCCTGCTGATGGAGACAGACCCATGGGGCTAAACCTTCTAGAGGCAAATACTCCAGAAGAGAAAGATCGAGCCTCACTGGATGCGATGGAAATATTCATCAAGCTATTCGGTAATGAAATATTCGGACCGCGTATTCAGCACTATTTCCGAAATGGTTGTCTTACACTTATGGATGACGAAGAAGAAGGCGCAACGATTATCGATGTCCCACGAATATTCGTAGACGAAGACTTCCAGCGCTACAAAGTAAGTAAATGTAAAAACGTAGTGGTGCGTAGTTTCTGGGAACATGAAATGGCAAAGACAGGTCAAAGAGAAAAAGAGGAAATGATTCCGTACTTCAGTTCCAAGTTTGGTCCGTTTATTACGAACACTACAATGCGTAATATCATTGGTCAGCCAAAGTCTGCATTTGATATTCGTCAGATTATGGATGACCAGAAGGTGCTATTGGTTAACCTCTCCAAGGGTAAAATTGGTGATACCAATGCGCAGCTACTTGGGCTTATCTTTGTGAATAAAATCAACATGGCAGCAATGAGTCGTGCAGATATGGCCAAAGAAGATCGTAAGCGTTTCTACCTCTATGTGGATGAGTTCCAAAACTTCGTAACAGATGCATTTGCAACTATTCTTTCTGAGGCACGTAAATATGAGCTTGCTCTTATTATGGCTCACCAATTTATTGGACAGCTTGTCGGTAAAACAGAAGCTTATGGATCTGCAAGTTCGAAGCTTCGCGATGCGGTGTTTGGTAATGCTGGTAGTATTAGTTCCTTTAAGATCGGTGCAGAAGATGCAGAATACATGGCAAAAGAAATGGCACCTGTGCTTTCCGAGCAAGATGTAATTAATGTGCCAAACTTCCAATGTTACACAAAGCTAAACATCAACAACGTAACTTCTAGGCCGTTTAGCATGAACACGATCTACGATGAATCCAAGCGTAACGAAAAGCTTGGAGGACTTATTAAAGAGTACAGTCGTATGAAATACGGAAGAAAGAAAGTCTTCGTAGACCAAGAGGTCGAAGACAGAATTGGAATTGGAAATCAGTAGAATTTTCTACTTACGCCTTTTATCTTGCTCTAGCTCTTCTTTTACTTCCTTAAGTTCCCAGCTGAGCATCATTGTCACTGCTGTTCGAAGAGCAATGATGGCAGCAAGTTTTCCAAGATCATCCCAACTTGGGCTAATGATAGATTCGATAATATCTTTACCGACCAAAAATTCGAGACCAAGTGCCAAGTGCTTACCAAGGTCGATACGAATATAAGGAAGATGATTATTCCCTCGAATTGTTGAGAGAATAAAGTGCATCGCACTTTTGATTCCTCCAAAAGCCATTACAGATACACCAACGTACCCCAATATTCCTGCAAAGAAGATGGCAATAGTTTCTAAGCTAGCCGTGATATTTATCAAGCTGTAAAGGAGAGAACCAGGTTCCATAATCATTGTATTGTACCATTTTTAGGATGTTTTAGCTAGTTGCTTGCAAATGTGCCTCTAGCACCGTAGCCTAGCTCTACTATGACATCATTCAAAAAAGCAAAGGACATGTTTAAGCTTCAGAAAGAGGCAAAGAAAATTAAAAAGGAGCTTAAAAACATCCATGTAGAAGCAGAGGCAGAAGGCGTAGTAGTAACAGTAAATGCAGAGCAGGAAATTATTTCTATTACTATCGCGGAGGATGTAAGCCGCGACCGCATTCCAGAACTTCTTAAAGATGCTCTTAATAGGTCCCTTAAAAAGGCGCAGGTTGTAGCGACAGAAAAGATGCAGGGCGTTATGAGCCAAATGGGTATGGGAGCACCAGAGCAGGGGATGGGAGGAATGGGAAATTCATAAAACTTCTATGAAGAAACTTCTCATTACCATTATCGTTCTCACAGCAGCTGGATATCTCTGGTATGCCAGAGCGCTGACTCCTGTAGATAGTATTGCTGCTTCTAGAACTAAGGTAAACATTGAGGCAGGATCAACAACGTCACAAATTGCAGATCATCTAAAGAAAGAGGGGATGATTCGTTCTCCATTTGCATTTAAGATTCACCTAAAGCTGCAAGGTCTAGATGGATCTTTGCAGGCAGGAGTGTTTTTGCTTGATACATCAATGTCTGTAGATGATCTTGCAGAAATACTGCAAACAGGTCGAGCACAGGAGATGATCGTCACTATTCCAGAAGGATTCACCGTGTTGGATATTGATAATTTGCTAGTAGAAATGGAGCTTATAGAGAAGGGTGATGCTATGTACTGTGCAAGTAATTGTGATTTTGAAGCCTTCGAATTTCTCCCTACAGAAATGGGTGAAATGTCGGAACGTGGAGGATTATTGGAAGGATATCTTTATCCAGATACCTATTATGTCCCTGCAAATGACTTTGTCGTAAAGTTTTTCTTCGAGCGCATGCTAAACGGTTTTCGGTATAACGTACTCGAAGAGTATGCGCAGGAGTTCGAGTCTTCAGATAGATCACTTCATGAGTTCCTTTCGATGGCTTCTTTGGTAGAAGAGGAGACAAGAACGGATGAAGAGCGAGCAGTAGTTGCGGGGATTCTCTGGAAGCGCTTTGACGAAGGTTGGGGGCTGGGGATAGATGCAGCAGTGCGATACATCGTAAACAAGCCATCAGCAGAAATTACGCACGGAGATCTTAATGTCAATAACCCCTATAACCTTCGCAAGTTCAAAGGCCTTCCTCCAGGGCCTATTTCGAGTATCAGTCTTAAGAGTATAGAGGCTACTCTTAACCCTAAAAGCTCACCGTATTGGTACTACCTTCACGATAAAACGGGATTGATTCATTATGCTGTTTCTAACGAGGAACACAACACAAACCGCTATATGTACTTAGGAAGTGGCTCAGAATAGGTAATTGCTAAAAATGGCAAAATATAGTATAATAACAGTATGAAACAAATATTCATATTTGGCCTACTCATCATCTTTGCCTATGCAGGATTCCGTCCTCCAGAGGGGATGCGAAAGTTCCCTGTAGCAAACTTACAGTTTCAGGTTCAAGGCCCTCAAGGGACAGCAACTGTAAAGATGAACCAGACTTCTGTAACGTCGGTTACAGATGATACCGAGCAAGAAGACGAACAGTAGTTTTACGCAAGTGATTCCTATTTTCTAAACACATACACTACAACTGTTATGACTGATGAACACAGCCACAGGCTAAAGATTGGAGTGATGGGTTCCGCATCTGGACCACAGTTAGAAAGTGAGCATGCAAGAATCCAAGCTACAGAGCTTGGAAAGGAAATCGCAAGACGTAACCATATCTTTATTAATGGTGCCTGCCCAGGGCTTCCAAACGATGCTCTACTTGGTGCGAAGGAAGAAGGAGGGTTTACTGTGGGTATCTCTCCAGCTTTCTCTATCGAAGAGCATATAAAAGAATATAATTCTCCACATGAGAATGACTTTATAATCTATACAGGAGCTGGATTTATGGAGCGCGATATTATTAATATTCGATCTTCTGATGGTGTCATTATTATCGGAGGAGGAATAGGAACACTAAACGAGTTAACAATTGCGTACGAAGAAGGGCGACCTATTGGAGTGCTGACTGGTACTGGAGGAATTTCTGATCATGTTCCACATATTGTAGAAGATTTGTGTGTACGAAAAATTGCACCGAACATGGTATTCGATAGCGACCCTGTTAAGCTTCTTGATAAGTTAGAGGTAGCTATCAAAGCGTATCCACTGCCTATTCATGAAGACGGTCGTGTCATCGATAAAAAGTTCTGTCGTCGTGGAGATTGGTGGTGCCAGGATCAAGAAAGAAAAAGATAGATCTTAGTCATTTTTCTTTGTTATCCAACGAATAGGTGTGCCTTCGAAGCCGAAGGTTTTACGCATGTTGTTTTCGACATAGCGCAGTTGTGATACCTGTACCCTCTTCGGATCTTTTACAAAGATCACAAAGGTAGGAGGTATTTCATCTGCCTGAGTAATCATTTTTGACCTTGCCAGCATGCCCATTGGTTTTCCGTACACTGCACGCTTATACCAGTCTAATAGCTCTTTTGTAGGAATCCTTCTTACTCGGTTACGTTGTGCCATCTCTATCAAGTCAAAAATCTTCAGTAGACCTTCTTTGGTCTTTGCAGACACAGGAAGTACAGGGGCACACTTAGCAAACTGCAGTTGGTGCTCTATTTCTGCCATACGCAGGTAACGCTCTTCGGCATCTACCAAATCAATTTTATTTACCAAGATGATAAGACCTTTTCCTTCTTCTACCGCCATACCAGCAACACGTTTGTCTTGGCGACTGAGAGTCTCCGTTGCATCAAGAATCAACACGGCAACATCACAATCTTCTAATTCTTTAATACTACGGAAGTATGCATAAACTTCGATGTCATTCTTCGTATCTTTTCTTCGTTTGATACCAGCAGTATCTGTAAAGATATAGTCTTGTTCGTGATAACGAATAACCGTATCCACAGCATCGCGTGTAGTTCCAGGAATATCAGAAACAAGGAGTGGAGACTTCGCACGCTGTGTCTCGTTCATAAATGCATTTACCAGTGAGCTTTTTCCAACATTCGGTTTTCCGATTATGGCGATACGAGGAAGTGCGTTCTCTTCTTCTGGTACACGTTCGAAGTTTAGCTTGATCAATTCCTGTTCGATAGTTTCCTCCAGCTTATCCATACCTATTCTATGTGGAGCACTTATAGGAATAATTTCTGCTGCTATTCCTAGCTGGTAATACTCTGGCAAGAGCCCATCAATCGTTCCTGGATCATCACACTTCGTCAGTGCCATAAGTATGGGCACATGAGACTTGGTACTCTTACGAAGAATATCAATAATCTCAAAGTCACTTCCGGTTAGCTCTTCTCTACTATTCACCGTAAATACAATAACGTCTGCATGCTCGAGGGCCAGTTTAGACTGCTCGTGTACATCATCCTCAAGGGCTGCATCTTCTGTCCCTCCACCCATACCACCGGTATCAATCAGCAAGTAATCAAGATGTTGACCGTGCACTTGCCCCGCAACTTGATCTCTGGTGGTACCAGGAGTGTCGGTTACTATTGCCTTTCTGCGACCAATGATCTTATTGAAAAGTGTGGATTTGCCGGTATTCGGCCTTCCAATGATCGCTACAGTGGGAATCTTTGCCATATGTAGACCCGCAGGTTATCAGAATTTACAGAGTTTTCCCACAAAGAATTGTGATAAACCGGCCAGAAACTGTACGATATGCCGCGTATGTACGATTCATCTTCTACAGAGAAGAAGTGGCAAGCAAAATGGGAGTCAGAGAAATCTTATGAGATAGACCTTAAAGGAGCCAAAGACCCCTATTACTCCCATGTAATGTTCCCCTACCCCAGTGGAGATAAGCTCCACGTTGGGCACTGGTATAATTTCGCTCCTGCAGATAGCTTTGCCAGATACATGCGGATGAACGGAAAGACGGTTTTCACTCCAATGGGATTTGATGCCTTTGGTCTTCCTGCAGAAAACTTTGCCATTAAAACCGGAGTGCATCCAGATGATTCTATTACAACAAATGTTGAGACAATGATTACTCAGCTTAAACGTATTGGATGTATGTACGACTGGAAGAAGATGGTAAATACCAGTAAGCCAGAGTATTACCGTTGGACTCAGTGGTTGTTCCTTAAGATGTTCGAGAATGATCTTGCGTATAGAAAAGAGGGGAATGTAAACTGGTGTGATAGTTGTCAGACAGTTCTTGCAAACGAACAGTGCCAAGATGGAACATGTGAAAGGTGTGACACACCAATTCAAAAGAAGCCAATGACACAGTGGTACTGGAAGATCGCAAATTATGCTCAGAGACTCTTAGATAACCATGACAAACTCGACTGGCCAGAAAAAACTATCGCCATGCAAAAGAACTGGATTGGAAGAAGTGAAGGATGTGATGTCTCATGGAAGGTAGAGAATTCAGATATTGTTCTTGATACATTTACAACAACAGTCGATACCATCTACGGAGTTACCTTTGCAGTTATCTCTCCAGAGCATCCAGAATTAAAAAATATTGTGAGTGATGAACATCGTGATGCAGTTTCTGCTTACCAGGCAGAGGCAATAAAAAAATCTGATATAGATCGAATGGCAGAAGGACAAAAGAAAACAGGAGTCGATACGGGTGCTTCGCTCGTCCATCCATTTACTAGAGAGAAAGTTCCTCTCTGGGTAGCGGATTACGTATTAATGAATTACGGAACAGGAGTAGTGATGGGGGTTCCTGCTCATGACCAACGTGATATGGACTTTGCCAACCAATACGAATTTAAAATTGTACAAAGTATTCAGTCTTCTGATGGAGAGACTTTTGTTTATGATGATGTTGATAAATATCACGTCAAAGGATCAATTATCGATTCTGGAGACTTTACGGGTATGGATATTATAGAAGGACGAAAGAAAATCACAGAGACACTAGAAAAGAAAAGTCTGGGAACAGCAAAAATCCAATATAAGCTTCGCGACTGGAGTATCTCTCGTCAGAGATACTGGGGCGCACCTATCCCTATCGTCTACGACCCAGAAGGAAATCCACATCCAATCCCGCAAGAGCATCTCCCATGGGAACTTCCTCGTGATGTCGACTTTAAGCCAACGGGGACCGCACCTCTTGCACAGTCCAAAGAACTCATCGATCGCACAGAGAAGATTTTCGGAAAAGGCTGGAAGCCCGAAGTTGATACTATGGATACATTCGTTTGTAGTAGCTTCTATCAGTTTAGATATCTTGCAGAAGGAAATGAGAAAGAATTTGTTCCAAAGGATATCGAGAAGAAGTGGATGCCAGTGGATATGTACATCGGTGGACCAGAGCATGCCTGCATGCACTTGATCTACGCTCGCTTTGTGACCATGGCCCTCAAAGACTTTGGATACATTAGTAATGAAGAACCGTTCCAGAGGTTGGTTCATCAGGGTTTGATTACAAACGGAGGAGTAAAGATGAGTAAGAGCAAAGGAAACGTAGTTTCCCCAGATGAGTTTGTAGAGAAGTATGGATCTGATGTCTTCCGTATGTACCTCATGTTCATGGGGCCATTTACCGATGGGGGAGACTGGAGTGATACTGGAATTAAAGGAATCGATAGATTTGTGCAGAGAGTGTGGAAGTTATTAGGTGAGCAGCCGCAGAGCGGGGATACCTCCCTGCAGTCCAAGGAGGTGCAAGTCAAACTCAATCAGACGATTAAGAAAGTAACTGAGGATATAGAAAAACTACACTTCAATACGTGTATCTCAGCCCTCATGGAACTGTTGAACTTGCTCGAAAAACAGGATGGGGTAAATACCGAGACAGCCCTAACTATAGCCAAATTACTATCACCTATAGCTCCGCATTTAGCAGAGGAACTTTGGGAGAAATTGGGTGGAGAAGGGCTCGTGATAGATCAAACTTGGCCAACCTACGACGAAGCACTTTGTGTATCAGATACACTGCAGATTGCAGTACAAGTAAATGGAAAGTTGCGCGGTACAATTACGATTGATGCGGGTGCTGCAGAGGCTGATGTTCTTAAGATGGCAAAGGATGAGCCGAATGTTGCAAAGAATCTAGAAGGCAAAGACATCAAGAAGGAGATTTATATTTCGGAGAAGCTTGTGAGTTTGGTTGTATAGGAAATATTGGCAAACTTGATTGATTACTGTTAAGTATAGACGCATCACTATTAGCTATTGCTGATTCCGATTCAGATTTATTTGTAGTTCGTATGCCATTTATCCATTTGCAAATCAGCTTTGCAAGAATTTGAGGTTTTGATACATGTGGATAATGATATGTATCGTCCATTTTTTCGTGTTTCAGATTTGAATGTGAAAGCTCTTCTTGTATATGCCAAGGGTCTGTAGGTGCTTGTACAATAAGTAATTCAATATCCTCTCTGCACTTACGTAATAATTCCTCAAAAGGTTTACCATTTTTTAATGCTCTCAGTTCTTTTCTCATACGCTTACGTTCATGCATATAACTTTGCTCATGACGAGCAAGGAAGTCATTAAACGTATCATTAAGCATATCTAAAGTAAGTGGTCTAAGCATGATTTCTGAAGGCGATGCTCGATCTGTATCATTTGCCTTTGTGGCCTTACTTATTTCATTCTTTGGTGGATTTAATAGTATTGCCATTTCTATTTGTGGACATGCATTAATGATATCTGTCGCACGGTGTGCTCCAAATGAATTACCAATAATCGCTCTATGACCTTGTTCTTTGATAAGCTCTATTTCTACTTCTATCTTGTGTTTGATCCAATTACTTTTATCAGTAAACGTATCAAATACTTTATATTGAGCATCTGGATTTTGCACCAAAAGACTATTATCTAAGAGGTTATTGCATAATACCTCTCTATCCCCTGGGCAATCTTGAATACCAGGGATCCATAGCGCTGTAACGTCTGAATTTTTAGATTGGTGGTTTTTTGTTGAAATAGACATTTGAATGATTATAGTGGTTTATTGGCAATATTTCTAAAAAAAGACTTAAAATCATTATAAATAGCGTAATAGAGACAAGTATTGCTAGACTCCTATCTCATGAATCACCCATTTGATCGTTACAAAGGCTTTACTGATATCGCAGCTCTTAAGGAGAGTAGTGAGAAGCCTCTTCGTAAATGTATGAGGGTGAATACGCTCAAGATGAGTGTAGAAGATTTTAAAACGTACGCAGCAGACCACAACTGGAAGCTAGAACCTGTGCTGTGGTGCAAAGAAGGATTCTTTATAGACCGAGAAGATCGATCGGTTCCTCTAGGAAAAGATCTGCTTCACTTACTGGGTCATACCTACATACAAGAAGCGAGCAGCATGTTGCCGGTTAGCATGCTAGATCCGCAGCCCGGAGAAAAGATCTTGGATATGGCAGCAGCACCAGGAAGTAAATCGACACAGATTGCAGCGAAGATGAACGGAAGAGGTGTACTGGTCGCAAACGATATGCAAGAAGCCAGACTACAAACACTGAAGTCTGCACTTAATAGGCTTGGAGTGATTAATGTTATTGTTACCAAAAAAATGGGACAGTGGTTTGGGAAGCATATGACCGGTCGATTCGACCGTGTTCTTATTGATGCACCATGTACAGGGCAGGGGACTGCACGAAAGGATTCATCCGCTCTCAAGTATTGCTCGATAGATTCCATAGGAAAGAATGCAAAGCTTCAGCGTGAACTTATAGAAGCTGCAGTACATGCTACAAAAATAGGAGGACGTATTGTATATTCCACGTGCACACTAACCCCAGAAGAAAACGAGGACGTTGTATTTAGTGTTCTCAGAAAGTTCCCTGGTCAACTTGAAGTAGTACATCCTCAAGAAGTGATCGGTGATCAGTGGTCGGTTGACAGTATGCAGAAGGCAATTGACGATTCGTATATGGTTCAAGAGCAGATTTTTCCGACAACCGACAACCGACAACCGTTTCTCAGGATCTGGCCGCAGACATATGACTCCGAAGGTTTCTTCTGTGCAGTGCTTAAGAAAACTGCACCAACAAAAGAGGCAGTACAGTACGATCTTGTAAAAGTGGATAAAGATCTTTTGTCAAAAGGTCGCGTGAAAGAAATTTGTGAATTCTTAGAATCCAAGTTTGGAAAATCCTTTAAGAACAAAAGTGAGGTACTACTGCAGAGTAAAGAACGACTGTGGATTGCTACAGAAGATATCTACAAGTTTAAGTTGCCGTGTCCAAATGCGGGTATTGGTTTACCATTTGGAAAAACATTAACCAAATCTCCAGTGATGATAGACCATGACCTTGCGACACTCCGAGGGTCAAATACAGAAGGCAATGTTATTGATATCACAGAGGAGCAGTGGAAGCTGCTTACCAGAGGTCAGGATATCGATTGTGATTCTGAGTTATTCGGAAAAGTTCTATTCCGATATAACGGTATCTGTATAGGAAGGGGAAACACACGGGATGGCCGCTGTAAAAACCAGCTTCCTCGCTGGATTGTTCAAGTACTAACATGATAGGATTTTGGCATGAATAAGCCAAAATATGGATTCACAGAGTTTTTAGACTGTTCGCATAACCCAGCGCAATTTAGAACAGTAGCTAATGAGGATCTTCCAAATCCTTTTGGTAAAATTACGGAGCGAACTCATATAGAAACACGCCAAATTGCCTATCCTACAGTAGATATAACGGCAATGGCGAGATTAGCTATTACGAGCTTGTTTGAAAAACTCAATATACAGGGAAAAGACTGTGCTGGAGTCGTTCTTGCAAGCTGCAATAGTCAAGATCAGTCAGACTCTCTTGAAAATATTGCTGCAAAAGCAGCAAAAACACATGGAATAGCATCTTCCACTAGCCTTAACTTTGCCTGTAGCGGATTTCCTGCTGCAATCGAAAGGGCAATGGAAATGGATAACGAAGAGGGTCGCCATATCATTGTAATAATGGCTGAGATGCTTAGCAAAATAGTAGATTGGAATGATGAAAATACTGCCGTTGTATTTGGTGATGGCCTTGCGGTAACAAGTATTATCCCTGAAGGAAGACATGAGATATTAGATGCTTGGGCTAGAGGTGATGTCGAAGATCCTAATCACTGTCTTGGATTCGAAAGAAAGACAGGAACATTAACTCCAGATGGAGTAATAGATGACTTGGAAAGACTAGTGATTACAATGGGGAAGCGCGGTGGGAGATATCTGTATAAAGATGTTCCAGGAGCATTACTAAAACTTACTGATGATCCTCGCTTTGGTGGATTAAAAAATATTGATCGTATAGTTCCACATCAGGCAAATGGAAAATTTATAGAGAAGATTATTTCCCTCATAAGGAAGTTACATCTTGAAAGAGAAATTCCTGTTGTAGGAACAATTAAAGACCAAGCAAATACTGCTTCGGCATCTGTTCCAACCGCACTGGCAAAAACAATACATACGTACACACCAGGGGAAATTGTTGGATGTCCAGTTAAGGGTGCAGGTGAAGAATTTGAAGAAGGCAGATTTTCACATGGGTTTTTGAGGTTCAAGGTTGGAGAATAAGTAGTGTATACTTCCTCTCCTTATGGACCCAACTCTGGAAATCAAAGCACGGCTGCCGATAGAAGAGCTGGTAGGTCAGTATTGCCAGCTCAAAAAGAAGGGGAGTGGGTTTGTGTGTGTCTGTCCGTTTCACCAAGACACACGTCCGAGTATGCAAATCAGTCCGGACAAAGGGATCGCATATTGCTTTGCCTGTAGTAGCGGTGGAGATGTCTTTAGCTTTTATCAAAAAATAGAAGGGGTGGATTTTCGTCAGGCACTCAAAGACCTTGGGGAAAAGACTGGGGTAAAAGTAGAGGGCCTGAAGATGGAGGCACCGGTACAAAAAGACCACAAGGAGCGCATACGCGAGTGCTTACAAGCAGCACAGAAGTTTTATGCGACTAATCTCAGTGCCAATAACAAAGCAAAGCTCTATTTAGAAAATCGTAAAATACCGAAAGAGCAGATAGAAGAGTTTGGACTCGGAGTTGCACCAGATTCATTTAGTGATACCTACGAACATCTTCTAAAAACGGGGTTCAGTCGTAAAGAAATTGTTGATGCAAGTCTTGGAATTCAAAAAGAACTTCAGAACGAAAAGATTTACGATCGATTCCGTAACAGACTGATGTTTCCGATCTTCGACGCCAATGGCCTGATAGTAGGTTTTGGAGGACGCACACTTGGTGAAGACGATGCAAAGTATATTAATTCCGGAGATACTCCGCTTTATAACAAATCAACTGTGCTCTACGGACTTAACCTTGCCAGAGAAACTATTCGCTCTACCAAGAAAGTTATTTTGGTCGAAGGGTATTTTGATGTAATGGCTTGTCACCGCCTTGGTATCACCAACACTATTGCAGTGAGTGGAACAGCGCTGACAGAGCAACATGTAAAAGTACTCAAGCGATACTCGGAGACAGTTGTACTTTGCTTGGATCAAGATAGAGCAGGGCAACAAGCTGCCGAACGCTCATTTTTATTGTGCTGCGAAGTAGAGTTGCCTGTGCATACGGTGACTTTTGAGCAAAAAGATCCTGATGAAGCCGCAGTTGCAGACCCAGAAGGTTTCAAAAAACTTATGGAAGAAGGCGGTCGTCCGTATCTTGATATGGTTATTGATACGTTACACGAAGGAGATGTCAGTACATCCGAAGGCAAACACGAAGCACTAAAAATTATTATTCCACTGGTGAATGCTGTTTCTTCTTCTGTAGAGCGAGGTCATTACATTGGGAAAGTCGCAGGGCTTCTCTCGACCACAGAAACAGAACTAAAGGAGGACATCAGAAATTTTGAAAAAAACATAGTCCGTATAAATCCAGTTGTGCAGAACGAAGCGCAAGAAGAATCCAAAAATGGATTCTCCAGTGCAGAAATTGCTATGGGAATTGTATTACTTTTTCCACTACTCAAACCCCTACTGGCAGAACTTATAGAACCAGAAGATCCAGCAGTTGCTGCTATATACAATGCCCTCAAGGAAGCGCCAGACGTACAGAACCTTTCTATGGATATGCTTATACTCCCCGAGGACTACAAAGAACGGGTTTCCATTCTTATGTTGTACTGTGAGCATCTAGACTTTGGTAGTTGGAGTGGTGCCCTGGCAGAAATGGAAATGCGTAAAAACTGCACAACGGCAAATAATGTCTTTTTGAAGAAAAAGCAGCGAGAGATAGCAGTGAAACTGCAAAATGCTCGTCAGGAGGGCAATAGTACAGAAGAAAACAAGTTGGCATCGCAGTACGCCCAAGTGCTTAAACTGGCGACGATGGCGAATAAATCGTAATTTTACGCAAGATTCTCTTGGATATAGTTCCTTTTTCCCTATACTGCCCGCAATGGCTTCGCATCCGAGAAAATTCATCGTACAACCAACAGATGACGATCTGAAAGAAATGCCTAGTGAGATCAAGCATCTTATTAAGAAAGGGCGAGAGCAACGTTATGTTACGCATCAGGAGATTATGTCGGTTGTTCCAAATGCAGAAGAAGACGTCGAATTGCTGGATGACGTCTATTCACTGCTTGTGAATCTTGGTATCCAGGTTATTGATGTTAAGGATGCTCTGATCTGGGAAAAGAAGCACAAAGGGGGACTCGTTATTCCAGAACCTACTGAGGATTTGTCTGATATCTCATCAGGAGCAGATGACGACGATGCAGACTTAGACTTAGATTCTGATGACGACGAAGAGCCTACTGCCTCTGTAGCATCAATGGATAAAAAAGAAGAGATGATGGACGTGGTAGCGACTGCAGGAATTGCTATTGATAAAGATCGAGAGGTATCCGAAGAAGAAAAAGGACGTCGTAAGCGTGAGCGAGAAGTAGATCTTCTAGAAATTAGTAATGACTCTGTACGTATGTATCTTAGTGAGATTGGACGTGTACCTCTTATTGATGCGAAGAAAGAGGTAGAGCTCGCTAGGCGTATTCGTAAGGGTGACGCATCAGCCAAGCAACAGCTTGCAGAAGCGAACCTTCGCCTCGTAGTTTCTATTGCAAAGAAATATATTGGTCGAGGGCTTTCTTTCCTTGATCTTATCCAAGAGGGAAACATTGGTCTCTTCCGAGCTGTAGAGAAGTTTGATCCAGAACGTGGATTTAAGTTTTCAACCTATGCAACATGGTGGATTCGCCAAGCGATTACTCGTGCTATTGCAGACCAAGCTCGAACGATTCGTATCCCTGTTCACATGGTGGAAACCATTAACAAGCTAACACACACGCAACGTCGTTTGGTACAGGAGCTTGGACGAGAGCCAACAGTAGAAGAGCTTTCTGTTGAAATGGAGATGGATATCAAAAAAGTACGTCATATTCAAAAAATCAGCCAAGATATTATCTCTCTCGAGTCACCTGTTGGTTCCGAGGAGGACAGTAAGCTTGGAGACTTTATCGAAGACGAAGATGCTGTGAATCCATTTGAGGCAACCAACCGTCAGCTACGAAAAGAAAACGTACACTCCATGTTAGAGTTCCTCACACCACGTGAGAGAAAGATCATCGAGATGCGTTTTGGACTACAAGATGGTATAGGCCACACACTTGAAGAGGTTGGAAAGGAGTTTGGTGTTACGCGTGAACGTATTCGTCAGATTGAGGCCAAGGTATTGCAAAAGATGCGTGATCACCCTCGTTCTATGACGATTCGAGAGCACGGTAGCAGCCCGAAGCGTGTTGGATTCTCTTCATCAAACAAGATGAGTTCCGAATCTGGACAGTCTGGTGCATCGTATGTTGACTTCATGCGTATGCTAGAAGAAGACATGAAGCGCCTTACAGAGAAATGTCCAAAGTGTAACAAGGGAGAGCTAGTTCGTTTGACCAAAGAAGGAAAGGAGATCAATAAGTGTGATAGCTGTGCACACGAGTTGGATATCGTAAAAAAGTAGATTTAAGAAAAGAGCCGAGAGTATACACTCTAGACCCTTCTCTTTTTAGAAGCGCTTATTAAGTAGAGCACTTAGCTCCTTTAACGAGCTTCTTCACGGCCGCGAGACCAATGAGCACGTAAAGGATAGACTCCACCTGTGGCCAGCTACCCAAAACGAGGTTAACCACGTTTAGGTTCTGCCCAACAAAGTCGCCGACTCCAACTAGACCCCAGTTAAGGGCTCCAATTAGGACCAGCCAGTAGCATGCTTTACAACAGTTCATACGATGGTGGGGAAAGGAGAAACAAAATTGCCAAGAGGCAAGTTACTGGTAAGTCTAGCAGTAACTGTTTCAAATGTAACATTGCAGGTATTGTATATTCATTGTCTTTCATAGTATTTGCAAACAACAGGATGTGTTGTCTTACTTCTTCTGGTAGCATTCTGACATGTCTACAAAAACAGGATCGAAATCCGGCGAAGCAACAAAAAATGCAGTGCAAAAAATAGTATCGAAGCGTGCCAACTCTTTTGCAGTTGAGTATGAACGATTGAATAAAGCACAGGTAAGTGCAGTAGATACTATCGATGGACCTGTGATGGTTGTTGCTGGACCGGGGACAGGTAAGACTCAAGTTTTAGCGCTGCGTACTGCGAAAATATTGGAATCAACACAGATGCGTCCGTGGAATATTTTGTGTTTAACATTCAGCAAGAGTGGGGCAACTGCAATGCGCTCTAGGCTTAGAGAAATTATTGGTAGTGATGCATACGGCGTTACGGTAAACACATTGCATGGGTTTTGTAACGATGTAATTATGGCGAACCCATCAGTATTCGAAGACTGGTCTTCGCTTACACAGATCAGTGATGTAGAACGGTATCGATCGTTGAACAAAATAATTGATCAGCTTCTTCCTGATATGGTTCTGGTGAACCCAAAATCACCCTATTCACGTTCGCGAGATATATTAGGTCGTATTTCTCAGCTAAAACGTGAAGGGGTAACGGGTAGAGCTGAATTGCTCGCTATTGCAGACGAATATGACACTATCATGCGCAATACGAGCAAAGAAGGCACAAAAGTACATCAGAGAAACCTCCTAACAGCTCGTAAATTTAGAGAATTCATAGAAATTTTCGAATTGTATCAGCAAATGCTTAAAGAGACAGGACGATATGACTTCGAAGATATGATTCTGAATGTTATAGAGGCTCTAAAGGAGGAAGATTGGCTTCTAGCAAACCTGCAAGAGCGATACCAGTATGTTCTGGTTGATGAGTTTCAAGACACCAACGGAGCACAGTATGCTCTATTAGACCTTATTACTGCAGATCCTACTGGTGATAATGCCCCGAACTTCTTTGTAGTTGGGGATGATGATCAGGCTATTTATCGCTTTCAAGGAGCGAACCTTACAAACATCCTGTCTTTTAGAGACCGATATCCAGAAGCTCCTGTGATTACTCTTACAAAGAGTTATCGTTGTACACAGCCTATTTTAGATGCTGCAGAGTCCCTTATCTCTCAAAACACAGAGCGACTTGTAGGAAAGATTGAAAATCTAGATAAGCATCTAGTTGCAGCAGCACAAAAAGATGGCACACCTCCAGAAATGCTTTTTGCTGCAAGTGATATGGCAGAGCCATGGATGATTGCTGATATTGTTGCTGACCGCTTACGAGATGGAGTGGACCCCAACGGCATAGCAATTATCGTACAAACGAACCGAGAGTTAATACCACTCTATGAAGTATTCAAAGCGAGGCAAATTCCAGCATTACTTTCTGGAAAGTTGGATCTCTTAGAGCACCCACTTGTAGAGCAGACACTTGCTGTACTTAAAGCGGTACATAATCCCCATGATGACCACCTTCTTTCGAGCGCACTTGCAACACCTTGTTTTGATTGTCATCCTGCGGATCTTTCTACGTTGTACGGAATAAAGCGTGAAAGAAAAACTACACTTCTTGCATGCGCACTTCTCGTAGAGTCTGAAGACTTTGGATTACGTAATATAGAAGGTTTTATTTCTGCGCGTGATAGGATTCTTGATCTTCATCATAAAAAAGATCAGCGCACTGTAGTAGAAACACTTGGATCTATTTATCGTGACTGCAATCTTCTAGGAGAATTACAAAGCGGAAGCTTAGACATTGTAGATTTTGCTGCTTCACAAGAGTTCTTTGATCGTATTAAAAATAGAGCCTACGAACAGTCGAACTTTACATTCGAAGTATTTTTAAATGATTTGGAATACTACAAAGATGCTGACTACGGAGATCTTAAGCTTACGTATGACTTACCGCATCTATCAGAGTCTGGAGTGCAGTTGATGACAGCACATAAAAGTAAGGGTTTAGAATTTCATACTGTTATTATCAGCAACTTCCGAGAAGGGCATTGGGATAAGAGAAGAAACCCACCGTCTCTGGCTATTCCAGAAGACTTGCTGTTTGGATGGGAGAAAGACCAGAAGTCCTATGAGAAGAATCAAGATGAGAGAAGGGTAGCCTTTGTGGCTATGACTAGGGCTAAAAGAGAATTACTATTTACGTGTCCTAACGAGCTTACATCAGGAGATAGTATAAAGGCAGTTTCTCCATCGGGGTTCTTTGCGGAGTCTGGAGATCTTTCTGAGGAACACAGAGAGGTAGAACATCCAGAGCAAATGTCGACATTACTATCCGTACCTCCTCGGGAGTTCGACAGTGAGTTTGCAGCATTCTTACAAAAGCGTATTCAAAACTTTGCATTCTCTCCAACAGCTCTCAATCACTTTTTAGAAGATCCGCTTCAATTCTTAGAAGTAGATCTATTGCAAAAGCCACAGGCAAAAGAGCCACACTTTTCCTATGGAAATGCAGTACACCATGTACTGGCCATGTGGGCAGACTCTATTACCAGTGGGGCGCCTCTAGATGAGGCAACACTTCTCATCGAATTTGATAAGCACTTATCAGAAAGAGAGCTGCTAACGAAAAAAGAACTTGAACGACTTTCTCATCTAGGACATCAGACAATTCCTCGCTATATGGAATCTCATTTACAGCCACCGTATCCTGTAGTGCACAAAGTGGAGTACGGCATCAGGGCTCACTTGGGTGACATTCCCATCAAAGGAAAGCTCGACCGTATTGATCTGATGGAGCCTAACTCTTCCGCTGCTATTATCACAGACTTTAAAACAGGAAAGCCGAAGACCGAAAAGCAGATCATAGATTACGGTTACCACAGACAGCTTGTCTTTTATGATCTCTTAATCCGTAATGGATACTCTATGATCGATCCTAAAGAATTCCGCTTAGAGTTTGTAGGAGAAGGTGCAGAAGCTCCAATAACGCGATCGTTTACGATATCAGAGCAAGACCGTACTGAGCTTACAGAGCTGATTGGCATTGTCTGGGAAAAGATACTTGCATTGGACTTTACGCCAATTGATATTACGTAGCAGGCTACTGAGCAAGATGACTACGCAGTGCATGCACTGCTCTCCCACGATGACTTATTGTATTCTTTTCGTTGATACTCATAGCACTATACACAGCATCAAATCCATCTGGCTTAAAGCAGGCCGAGATAGGTAATCCCGGAAGGTAATCTGCTTCGAGTGTTGGAGTAATAATCCCTTCGCATACTCCTTCGAAGAGATGCTCTTTTTCTTCTGCATCAATATATGCCAAGTTACACACAAATCGTGCTTTTCGGTTTTCTTCTGCATCCATCCTCGCCAAAAAGTGCTCTATCCATTCTTGATCTGAGGCCTCAGGCCCTGCTCCCCATCGCCTTGTGTATACACCCAACTCCCCTTCTAGAGCATCAATAATTATTCCAGAGTCATCGGAAATTGTTGGTACTGATCCACCGAGCTCAAAGAAATGTCTTGCCTTGAGTAGGGCATTTTCTGCATAGGTAGATCCTGTTTCCTCTGGATCAATTTCAATTGATAGATCTTTAGGCCTTAGAAGTTCCAAATCAAGACACCCAAGAACTTCAGAGATCTCTATATGCTTTCCGGTGTTACTAGTTCCTATGAGCAGTTTCATGACTCAGCGACTTTATCAATATAGACCTCACGGGCTTTTGCTCCATTGCTTGGTCCTATCAGATTCTTATCTTCCATAATATCAAGAAGCCGTGCAGCACGAGCGTATCCAACTTTAAGATGACGCTGTAGAAGGCTTGCAGAGGCTTTCCCTGTTTCTTGTACAACACGTACAGCCTCGAAGAACATTTCATCGCCACCATTATCATCAGCATCAAGATCAATGTAGCTACCGCTACTTCCTTCTTCTTCTCTTTGACCATCCATTTCTATTTGCTCGGTCACTTTTCCTCCACCGGCAATCTTTACACTATTTATCACACGTTCTACTTCTTTACTGGTAACAAGGATTCCCTGCATGCGCATAGGGTTAGAAGTTTCTGCTGTCATGTAGAGCATGTCTCCACGACCCAGTAAGTCTTCTGCACCAATGCTATCGAGGATAGTACGAGAGTCTACTGCTGATACTGTGCGGAAGGCAATACGTGTAGGGATGTTCGCTTTAATAAGTCCGGTAATAACATCAACACTCGGACGTTGTGTGGCAATGATCAAGTGCATTCCAGTGGCTCGAGCCATCTGTGCAATACGAGCAACCATGGTTTCGGTATCTCTTCTGTATTGCCGCATCATCAAATCGGCAAGCTCATCAATGACGATAACAATACGAGGGAGTACATGTTCTTCCTCTTTTTGCTTCTCATTAAATTCATCAAGGTTACGGACACCTGCTTCAGAGAACCTGTGCAGACGGCGGCCCATTTCTGCAACAGCCCAACGCAACGCTTGTAGTGCACGTTCTGCTTCGGTGATAACTGGTGTTAGTAAGTGAGGAATACCGTCGTACGGCATAAGCTCAACACGCTTTGGGTCGATCAATATCAATTTAAGCTCGTGTGGTGCATTCTGAAACAGAAGTGATGTTAGGAATGCATTCATACAAACAGATTTACCAGAACCAGTAGCACCAGCAATAAGTAAGTGTGGCATTTCGTTAAGAGCTGCGACTACAGCATTACCTGATACATCACGTCCTAGAGGAAGCGTAAGAGGGGACTCACTCTCGGTGAATTCTGGACTTTCCATAATTTCCCTTAAGTGTACGAGAGTCCTTTCGGTATTAGGCATTTCAATTCCAACAAGTGATTTACCAGGAATTGGAGCTTCTATACGGAGGCTAGGGGCTGCAAGTGCAAGAGCAAGGTCATCTTTAAGCGCAGCAATCTTACTGAGTTTTACTCCTTCTGCAGGCTTAAGGGTAAATTGAGTAACTGTAGGGCCTGGATGTGCGTCACGCATGGTGACATCAATATCAAACTCTTCGAGCTTCTCTTCAATAAGTTTTGCTTGGCTTTTTAGCTCAGCATCATCGACCTTAAGTTCGGAGTGTGAACCATCAAGTAGATCATATGGAGGGAATGTCCATTCCTCAAAGCGAGTATCTTTCATTTGAAGAGTGTCTTTTACCTTCTTGCTAAGAATTTTCTGCGTACGATCTTTTACAGAACTCTGAGCAAATATTGGTCGTACAATATTAAGTTCTGGTTGATCTTGATCGTCCTCTACAGGATCTTCTTCTTCATCATCCTCGTACTCTTCCTCTTCCTTATATTCATCTTCTGCATATTCGTCTTCCTCTTCTACGACACGCTTCTTGCGACGCTTTTTCTTAGGTTTTATTACTGCAGTAATCCAGTCTAAGACTCCTGCAAAGTTTGGCTCGAATGAAATGAAGAGACCAGAAATAAACATTGCAGAAAGCACGGTATATCCAACTGCCCTGCTAGCAAAGACAAGGAACGGAAGGCTCATCATAAATCCGATAGATCCTGCAAGCTGATCTCTATTGGATGCAATTTGATCTAGTGGAGCACCAATATGTACGATTCCCAAAAATGAAAGTAGGCAAAGCACAAGGCCAACAGAACGCTTTGTTTCGAAGTGTGTATCTTGGGTAAACCAGTGAAGTAATCCGGAGATGATCAAAAATGCAGGGAAGATGCCGCTCCATGCTCCAAAGAAAAACTGCATACCGGTACTCATGCTATCTCCAATCATTCCTGCGTCCTGATGCAAGACAAGATAGAGCAATACTCCAGCTGTTATCTGGCCTGTACCAGAAATTAGTCTCTGCGTTTCGGGCGCGAGGTTTAGGGCGTTCTTTTTCTTACGCCTCCGGCGGTACTTTCGTCGTCTTCTGCGAACCATATAAGATAAGTATACCAGAACTTCCTATAAACGGAACATTGGTATTTATGGCTTTACTAAGGGAGTTTGTGTTATCCTCTTTCCATGAAAGTCCTTATTTTTGGATCCAAGGGTTACATGGGGCAGTACTTCCTGTCACTGTATCCAGATGCAGCTACACCATCTACCGATATCGCAGACAGTAGGGCTGTTGCAGAAGTTCTTGATATGCAAAAGCCAGACGTTGTCATCAACTGCGCAGGCAAAACTGGACGTCCAAATGTGGATTGGTGTGAAGATCACAAAGAAGAAACCATTCACAGTAATGTTATAGGACCATTGGTCCTTGTAGAGGAGTGTGGGAAGCGCGATATCTATTTTGTACAAATAGGAACAGGGTGTGTGTACTCTGGAGATTCTTCGACTCCTTATATAGAGACAGATGCACCAAACTTCTTTGGAAGTTTTTACTCACGGAGTAAAGGTGCAGTAGATCAGCTTCTTAATGACTTTCCTGTATTAAACATCAGGCTTCGAATGCCTTTTGATGGAACAGGAAGCGAAAGAAACCTGATAAACAAGGTAAGTAAGTACGATAGAGTTTTAGATACAGAAAACTCAATGACCTATATTCCAGACCTTCTCGATGCCGCAAGACAGTTGATCGACAAGAGGGCAACGGGTCCATACAACATCATAAATCCAGGTGCAATAACGCCATATCGTATAATGGAGCTGTACAAAGAGATTGTTGACCCTAGTCATACGTTCGAACTTCTTAAGGAAGAAGATCTCTCTGATGTTGCAAAGGCAGGTCGCAGTAGTTGTGTACTTTCTGGAAAGAAGCTGGAATCGGAAGGGATAACTATGAAGCCGGTAGATGAGGCGGTGCGAGAAGCCCTTGAAACACTAAAATCTACGTCGAATTCCTAATATTGTCCAATATTTGATATTATGTTATAATATAACTATGGTTGATGAGACTCCAAAAGCAGAGAAAATTGGCTTGAAACAGCGCTTTCATACAGTTAAATCCTTCGGTAAAAGGCGGTGGAAGCGAGTGCTTATTATACTAGTTGTCGTGCTTCCAATAGTTGCACTTACAAGATTTCTTATATCAGAACCAGCGCCGGAGTACTTAACTGATACCGTAAAGAGGGGGGAGTTAGTGCAGGCAGTAGAGGTAGTGGCTACGGTGATTTCGGAGAAAGATTTAGAGTTAAAGTTTCCAGTATCAGGAATTGTAGAAGAGTTGGTGGTCTCAGACGGAGACATCGTAATTGCAGGTCAGGAGCTAGCAAAATTGCGTTCCGGTAGTTTGCGCGCAGCAGTAACTTCTGCACAGGCAAAGCTTACAACTGCCTATGCAGAACTTCGCGCACTCGAAGAAGGAACTCGCCCAGAAGATATTGTTATTGCTGAGGCAGAATTGCAGAATAAAAAAGCCTCTCTTGATCTTGCTAGATCCAAGTACGAAACAGCAGTTGCATCACTAGAAAAGGCCAATAGCAAACTTATAATTTTACAATCAGAGGCAGAAACTGCATCTATCGGAGAGGTCGCTACAGCGGGGAGCACACTTACCAAGGAATTATCAAAATCGATAATCGCATTGGGAGTAGTGGAAGATGTGTTTGAAGATTTGACTTTGCAAAACATCTTGTCACAAGAGCAGCCTGCAGAATATGCAGTATTAGAAAAATTGCGCATAGATACAATGGCGAAGTTAGAATCGTATATTCTACGTATAAGAGGAACGTTGACAGATTTTCATAGTGCATCAAATGCGTTAGAGGAAGCAAGGGCAATGGCTATTGATGCGAATATAGTCGTGCAATCTGCGTACGGTTTTATTTCACGCCAAGAGCCACTCGGACTCTTTGACTTTACAAAAAAAGAGACGCTCAAAAACACTCTCGTCACAGAAAGGAACAATACAGAAAACGCGTACACCAATCTTAACAGTGCATCGAAGTCTTTACAGGATAAAGTGGCAAGCTTCGAGACAAAGATTGCAACAGAAGAGGCGACAGTTGTATCTGCACAAGGTTCTCGTGACCAGTCTTTGGCTGATATCAGTACATTCCAAACAGCGGTAAGGGTATCCGAAGCAAAGCTAGCGCTAAAAAGAGCAGGATCTCGTAAGGCAGATATCGACGCTTCTCGTGGACGCGTACAGTCTGCTCGAGCAGACCTCCAACGGGCAGAAGCGGATTTTGACGATACTATCCTTACTGCACCAATCGATGGAACTATCACCAAAGTAAATCTGAAGAAGGGGGAATTTACCCCTGGTCAGTTTAGTGAGACAGTGGCTGCCATTACTATTTTAGGAGTTTCGCCATATCGTATTGAGGTGTATACCTCCGAGATTGATATTCCTAAGGTTGATTACCAGCAGCTTGGAGAACTACTTTTGGATGCTTATCCAGATAGAGAATTCCCTGTAGAGGTTACAGAGATTGATCCTGCAGCAACCATTATCGATGGCGTGCCTAAGTACCGTGTAAAACTGGATTTCCCAGAAAGCTTTGATGATCTCTTAAAGATTGGAATGACTGGAGACCTCGATATCATTACGGATACAAAGGATGATGTCCTTTTTGTTCCTGGAAGAGCTGTTATCAAAAATGAAGAAGGTGAAGAGATCATCCGTGTATTAAATAAAGATGGTGAATCCGAAGATCGTCTTGTGACAGTTGGTATGGAAACAGTGACTAATATAGAAATTACCTCAGGACTAAAAGAAGGAGAAACAGTGATTATTCTCGTTAAGTAACATGCCCAAAAAAAAGAAACCGTCCGCAGTGCCACTCATTGAAACACGTTCACTTACGAAGTCTTATTTTAGCGAAGAGCTAGAAACACCAGTGTTGCATGGGATTGATCTTACTATTAACGAAGAAGAATTTGTTTCCATTATGGGACCATCAGGCTCAGGTAAATCGACACTCATGCACATCTTAGGATTCCTCGATCAGCCGACTACAGGAAAGTATCTTTTTCGAGGAGAGCCAACGCGCACGATGACAGATGACGAACTGGCGGCCATTCGTGCTACACGTGTGAGTTTTGTGTTTCAGGCATTCAACCTTCTTCCGAGAACGACAGTACTCGATAACGTTATGCTTCCACTGCTGTATCATCCAACTATTCCTGCATCAGAAAGAGAAGAGCGTTCGATGAATGCGATTGCAGCTGTAGATCTTACAGATCGTGCAACGTACTTTACGAATCAACTTTCTGGAGGACAGCAGCAACGTGTGGCTATGGCTCGTGCACTGGTTACAGATCCAGATGTTATTTTTGCTGATGAGCCTACCGGTAACCTTGATAGTAAATCTGGGAACCAGGTTATGGAAGTATTGCAGGGTCTTCACGATCAGGGAGGTAGAACAATCATTCTCGTTACACATGAGGAAAGTACTGCTGCGCATGCGAAGCGCATCATTCACCTACTAGATGGAAACGTATCCTCAGACTCAAAGCAGTTTAAACAGATCTCTGCAAAGAAAAACAATAACCTCAAAAAATAATGTTACTTACAGATACGTTTCAAGCGGCACAGCGTAGCCTCTTACGTAACAAGGGCAGGTCTCTTCTTACGATGCTTGGAGTTATTATCGGAGTAGGTTCTGTAGTGCTGATGACTTCTGTAGGTGCAAGTATGGAAAAACTTATTCTTGGCCAAATAAGCTCTATAGGTGCAAAGAGCATGGTGATTTTCCCAGGCACATCAGAAGGTGCCGAAGGGGCTATCATGGCGGGGTTTGATAGTCTGACATTCGAAGATATCACTGCACTCGAAAAGCTATCTACCATAACGAGTGTTGCTCCTGGAATCATGATGGGGGTAAATGCCGCTACATACGGACGTGAAGAAACAGAACCTCGGGTTATTGGAACGGTACCTAATTACTTTAAAAATCGAGAAGTTACCATAGAACATGGAAGACTTCTAGAAGAGAGTGATGTTCGAGCAGCGCGCAATGTCGCGGTAATCGGCTCCGAAATTGCTGATGATCTCTTTGGAAGACAGCACCCTATAGGCAAGCGTATCAAACTCGGTGCGCGTTCGTATGAAGTGATCGGAACGTTAGAGTCTATTGGAACACAGTTTTTTCAAAATGCAGATGAATTTGTTTTTATTCCAATGACTACAGCTCGTGCGCAAAATGCACAAAAGTACGTCAATATAATTAGTTTGCAGACAGTAGGGGATTTTGACCTCGCTCAATCTGATGTTGAATCACTTCTTCGGCGCCGCCATGGGATAGTAAATCCTGATGAAGACCCTGATAAAGATGACTTCATGGTACGAACTTCTGCACAAGCAAACGATATTTTAGGATCAGTATCTCTAGGGCTGACACTCTTTATTGCCACTGTTGCAGGAATCTCTCTAATCGTCGGTGGTATCGGAATTATGAATATCATGTTGGTAGCAGTAACCGAGCGCACTCGTGAGATTGGTCTGCGTAAAGCTGTAGGCGCAAAGCGTAGAGATATTCTCCTGCAATTTTTGGTAGAGGCAGTGCTGATTACAGTTACTGCTGGAATTATCGGAATCATTTGTGGAATTTCTCTGGCAGTACTGATAGCAGCAATTGCTGATAAATTACTACCGACATATGACTTTGCGGTGTCCTACCCTTCAATTGGAGTAGCACTTGCTATGGCATTTTCTGTTGGGCTTGGATTTGGTATTTATCCTGCTCGTAAGGCAGCTCGTCTTTCTCCTATGAATGCTCTTCGCTACGAATAATGTTATATAAAGATACAGTAAAGGCATCCTACACAGCGATAACTGCACATCGCATGCGGTCTATTCTAACCATGCTTGGTATCATCATTGGAGTAGGATCAGTTGTACTACTTGTTTCTGTTGGTCGTAGCTTCGAGCGATATGTACTTGATCAAGTAGAGTCTTTTAGTAGTCATCTGATAGAGATCTATCCGACAGGATTTGAAAAGTTTGGTCGTAGTTTAGACTCGATGAGTTTTGGAGACTATGAGGCTGTAGAGCAACTCTCCACAGTAGAGAGTGTGGCTCCTGTTATTTTCGTAACAGAAAAAGTAACGTATGGAACAGAAGAAATCTCTCCAATGGTATTTGGTACTACGAGTAACTTCTTTGCAAACTATAGTCTTACTCTTGCACAAGGACGCTTGCTCAATGACTCTGATCTTAAAGGGGCAAGGTCTGTAACAGTTCTTGGATATCAAGCTGCCATAGATTTATTTGGAGATAGAGATCCGATGGGAGAACGTGTACGAGTTGGAAAACGGTTTTATACAGTTGTTGGAGTAATGGAGACAGTGGGATCTGCCTTGCTTCAAGATCTTGATACCCCTGTCTATGTCCCCTTTACAACTGCGAAGGCTCAAACTGGTCAAAAGTATCTGAGTTACATGACAATGAAGTCTTCAATAGAAGATGATGAACTTGTTGTTGCAGACATCACATCAATGCTTCGTCAGCGACACGGAATTGTAAATCCTGATAATGATTATGATAAAGATGACTTTCGTGCGAGATCTGCTTCACAAGCTACAGAAATAGTAGGAACAGTTGGCCTAGGTCTTACTGTATTTATTGGTCTGATTGCTGGGATCTCTTTGATCGTCGGTGGTATTGGAATTATGAATATCATGCTGGTCTCTGTTACAGAGCGCACACGAGAGATAGGGCTACGAAAAGCTCTAGGGGCAACGAGGCAAGATATCTTGAGACAATTTCTTATAGAGGCAGTAGCTCTTACCATGATAGGAGGATTGGTTGGAATTATAGGAGGAGCAACCACAGGAGCTCTTATTGCAGCCATTGCCAGTAAGTTTGTTGGGAAAGTTCCGTTTGTGCTTTCTATTCCAGCCCTTCTCGCAGCAGCGGTGATGGCATTAGCTGTAGGATTGATCTTTGGGATCTATCCTGCAAGGAAAGCAGCAGACTTAAGCCCTATGGAGGCGATTCGATGGGAAGGGTAGACAAAAGTTGCTACAAAAAAATAACAACAGATATTCGTACTCCAGCTTGAGAAAACGGGTAGATAAGCTAAAATTCTCTTGAGTGGGTCGGTACCGAAGTGGTCAAACGGGTCTGGCTGTAAACCAGATGTCTCTGACTTCGCTGGTTCGAGTCCTTTCCAGACAGGTTCGACAAAGACGCCAGAAAGGAGGACATTCGGAGGGAAGTTATGGAGTTGAAATACCGGTTTGGAGCTATAAATCAGCGGTATTGACAAATACAAAAAATATAGCTAAATTACTTTCAATGTCATTACAACAGCGCAAATCACTGGATGAGGGGATGCAGGGGAAACTGCAACGCAGGATGATGGAAAAAACAGACTCAGCTCTTGGAGATTGGCGTTTTGAAGACCTCAGAGACGAGATGAGTGGTGCTCTGCTTGATGTCATAGAACACAGAGAGGAAGAAGTTGACCCTATAGAACTCGAAGCCGTAGACACGGACGCACAAGCTCAGTTTAGGGATGAGGAAAAAGAAGAAGGAAGCATGCAGGAAAGAGGAATTATTGACGTGGGTTACAGTCGTATGTTCACTTCCGATTTGTTGAGTGGTACTCCGAACGGAACGCAGGACAACCCGTCAATGCTACTAGAAATCGGCGGGGGAAAGCGACCCAGACCATACTCAGAAACAGACCTGCAGAGAAAGAATGTCATTGTTGGGAACATAGACATGTTTGCTGAATGGGGAGACAGCAAGCACCAATGCGATTTAAACAGGCTTCCTGACGGATTGGATTCATCAGAACTCGAACGGATGTTTGCAGGAGCTTCGCTCGGTTCCGTTGCCATGTCGCACACTATCAAGTTTCTTGAACCAGAAGCCTTTGAACGCATCTTGGAAACAGGAGTACAGAAGTTGTCAGAAGGGGGTCGCTTCACAGTTCTCGACATGAATGTCAGCACTGGCAGTGCAGCCCAAATGAGAAAAGTGCTGTCCAAGATGGGGAAGGAGGAGGGTAACGGAGAATTGAACATCCATGATTTTCTCTACGCTAGGATTCTTAAAGCATTTGCAGCAATGGAGAGACTTGCAGCAAGTGACCCTGAAAATCTCCAGTTCAGAAGGTATGCTTTAGGTCCAACGTTCCAGCAGTCCATTGCCAGAAAATTCATGAACGGAGACAAGAGTAAGCTACAACAGGCTGCAGGACACATGCTCACAGAGGGTGCTGTCAAACTTGTAAAACATCCCGTGACTGATGCAACTGCCGATGATATCCATACGATAGGCAGCAAGCGCATGCTACCGATGTTCGCTGAAGCTGTACTGGAAATTGAGAAGATTGACCCCGAGAAAGAACGTCAGCAGCGACGTGCGAGAAACCAGCATCAGAGGGCAGAAGACCAGAAAAAGAAGCGTCTTCGGAAGCAGAAGAAGCGGAGTCGTCGTTAAAGCAAAGGGGTAATTTCGTTGAATTCTAAGCTATTTATCATTAAACTCTAAAAGTCCAAAACCAATAAACTAGCCATTGGATACAGTTCTTTCAGTATTATTCTTACGTGGGTCGGTACCGAAGTGGTCAAACGGGTCTGGCTGTAAACCAGATGTCTCTGACTTCGCTGGTTCGAGTCCAGCCCGGCCCACCAATAAATAATTATGATATAGTACGCTCACTATGGATTACGATGTCATTATTGCAGGAGCAGGTCCTGTGGGTTTGTGCTTAGGATTGCGTTTAGCGCGTGAAGGTAAAAAAGTGTTGATAATAGAAAAAAACCAGACCACGCACGAACATTCCCGTGCACCGGGCATCTGGTGCAAAACACAGGAAATTTTGGCGGACCTCGGTGTTATTGAGAAGTTTGAGCAACAGGCGATCACCATGGATGCACTGCGGATGTACGACGTTGACAATAAGAAAGTAATTCTCGAAGTTCCGATCTATGAAGTTCGAGATATTACCAACTACCCGCGCGCCATGATTATACCGCAGTCAAAGACAGAAAAGATTCTTGCGGAGGCCGTAAGTCAAACGGAGGGAGCTGAGCTGAAGTTCTCTTGTGAGCTCACGGGCTTCACACAAGACGAGTCTTCGGTCAGTGTACAGTGGATTGAAGAAGGAGAGCTTAAGAGTGTAAGCGCACAGTACCTCATCGGCTGTGATGGAGCACACAGCACCGTGCGTAAACTACTTGGGTTTCATCTGGAGGGAGAAACGTATGGCATGGAGATCGCTCTTGCAGATGTACAACTGAAAGATGACCGCACGGGCCCATTGATTTCCACAAACGGTGTGATTGTTATGGCTATGAACATCGATACCGATCTCTGGCGTCTTATTCTCCCGCATTTGGCAAAACAAAAAATATCATTAGAAGAACGGACACAAAAAGCTATGCAGCAACTTTTCCCGGATGCAAAGTACGTAAATGTTTGGCAAAGCGAATTCCGTTTGCATAATCGCATTAGTACCCAGTTTGTAAAAGGAAGGGTAGCTCTTGCTGGTGATGCCGCGCATCTGAATAGTCCGGTTGGTGGGCAAGGAATGAATGCAGGTATTCAGGATACTGAAGTACTTGGAGCAGCAATATTCAAAGCACTGAAGGAAGATAACCCAGCTCATTTGGCTACGTATGCCCGTTTAAGAAAAGGGGCAATTACAAAAGGGGTAAACAGTTTTACCAATACATTGACCGAAGTGATATTCCTCGCAAATGGCAAGGTGCTTAAGTGGGTCATGAGAGTGTGGAATGTATTACTGAAAATACCATTGCTTCGTAAGCGATTCTTACGAAAGATCACGATGCTTGGGTAAATTATTTCTGCTTCTTTTTAGCTTTTAGTGCATCACTTCTTGCTTGGATAGCAGCTAATGCTGCTTCGGAATATATATCCCCATCTGGTACTGGATTTTTTTTGCACGCTCTTGTAAGCATCTCACGTATCTCTAAAATCATCTTACATTTATCGCATTGCTTCGCTCCAGGGAGACCTTTAACAATAAACCATTCAACTGTTTTACCGGTAAAATCTCCGACAGTGTGTATGCCCATTGCATTGAGTGCATGTAATGTTTTCATGTCCAGACCCATTCGATCAATCACAATTTCATCAATCTTATGTGGTTCCATTCCTACAATTTTATGGTGAGGGATAGCATCATCAACCTGATGAGGCTCATCTTGTACTTTACGAAAAGGAACTCCAGAATGTAAACGAGCAACGCGTTCACCATTAGCAGCCTTAGGGTCTTTCCATTGGATATCGTCCACAAAATCATTACCGAAGCGTTGACGAGCGAGTAATTCAATTCCTTCTGCAAAATTTTTGGATCCTGTAAGAGCAATACATTCACCAAACCTGTCTTGAGCACCCTCAACAGGACCAGCAACACCAGGATATACTCCAATTTCGTCTTCATCTTCTGTATAAATGTTTCCATTTACTCTTTTTTCTCCATTTCTGCTTAGTAAACCGAGTTCTTCTCGTAGGCTATCTACACTGAGGACTCCGTTCATATCATTTTGCCGATGATCTTCTACTGCTCGATTCCAGCGATCAATCTGTGCTTCGTTGATACCAAAATGAGTACATGTGATATCAAAAAGCCTTTCTCTGCCAATGGAACGCATTTGCAATAACTGAGAAGCTACCTGCTGTTGAGCTTCTGGGCTTAGCGACTTCTCTGCAGCATTTTTTATTAATAGCCGAAGAGTTCGTGGGTGATTTTCTTGGTAGATCTTCAGTATAAATAATTTTTCAATAGTATCTCTAGTCAGATTATTTATTGGTGCTTTTGCTCTCCTTAGAAGTTCAATCCGACTAACACACTCCACGATCGAATCATGTGGCGGAGGAGCGCTAAGTGGACTTCCTTCTTCATTCCACGCCTCAATCTCTGGAGCCAAAGATTGTTGCCTTTTTGTCATTATGATCCATAATATATAAATATTATAAATACACAAGAACTTATAGATCCAAATAAGTTCACCATTTACTTGCTAGCCCAACATAGTGATTTTGTATATTTGGATGGCGACAATGCAGATACAGAGTTCTTTCCAAGGGGGGGCAGAGTGGGATACTGCAAATATAGATCTTCTAAAAAAAGGCCATGAGAAGATTCTTCGAATGACGAAAGATTTAGTATCACAGGGTAACAAGGTAATGATCGACTACATTATCTTTGGTGATTTCTTGAATTTTATCCAATCCTTTCAAGAGGAGACAGTAGGGCTCATTCTTTCCTCACTTTCGCTGTGAATCTTTCAAAGTATTTCATTTTCTGAAGGATAACACTCAGCGATCCAAGGATATTCAAACCAAATGCTGTTCCTGCCATGAGAGGAATAGTGATGTATCCAAATTGAAATATGTACGTTGCACTGCAGGAAACTCCCGAGAGGTCACACGGTGCGAGGGGGTCGTTTTCTAGAGGGTTAAGCATTGCTCCCCATTGCTCGATGTAGTGTGCCGCAGACATTGCACCGCCTAATAGACTGAGAGCAAGAATGTACCAAGCAATGTTTTTATCCTTACGAAAGAAGGCAATACCCAGAAGAACCACTTGTGGATACATAAATATTCGCTGGATCCAACAATCTTTACAGGGAGCGAATAGTGCAATTTCGGAATAGAACAAGCTTCCGGCGGTTGCGACAGCTGCGACGGTTCCCATCAAAACAATTGCGTGTGTAGAAACCCAGTTACGAATAACAAGCCCCATACGATTACCGAAGAGTGAGAGCGTTAAGGCAACGGCAACTACTAAGGAAATTCCCTGTCCAGCTACAGTAAGAACAGAAAGACTATCTATAATAAGGAATGTATTCATGCGCTGATTGTAATAGAAAGTTATCTAAAGAGAAAGCAGCGCGTAGGAGTTCAATGTAGCATTGAATGTCGTTTTACCATCTCCCTCTACTAGACCTTACTTACAAAATTATCTTCGGTAGCTTCAATCAGGCCGCTACAGAGTCGCACCCTCTGTTGTGCAGCTTCTATAGTACGCATTTCTACTGCATCATCTACATGCTTTACTTTTAATGCAGCGTGCCTCTTTTCCATTGATGTTTCAGTACCATCTTTATTGATTTCATCAGCATACATAACGATAAGTTCTGCCAATGTTCTTGGTTTCAGTTCTTCTGGGTTGATTTTTTTGGATACTTCAAATTCCATATCTGCAGTATGGACTTTTGGCTACAGGAAGCAATAAAATTTGAAATCTATATTTCTTTCTCGTGCCACCTCACCATATTCATCCACATCGAGTTTGTGCTCAGATTCTCTCAACATCATCCTTAATTCTAAAAACTACAAAGCTGCTTTCCACACACAAGGCTGTTTGCACTTTGTGCAGTACTGCTCTCCTGTGTCATGTACTTCACCTACGACACATTTTGCATCACAGCAACCAGAAATAATAT
>CAVOCY010000005.1:0-52892 GCA_963694385.1 Candidatus Altimarinota bacterium
AGAAGCTGATTATCTTCTGGCATGGAGATGGTGATGCTCCTATTGATAATGACAATGCAATTGTCTTTCGAACGAGTCAGTATCGAACCAGTATACAGAAGAATGAAATCATGATGCCAGCGTATGCTGAGGATGTACTGGAGGGGGATCTACAAGTCCGAAAGAAGCATAGTGGTAAGCCGGTAATTGGATTTTGTGGGTGGGCGGATTACAAAAATTTAAAGAATCATATAGGCACTGTTGTTAAAAATAGTTTGATAGAAGCCTCAAGTATTGTGGGTATTCGTCGCGAAGCAAGAATCAAGGGCATCACGTATCGCATGAAAGCGATTAAGCACTTACAGCAATCAACTGTAGTAGAACCAAACTTCATTATCCGTAGTAGTTACAGTGGGCACACTTCTACTATCAAAACAGATCCTGCTCAAACACGTAAGGAGTACATCGATAATCTTCTTGGTTCAGATTACGCTCTCATCATTAAAGGAGATGGAAACTATAGCTACAGGTTTTATGAAGCACTCAGCCTTGGTCGTATACCAGTACTTCTGGATACCGAGTGTGTTCTCCCGCTCGAAGATGTGATTGATTACAATCAATTCATTCTGCGTGTTCCGTATTGGGACATGTATCACCTCGATGCAATAGTTGCGGATCATTACAGCAAGATCTCCGATCAAGATTTTATTGCGATGCAGAAGAAGGGGAGGGAAGCTTTTAATACATATCTACGGGTAGATAGTTTCTTGTCGTATGCAATTACAAATTCTTTACCCGCATAATCGCATGGCTAAGTGACTGTGCATCGCCAGTTTTACACAAAAACACTTCTTTGCCGTCGGTGAACTTTTCGCCAATGGCGAGGTTGCTCGCAGTGATAACAGGCACGCCGCACCCCACTGCGTCGTAGACTTTGTGGGGGATGACACGGTTTGCTTTGTCTGATGTTCCAAAGATTCCAAGGGCAACGTCACAAGAGCGAAGATAATGTGGAAGATCGGTGAGCGGCATGAAGTCGAGGAAGGTCACGTTCTTCAGCTTAAGATCGTACGCAAGCGTTGTGATCTCATCATATGTCTGTCCACCACCAATCAATGTAAAGTGAATATCCGGCTGATCTTGTAATAGTTTTGCAGCATGCAGAATGTGTTCGATTCCCTGTAGAGGAATGTAGCTTCCAATAAAAAGCACATTGAATTTACCTTCTGGTAGCTTGTCTTCTTTTGGGCCTGCGTGAAACAGATCATCGAGTGTTCCGACATAGACCACGCGGATACGCTTTGCTTTTAAGAAAAATCTTTTCATAAAAAACTGCTTGTGTGCCTGCGTATCTATCAAAACTTCATCTGCAAGATGGGTAGAGATGACATCGGCAAGATAATAAAACCATGCCAATGGATTTATCCAAGATATTCTCTTTCGGTCTGATACCAACGTGTCACTGATAGAGATAAATGCATCAAAGATCAGTTGTTTGCGGGGGAATCGCGAAATCCACCAGGCAATAGGCATGAGGTAGTAGCCAGGGAAATTTACCATGAGCGCATCATATTCCTTTCGATGATCTCGATACTGCCTCAAGAGATCTCTGTGTTTCCCCAAAAACCCCTTCGCAGATGTCAGACACTCACGTACCTCCCATCCCTCAGATTCGTATGCAGATACCAAATTCCGGTATCTAGGCGATTTTGGGTCTGGGAAGCCGAATGTGAGGAGAACGGGTTTTTTCATGATAGTATGCTGCTGTGAAGATAGCCTACGTCACCCATACACGGTTTCCAACCGAGAAAGCCCACGGACATCAGATTGCCCGGGTGAGTGAGGCTTTGGTAAAGTTGGGTCATGATGTCACGTTGATATCTCCGGATATTCTGAATGTGATCACGCATCATCACACAAAGTATTATCATCTCGAAAAAGATTTTACTGCAGAAAAACTTCAAACATTTGATGCGTTTCAGTCCAAGATTATCCCAGGGCGTTTTGCCTTCTTGTTTACTATGAAATCCTATCGGGGATCACTAAGAGAATATTTTGTTGATAACAAGTTTGATCTTCTCTATGCACGTTCTCCGCAAGTACTTCCTGCATTACTGAAAGTCGGTATGTCAGTCGTATTAGAGTTACATACGTTACCAAAAATTGGTCGTAGTAGATTTGTTGCACACTGTAAAAAGTGTACGAAGATTGTTTGTCTTACAGGTCCAATGCGTGATGAGTTAGTCTCGTGGGGCGTAAGTACAAAGAAAATTATTGTCGAAGGAGATGCTGTTGACCTCGAAAGATTTGCAAAGCTGCCGAGCTCCAACAAAGCAAGACATCATTTTGCAGTTCCCGAAGATCGTTTAATTATTGGATATGTAGGTTCGCTCGTAACGATGGATAAAGTCCAGAAGGGAGTAGATATTCTCATCAAAGCTATGCCCGCACTTAAGCAGCACAATCCGAATGTATTTTTGTTTGTTGTTGGTGGACCTCAACATTGGATAGATCGTTACCGCAAACTTGCAATACATTCTGGGCTTACCGATCATGATTTCTTATTCCATGGACCGGTGCGCCCCAAGCTTGTCTCTGATGCAATGGCTGCATGTGATATTTGTGTTTATCCTTCACCAGAGCCAAAACATCAATACTTTAAGCGTGACACTTCACCGCTTAAACTCTTCGAGTATCTTGCAGCAGGGAAGCCCATAGTCTGTGCAGATATTCCCCCTGTCCGTGATGTCGTAGATAAATCTATCGTACGTTTTGTACATCCAGGTAGCATTTCTTCATTGGCTGGTGGCATTCGTGATGTACTAGAAAATCCAAAACCTGCCAAAGAGAGATCTGTAAAAGGATTGAAGATGATCAAAAATCATAGTTGGGAAAAAAGGATGGGAAGAATTATGAAAGCAATTTCTTAAGTTTCCATAGTCCCAACGCCGTATCGCGTAACATCATCATTCCTCTATTTCGTACTGGTGTTGCTTTTCCTTTTACTGCATAGGTTATCCCATGAGCGAATCCAATCTTTCTAAATCTTTTTCCTTTATACAGATGATCTTCTATAACTTTCCATGGGCCTGGCATTGTAGAATCGTGAAAGGCAATGACTCCTCCTTCAATTAAATGAGGCTCCCAAATTTCTAGGTCTTGTAATACAAACTCATATTCATGTGCGCCATCTATCCAGAGAAGTTCAACAGGTTTATTCCATTCTTTACCAACATTTTGAGAGTAGTCTCTGACCGGGTCTACCATATTATCGACACCATTCTTTTTGATGTTCTCTAAAAATTCTGCGTAGGTATCGACATCTCCATGCTCGGAAGAACCTGTATGCGGGTCGATTGCAGTGATGTGTGTACCTGCTCCAGCTTTAGAACCTAGAGAGAGGCATGTGGTAGATTTTCCTTTCCAGGAGCCAATCTCGACTATTGCTCCTTTACCTGTGCATTGTGAGGCTAGCCTGTAAAGAACGTCTGCTTCTTTACCTGAGAGCCATCCTTCCATACTTGCAATAATTGCATGGTCAAATGGGTGCCGATGCCAAGGGAGATACTCCTTCATTACTGTGAGTATAACTGTGCGTGTATGTACTGTGCAGCATCTTCTATAGATTTTGGACTTGGATGTACGGTATCCCAGCTGAGTGTTTCTACCTGATTACCAAACAGTTCATACAGATCAATCACGGTAAATCCGTTGCGTTCGGCAATCTGTATCAACTCTGGTCTTGTCTCTGTATGTAAGAAGTTATCAGGCCATATAATAAATGTTCGATTTGTAGGAATGATACGAGAGAGCTTTTGCAATTCTGATGCATAATCATCCAAGTATTCTGACTTGTCAGGAGCTTTAGTAACGGTTCTTTCTTCTTGCTGCATCTTCTTACTAGCCTTGAGGTTCATTACCTTTTTAAAGGCTTTGTAGAATGCACTGTGGGTATCCAGCCAACACTTACCAGGAATCAAGTTCATCACTCCGGTTTTGATTGGCTGACAGACACTTTCTGATGGTACCCAGTTGTGGCCACGGAGGATTCTCTGATCATCCAGTATTCCGGGAGGACCGGCATTGAGGTCATTCCAGTAGAAGACAAGCATAACTCCATCAGGATTCAACTTTGCAACCTTTTCTTTGTATGTAGCGGTTTGTTGACCTAGTTGGTAACCGGGGATTGCTGTGTTGAGATATTGATTATTAATATTGCGTAATGCGAGTTGTGCACTGAGTGTTTCATCATTGCCCACTCCATGACCAAAGGTAATAGAGTCGCCGAGAACGGCGATAAGTTTTCTACCAGCAGGTTTTGGGATAGAGGAGTTAAGACGAAAGCCATAGTTATCTGTGCTTACTGTTGCTTTGTAAGCAGGTTCCTCTCGAAGATCCGGAATCAGCTCGTAGCTAATATCAAGATTTTCAGATTGCTGATAGATCTTTGGGGGATTCGGTTTTACGGTTTGAAGACCTGTAACTCTCAGGCCAAATTCTGCGACAAGCAAGAATCCGATCAGTGATCCACAGAGAAGGCCTATGTTAATGAGGAGGCTTTTTCGCATCAATCTAGTTCAAATTTATCGAGGTAATCGGCACTTTGCAAGACGCGGTCTTTTGGCATATCGCTTTTCTTCATTAGGATATTACCCATCACCAGATAATCCATGTGTGTGTTTAAGAAACAATTCAGGGCATCTTTTGGCGACTCAACAATTGGTTCTCCACGAACATTAAATGACGTATTAATGATGACGGCACAGCCTGTCTTTTCCCTAAAAGCTTTGATCAAATTATAATACTTCGCATTCTGCTTTTCAGATATTGTTTGAATACGTGCACTGCCATCGACATGTGTTACCGCAGGAATCATGTCACGTTTATCGGGGTTTACATCGGCGACGAGCAACATGTACGGGCTCTCTCGGTCGAGATCAAAATACTCGGCAACATTTTCTTCCAGAACAGTTGGTGCAAATGGACGGAAGCTCTCGCGGAACTTAATTTTGAGGTTTACCTTCTTCCAGTTCTCTTTGTTACGAGCATCCGCAATGATGGATCTATTTCCCAAAGCTCTCGGGCCAAATTCCATGCGACCTTGGAACCAACCTATGACGTTTTCGCCTTCTAGAAGCGAAGAAACACTATTTATGAGTTCGTGATCATCAAGTCTTTGGTAGGGTAAATTTTTCTTCTTCAAGAAAGCTTCGATCTGATCATCACTATATTCTGTACCCCAGTAGACATCATTGATTTTAGGGGAGCGGGCACCATCAAACTTCTTATGCCAGATAGAGAGAGCAACACCCAAGGCTCCTCCTGCATCTCCTGCAGCAGGTTGAATAAAGATATCTTTAAACATTCCAGACCGAAGGATCTCTCCATTCGCGACACAGTTGAGTGCGACACCTCCTGCAAGGCAGAGGTTATCAGAACCGGTGACGTCTTTTGCATGCTTGCAGATCTTGAGCATCACTTCTTCCGTTATTTTCTGCACAGAGGCTGCGATGTCTTTATGGAATTGCGTGAGGTCAGACTCTGGTTTTCTTGTTGGTTGTCCAAAGAGTTTTTCGATTCTTTTTCCGGTCATGCGCAAACCATGTTCGTACGTAAAGTACTTCATGTTTAACTGGAATGATCCGTCATCTTTGATCGTAATAAGTTCACGGAACTGATCGACGTACTTTGGCTCTCCATACGGGGCAAGTCCCATCACTTTGTACTCTGCACTGTTTACCTTAAATCCTATGTAGTAGGTAATAGCGGAATACAAAAGACCGAGACTGTGTGGAAAGTGAATTTCTTTTTTCAAATCTAGATTCTTTCCCTTTCCGTGACCTATTGTACTTGTTGCCCACTCACCAACTCCATCTACAGTCACGATGCAAGCGTCTACAAACCCACTGCAGTAAAAACTAGAAGCAGCGTGCGACTCGTGGTGGGGGATATAGAAAATCTCTCCTTTGTATCCTAAGTCTTTCTCTATGTGTTGTGGTATCCAGAGCTTCGTGTGCATCCACTCTTGCATGGCTTTCTGATACTGCCGAAGCCCCAATGGCCACACCTTAAAGTAGGTTTGCAGTAGTCTTTCAAAAAACTTGAGCATTGGTTTTTCGTAAAATCCAATTGCATCGATATCTTCGATAGTAATAGATGCATACTCCAAAGCTTTTGCGATAGCACTGATAGGCAGCCGGTCATCTTGCTTCTTGCGCGTGTACCTCTCCTCCTGTGCTGCAAATACCACCTTTCCATCTTTCAGTAGCACAGCACCTGCATCGTGGTAGTAGCACGAGAGGCCGAGAATATATATGGGGTTAGGGATAGGGTTAGGGTTAGGGATTAGAATTGATGTTTCATGGATTCAATAGTGGTGGGCTCGCAGTCGATCCAATATGAATCAGGATCAGGTTTGAATCTCTTTGGCAGAGTGATCACTCTCATAATGATTGCGTATATACCAAATCCAACGATCCAGAGGATAGTGAGAATTACAAAACTCATAACGATACCAAGGACATGTGAAAACTTTTTCCACAATGCATAGATCCAACTGATAGGAGGAAAGAGCTTATCTTCATATTTATCACATACAAGAACTGCGACAACCAAAATGGCTAGACTTAAGAAAAGTTCCATTTAGAAAACGGTGTAGATGAAAGGTGCTAATGCAGAGCCTTGTGCGAAGACGAGAATAAGTCCTAGGGATACGATCATTAATAGGATAGGCAGAAGCCACCACTTCTTGCGGATCTTTAGGAATTGCCAAAGTTCGGAGAAAATTGCGAGTTTGCTCATATCAATGCGTACATAAGTCCAAGGAATGGTGACATGATGATGGAGATCCATATACTCAGCAGTGGTAATCCAAATGCACGTCCAGCAATAATAAGCCCGAGAAGAATCCAAGGACCTTTTTGCATAAATTGCTGATATTGATGTTCGTATTCGTACGGTAGGAAGATGCGGATGATCTTGCTTCCATCAAGTGGTGCAATAGGGAGCAAGTTAAATGCCATTAGTACGAGATTAATGTGAATGATGTCTCCTAGAAGTTCTGCAACAAATGTAATGATCACTGGCTGATTATTTGGAGCAATCAGTGCCCCTGTTACTGCGAGAACTTCTGCTTTCATTCCAAAAAGAAGCGCGAGGAAGAATGCACCGAATGCGAGAATGATATTACTAAGAGGACCTGCAAATGCCACGATGGCACTATCTCGAACGGCGTGTTTAAAGTAGCGAGGGTCTACTGGGACTGGCTTTCCCCATCCAAATCCTACTAGGACGAATAACACTGTTCCTACAGGATCTAAGTGGGCTAGTGGGTTAAGGGTAAGTCTTCCATCATACTTTGCTGTTGGGTCTCCTAGTTTCCATGCTGCAAATCCGTGCGCCCATTCGTGCACAGCTACTGCTATCAAGATAGCAATAATGAAAGTGGGGGAGAGGAATGGCATTGCTATAAGGATAGCAAGGAAATCGAAGAAATCGAAGAAAACGAGGATCTTTGATTTCTTCGATTTCCTAGATTTCTTTTCCTTCTCTTTATTTAGATGAAATATTTGACCTGAAACGCTGTAATCCGTAGGATTTCTTCGAAATGGCACGAAAATGCAGCAAAACAGGCAAGAAAACTTCAGCCGGTCAAAACCGAAGTAAGTCTATGCGTGCTACAAAGCGTACATTTAAGCCTAATATTCAGAAAACACGTATCTTTGACCCCGAAACTGGGGAATACAAGAAGATCAAGGTGTCCACCTCTTACATCCGCACACTAGCTAAGCGTTTGCAGCAGGGAAAGAAGGTCTAGAGTTTAGAATCCTCGATACTTCTTTTGGAGCCTCTTGATACATGCTCGTTTTTCGTTACCATCGAGAATTTCTCCGCACGCTTCTTTTACCAGATCTCGAGAACGGCTGAGGTTTCTGCGTAGCCCTTGTGGAGCAATATTATTTACAGAAGTATTCGCTGTTGGAATATTGCGGCGAATCAGCTGCGTTATTTTTGACCGACGCTTATTTCCGAAGCTCCGTAGACATTTAAGTCTTTCCGCAGAAGTAGATTTCTCGCGACATTCTTCTCGTTGAGCTTTTACAGTTCGTGTCCTTGTGCGCTTGTTGAGTGTGCGCTGACTCCCCTGTGGGATAGCAGCTCTAGCATTGCGCATGCAGGCTCTTCTGTCGGAGGTGTTAGAAAGAAAACCACAACGCTCTCCTCTGGTTGCGTTGTTATGTTGAATGTAATTTGCTGTGATAGGTGTTGCATTCTCTCGAATCGAATTGCGGTACTCTTTCATGCATGCGCGTCTCTCGTTAGCATTTTCTTCATGAATACATTTCGTCTTTAAGACATCACGTGCACGGGAAATGCTTCGTTTGAATCCTCTTGGTGAAGAATTGCGAATAGAGCCATAGTGAGTTGCAGCTTGCGCTGGTGGAACTGCGCTTGCACAGAGTGCGAATACAGAAGTCAGAGCAATGATTGATCGAAAGAATTTCATGAAAGAAAGAGGAAGGTCAAATGGAGTATACACTTCTTATATGTAAAAAGTATTTGACGTAGTGATGTGTTTCACAGTTTAGTTATCATCAATAGCTCTGCGAAACTCTTTGATTTCCGATCGTTTCTTCTTTTCTTCTAGCATTTTCTCTTTGGATTTACGAGATCTGCGCTGTTTTTGTTTTTGAATCTTATGCCTCTTTTGTCCAAGGGCAGACTCTTTTCCTTTGACCTGCTCTTCTACTTTTGTAACGAGTAATTCCCATGCTTCTTTACGGTTACGTAGCAATCCTCGATGATGCTGATAGCGAACATCAATACCTGTTGGATTGTGATGTAGCTCTACGCAGTTGGTTGATTTATTAATATTTTGACCACCATGGCCACTACCACGCGCAAAATGTTCTTCGACATCTTCGGGATTAAATTTAATTTCTTTAGCAATTTCCTGATATTTATGGCCGATGTCTATGGGAAAATTTATCATTTTGATCATACTATACGATATTTTCTTTTGGAGGGAGGGTGAGTAGTTTTCCATTGAGTGCTATCAGATGATTATAGCCTTTTTGGCTTTCTAATGCCAATAAATACATTTATTGAATTAAAATAAATGGGGGGCTATCAATTGGGGGCAATTCTGTCAATCGGCTTTCTGTACAAAAATACTGCACAAATTTGCCAATTTAGACTTGCGGGGTTGACTGGATTATCCGTAGAATTTGGGTCGTTATTACTTCCTACCACTCCTACTTATGAGTTACGTAGTAGCTTCCAAGCTTAAAGAGCTCGTTAAGAAGCACGGTATGATGTCTTCCGGTGACCTCGCAGACGCAGTATCTGCAAACCTCGAGGGTTCCGTTGCAAGGGCATGTGACCGCGCAAAAGCTAACGGTCGTAAGACTGTTCGCTCTGAGGACCTCTAGTCTTCTTAAATAGAAATCAAATTGGGCCCGCTGTAAAAGGCAGGGCCTTTTTTGAATGACCAATGACCAATGACCAATTATGCACCCTTTTACTCATTACTCATTACTCATTACGAAGTTGTGCATCGATAAATTCTTGCAGGTCTCCATCGAGTACGGCATCGGTATTACTCGTTTCAATATTTGTTCGAAGGTCTTTGACCATCTGATAGGGATGTAAAACATATGAGCGAATTTGCTGACCAAAGTCTGCACTCTTGCTGGCTCCTTTAAGACCTTCTTTTTGTTCGGCATCTTCTGCACGCTTTTTCTCGAGCAACTTGGCTCGTAGCATATTCATTGCGCGGATCTTATTTTGCTGCTGAGAGCGTTCACTCTGGCAGGCGACTGCAAGGCCTGTTGGTTCATGTGTTATGCGTACTGCGCTATCGGTCTTGTTTACATGTTGTCCCCCAGCTCCCGAAGCGCGGAAGGTATCGATGCGAAGATCTTTATCTTCTATATCTATTTCCAAAGTTTCTGTAATCTCTGGTAAGACTTCTACTAATGCAAAGCTTGTCTGTCGTAGATTTTTTGCATTAAACGGAGAGAGGCGTACAAGCCGATGTGTTCCGCGTTCGCATTGTAAAAATCCAAAGGCAAATTCTCCTTGGACATGAATGGTCGCGGATTTAATGCCAGCTTCTTGCCCATCAGTTTTTTCGACAAGTTCTGTAGCCCATCCCTGTCTCTCACAGTATCGCAAATACATACGTAGGAGCATTGCTGCCCAGTCTTGTGCATCGTTGCCTCCTGCACCTCCACTGAGTGTGAGATAGGCATTGTTCGCATCAAACTCACCACTGAGATACAGGCTCGTTTCTACCTCTTTCCATTTAGACTCTAGTGTTGTGAGTTCTTCTTCTAAGGCGGGCAAGTCTTCTGCGGTAGACGCTTCTATCATCTCTAGTAATTCATCTACTTCGGAAAGAAGTGTCGACACAGGTTCCCACTGCCTTTTTTGTGCTTTGAGTTTTGTAAAGAGAGCGTTTGCAGAAGATTGATCATCCCAGAGGTTCGGGTCTTGGGATTGCTCTTCGAGTTGCTCTATGAGTTTTGGTATTCCTCGTTCCTCAAAGACTGTCCTTCCCCGTGTTCAAGGCAGCTTGTAGTGCTGTGATTTTACTGAGTAGTTCTTCCACGGCGGAAGGGGGGATGAAGTGAAAAGTACTTTGTTATTATAATGCATTTGCTATATATATTCCACTTTGTTCCATTAATGGTGGAAATCGAAGAAATCAAGGAAATCAAAGATCCTTGTCTTCCTCGATTTCGTTGATTTCTTTATGACATATTTTAAAGATTCCACAACTCTCCACTGTGGAAAAAATAACGGTTCTGCGCTATAATAAGAGGAAACCAATACAAAAACCTTGAATACACAAAGACATACTTTCGGCGATATTGCTAGACGCACAGCGTTCTCATTCTTTTTGTTTTCTGCAGTACTTGCTGCTCTTCTTACGCTTTCATGGTTTTTGCTCGTTCCAGAGCTGACTCGTATTGAAATAGGAGGCACAGTACGCGGCTTACAAGAGTTACAGACCTACAAGGAAGATATTGAAGGACAAATTGTTACCCTAGAAGGAGAGCGAGGATCATTCCTCTTGCCAGTAGATCATGATTTATATGAGAGGCTTAAGGATCTCAAAGATGATCGACTTAAGTTTCAGGAGTTACGCAGAGAGATTCGCAAAGTAATTTTTGATTTAGTACCAGGGCGTACCGATGTTGTTTCTCTCTCTGGGTTCTATTTTGATGCAACAACGAATACTGGAGAATTGCATGGGCAGATTGCCAATGTTGGATCTCGTTCTATGACTGTGCTGGCACAGTTTGCTGAGGAGATCGATAGGATTCCTATGGTTATTCATATAGAGACATCTCGCTACACAAGACAAGAAGGAGCTAATGGAGAATTCTACTCACCATTTACATTACGTATAACTGTCCGATGATTAAGAAAATATTTCATTGCTTGGCAGCCCTTCATCCAATTGTACTCTTTGGAGTAGGATCTGGATTTATGGTGATAACAGGTATTCTAATGCATGCGCATATTCAAACTATTATTCAGGTGCGTGATATTTCGGTGCCGATAGTTGGACAGCTTCCACGGATGGAGCGCAGGCTCGCCGCTCTTACACAGCAGGTGGAGCTTACAGAGTTGCATGCAGTAACACGCATAGGATCACAGCAAGAAAAAGTAGAGGTCTATGCTCTTCCAGAAGAAACAAATATAAGCCGTATCGTTGCTACATTTGAAGTCATCCGTGATGTACTTACGCGTGACGGATTAATGTCTAGTATGTCTCCTCTTGATATTTCTGCAGCCTCGAAACGTGAAGATGGTTCTGTATCGCGTACGATTTCTGTAGAGTTTGCTGCGCATGAAGATGGACTAAAAACAATTATGCTTCTTGTCCGGCTGTCCGGCCTTCTGACTGTTGGTGATGTATTAACAGAAGAAGAGGTAGCTATTCTTGTTGACCGCATAGAGCAAGAGAACCCATCTGGAATTATTGCATTGGAGCAATTCCTCACAGCGGATCTTCTGCGTTACGCGGAAAATTCTAAAACATACGAAGAGCAATTAAAGCGTTCATTTAGTTCTACTACGTTCCTCAATTTATTTGAGAATGTATTAAGAACATCATTACTACGTGAGGTAAAAATCTTACTGCGTAGTGATCTTGGAGAGATCTTAAGTGGATATAAACTTTGGCCGTTGCAGCTTATGGCGGTGGAAGAAGTATCCATTCGACCGGGTGATGCGCCGAAATGGCAGAAGCTGGGACTGACACTTTTGGTGTTTAGCGAGGAATCTTAAGAACCTATTTCTTGACAGTGTTGTGTATAACAGCATAAATTTCCCTGTGTTATTACTACCCCAACCCTACTCTGCAGAAAAGACGGAAACATATCACTACGAAGAAAAAGGAAAAGAGACCACGAATGAATGAAGAGATTACTGCACCTACAGTGCGTTTGGTAGACGAAGAAAAGAACTCAGAGGAGCTTTCTATTGCCGATGCTATTGCACGTGCCAAAGAAGAAGAGTCGGACCTTATAGAAATCTCACCTAAAGCTAATCCACCTGTAGTAAAAATTACGGACTTTGGACGGTTTATGTATCAGCAAAAAAAGAAGGATCAGAAGCAAAAAGCACACAGTAAGCAGACAGAGGTCAAGATGCTGAGATTCTCCTTTCGTACAGAGAAGCATGACCTAGATCGTATTTTAGATCGCGCACGTGAGTTCTTGGCAGAACGCCACCTTGTGAAGCTTGTGGTACGCCTTAGAGGGCGAGAAATGACGAATAAGGACTATGCCCGCAAAAAGCTCGCTGCGTTGGTACAAGAGCTTATGGACGTCTCTGAGGTGGAGCAAGAGGTAAAGCCACAGGGAAACCAGTTTACGGCGATTGTTCGTCCTAAGAGAAGTGAGAAGGGATAGGAAAGGCCAAATTTCCTATTAAAATTGCTTGATAGGGCGCGTTTTCTCTATAGAATGCCTCCGATGCCTAAACAGAAGAGTCACAGCGGCGCTAAAAAACGGGTCAAAAAGACCGGTTCTGGCAAAGTTACGGTAAAACGTAATAGCCGTAACCACCTTCTGCAGCAGAAGAGTACCCGTCAAAAGAATCTCAATCGTACTCTTGTGACTAAAAAAGGCGACACGAAGAAGCTCAAATCTCTCCTACCTTATCTCTAGATGCGCGTAAAAACCGGTTACATACGAAGTCGGCGCCACAAGAAAATTCGCAAGCTTGCGAAGGGGTATCGTGGAATGCGTAACTCTACATTTAAGAAAGCAAACGAAGCGGTAATGAAGGCAGGGCAGCATGCGTACATCGATCGCAAAAAGAAGAAGCGCACATTTCGATCTCTCTGGATTACTCGTATTAACGCAGCGGTTGCAGAGCACGGACTCAACTACTCACGATTCATCAAGGCTCTTAAAGATAAGAATGTTGAACTCGATCGCAAATCTCTTTCCGAGCTTGCGGTAAATGATCCAAAAGTATTCGAAGCAGTGGTGAAGGCAGTTGCGTAAGTCTTGATAATTTATACCGAAGAGGTATACCGTATTTGCGATGTCCAACCCCGCATCCAAATCCGCCGAGCGGTATGTTATCGCTTTTACGATGTTCTATGTTTTGATGGCGTCACTGTATTATGTGCAGCAGCGAAACTGGGAGTTCATCCTCTATGTATTTGTGGTAATAATTGCTGGATTACTTATCAAAAAGATTCATAGTAAGGTGCACTTTTCTACAGGTATTCTGTGGTGTCTTTCTGTTTGGGGACTTATGCATATGTTGGGAGGACTAATTCAAATTCCTATTTCTTGGCCACATAATGGAGATTCAACAGTGCTCTATAGCTTATGGTTGATACCGGAGTATTTTAAATACGATCAATTAGTTCATGGATATGGATTTGGTGTGTGTACTTGGGTGTGTTGGCAAGTACTACGCCCCATAGTCACTGGTACTCATGAATACATATCAGAAATTATTCTTGCAGTGCTTGCTTCTAATGGTCTTGGCGCATTCAATGAGCTCATTGAATTCTTTGCAGTTCTTATGATTCCTGAAACCAATGTTGGTGGGTACATCAATACTGGATGGGATTTGGCGTTTAATTTAATTGGATCATGCGTTGCGGCGCTTATTATTTGGTATGCAAAACCTATCCCTGTGCCTCCTGCTCTTCTAGTGAAGCTTTGATACGCATGGTTGCGATAATTCCTGCACGCTCTGATTCATCAAGTTTCATTTTGATGTACTTCACGGTCTGTTCGAGGTCGGGGATCATCTTGTGCTCTAGAGCGTTTACACGACGTCTTGTAGTCTCCAATTCAATCGCCATTGCCTCTGCTTGCTTCTCGATTTGTGCAAGGTTAATCAGAATCTCAAACACTTGTTCGAGTGCTTCTACAGCTTCGTCAAACATCGCATTGGTTCCAGCGTGTCCGTAGGACTTGATGGTTCCTTCTTTAGAAATAGTGAATTTTGGGATTTTTACGCTCATCACGTTCTTGGTTTCTACCTCTAATTCAATCTTTGCTTGAGGGCTACTAAGAGCGTTTTGTAGCTGTGCATCTGTCATCCATGCAGAGGCGCCAAGGAATTGTTTAAAGACGTTTCCTAGCTGCTCTTCTACGTTCTCACGAAGAGTTTTTGCCTCTCTGATGATACTCATAAACTGTTGCATAAGTCCGTCCTGCTTATCCTTTAGCAGCTTGTGACCACGCTTCGCAGACTTGGCTCTACGCTTTAAGTCCATAAGTGCCATTCGCGTTGGGTTGACGTTGAGAAGTGCCATTATGCTTTAGATGAAGAGAGGATAGGATTATTTTTTAGGTCTGCGTATAGCGCAACAATACAGGTGATGTAAAAGACGCCAGCGAGAGAATCTACCATGTCAGAAAGAACAAGGCCAAGTGTCTCAAGGCGAGGGTCAACTATCTCTAAGAGTGTACTGATACTTCCATCGACAATAGCTACTGGCAAGAAGATTAGTAGAGACACAACAATCATCCTCCATATCACGCTCCATGTTCTTCCCGTTACAATATCCTTACTCTTATTAAGTACAGGACGACCGTAGGCAATCTTTCCTTCTTCTATGAGCATGATGTCGTAGAAGACTGTGCGTGCAGAGTAGATGACACCAGGGACGATAAGAAGAAGTGCCCATCCCAATGTGATGATAGTTCTAAGAATCTCTGTAAGTATTAGGGGCCCAATAAACTTGCGAGCTTCTTTTCGTACTGCCTTAAATGATGTTCGGTTACGACCTGCAGGACTATTGACCATGCGCTTAGCAACAGTCAGTACGCATGCCTGTCCCCAGAAGAGGAGATAGAAGAGGACTACAAGGAGAGGGGCAACAACAGCGATCTCCATAGCTGTGTACGAGGCTAGAGATAGATCGTCTACTCCTTGGGCTTCAACAACTCCTATTATGCCACCAAAGGCATCCATGAATGCTACTGGCAAAAAGAACATCCAGAAAGCGATTTCATTGAGCACGGGCTGCTTCCTGTAGAAGCGCCATGCAGTGCCGATGAGAGCGATAGGAGAGGACATGTAGGGTTAGGGCTTGGGTTAGGGCTAGGAGACAGTTGCAGGTTCTTCGGATGCTTTCTTTGTCTTCATGTACTTATCAATCTGAGCAGGCTTAACACGCTTCAGCTCAGATCGTGGAAGCTCTGTAAGGAGATCCCATCCAATGTTTAGTGAGTCGAAGATAGAACGGTTTTCACCTTCTGCTTGAGTGATAAATTCTTTTTCAAATCGATCTGCAAACTTGAGGTATGCCTTGTCGGTATCAGAGAGAGAAGACTCTCCTAGGATAACCGCAAGTTCACGAACTTCTACTCCACGAGCGTAGGCAGCGGTAAGTTGCGCGTCCATACCACTGTGGTCTTCTCGTGTTACACCTTCACCTTGTGCTTTGCCTTTAAGACGAGAGAGACTTCCCATAGGAATTACTGGAGGGTAGATTGCTTTTTGGTGGAGACCACGGTCGAGACGAATCTGTCCTTCGGTAATGTATCCAGTAAGGTCTGGAATTGGGTGGGTTACATCATCTTCCGGCATCGTTAGAATTGGAATCTGCGTAATAGAACCCTTCTTCCCCTTAATACGTCCAGCTCGCTCGTACAAAGTAGCAAGGTCCGTATAGAGATAACCTGGGTAACCACGACGACCAGGAACTTCTTTACGTGCAGCGGAGATTTCTCGAAGTGCTTCACAGTAGTTGGTCATATCCGTAATAATAACTGTTACGTGGTAGTCTTTTTCGTAGGCGAGGTATTCGGCTGCAGTAAGTGCTAGACGCGGAGTAGCAATACGTTCTGCTACTGGGTTATCTGCAGTGTTTAGGAAGAGAACAGCACGGCTAAGTGCACCAGTCTTTTCAAACTCGTTCTTAAAGAATTGTGCTTCTTCGAATGTCACACCCATCGCAGCAAACACCACAGCAAACTTATCATCAGTCTCGGTGTTCTCGGCACCCTTTCCTTCTGTAACTTCTTGCTCTGTAAGTACACGAGCTTGCCTCGCGATTTGTGCTGCAAGCTGTGCGTGTGGAAGACCAGCACCAGAGAAGATTGGAAGCTTCTGCCCTCGTACAAGTGTGTTCAAGACATCAATTGTAGAGATACCTGTCTGGATAAAGTCATCTGGGAATTCGCGACTCGCTGGGTTAATCGGCGCACCATTAATATCGAGTTTCTTTTCAGGCACTAGCTCTGGGCCTCCGTCCATCGGCTTACCAGATCCATTGAAGATACGTCCAAGCATATCCTCAGAGACGCCGAGTTCGAATGAGCGTCCAAGGAAGCGGACTTTTGTACCTTCTGTGGTTGCCCCCTGAGCGGACTCAAAGAGCTGAACAATAGCGAGGCCCTCTCGGGATTCTAGTACTTTACCAAGACGCTTGGAGCCGTCGGTAAGTTCGATTTCGCAGAGTTCATCGTATGCTACGCCCTCTACATCCTTAACCATAAGGAGTGGACCGGCGATGTCGTGAACTGTTTTGTAAGCGGTAGACATTATATTAGGGGTTAGGGGCTAGTAGTTAGGAGTTAGAGCTAGAGGGAAGAGATTTGAGAGCGGATTGTTTCATCAAGTGCATCAAACTTTTCCTCCACTTCTTCTTCTGGGAAGAAGCTGGCCTGTGCAATCTCTTCTTTTACTGGAAGCTCTTGTAGTCTTTTAAATTCGAAGTCTTCTTCCATGATTACAGGCTCTGCAATATCTGCAAAGGTGAGAATAGTTTTGAGAAGACGGTACTGCTTCTGCAAAGAACTGTAAGCGTCTACTGGGTCAAATCCGTTTTGAAACAAGAAGTCTTCACGAATCATTCGTGCAGTCTCCATAGTGAGTTGTTCTTTTGGAGAGAGTGCATCCATTCCTACAAGACGTACAATTTCTTCGAGCTTGCTTTCGTCCTGCAAGATCCCTTGTGCACGCCTGCGATTAGAGGCGAAGTCTTCTGCGATCTCTTTACCGTACCAACCTTCGAGGTTGTCGTTGTAGAGTGTGTAACTCTGCAACCAGTTGATTGCTGGGAAGTGACGCTTGTATGCAAGCTTTGCATCCAACGCCCAGAACACTTTCGTCACACGAAGTGTGTTCTGTGTCACAGGCTCTGAGAAGTCTCCTCCTGGAGGACTTACAGCACCGATTACGGAGAGAGATCCTTTTCGGCCATCGCTACCTGCACACTCCACAATACCTGCACGCTCGTAGAATCCTGCTGTACGTGAACCTAGATACGCTGGGTATCCCTCTTCTCCTGGCATTTCCTCAAGACGACCACTCATCTCACGCATGGCTTCTGCCCAACGAGAAGTCGAGTCGGCCATCAGTGCTACGTCGTATCCCATATCACGGTAGTACTCTGCGATCGTGATACCGGTGTATACGGATGCTTCACGAGCAGCCACTGGCATGTTTGATGTGTTCGCGATCATAATGGTTCGTTTCATCAGAGGCTCTCCAGAGTTTGGATCCTTAAGGTGAGGAAACTCTGTAAGCACTTCTGTCATCTCATTACCACGTTCTCCACAACCGATGTACACAATTACCTGAGCGTTACAGTACTTTGCAAGAGATTGTTGTGTCACAGTTTTACCAGCTCCGAAAGGCCCAGGAATAGCACCGCTACCTCCACGTGCAATAGGGAAGAGTGTATCTAGTACACGCATTCCTGTTACGAGGGGCTCATTTGGAATCAGCTTTCCTTTTACAGGACGAGGAATACGAATAGGCCATTTTTGAAGCATCGAAATGTCGTGCTTCTTGCCATCTGCATCTTTGATAACAGCAATAATTTCTTCTACGTTAAAGTTTCCCGACTTCACCTCCTCCACAGTACCGCTCAAGTTTGGCGGAACCATAACCTTGTGCTCGATCAGTGTTGTCTCTGGCACTGTTCCGAGGATGTCACCACCAGTCACCTCGTCACCTACTGCAGCAGTTGCAGTAAAGTCCCACTTTGTTGTTCGGCTAATACCTGGAACCTCGATTCCACGAGTCATAAAAGCACTGTTTGCTTCTTTTTCGATGAGCTCTAGCGGTCGCTGGATTCCATCGTAGATAGAAGTAAGTAGTCCAGGAGCAAGCTCTACAGAGAGCGTGTTTCCTGTGAGCTCTACAGGTTCACCTGGCCCGATACCAGAAGTCTCTTCGTATACCTGAATAGAAGCTTCTTCACCGTGAAGTTCGATAACTTCACCGATGAGTTTTTCTTTCGAGACTTTTACAACCTCGAACATTTTTGCATTACTCATCCCTTTGGCAACAACGAGTGGTCCGGCGACTTTGGTAATGATGGGTGTCTTAGACATTATAAGAAGTGGGAAGTGGGAAATTAGAATTCGTTTGGCTCGTTCTCTGGTAGAGAAGCTGCCAGTACTGTATCCACTAGCTGTTGTTCGGTAGAGTTACGTGGATTGAAAGTTTCAGGATCGAACCTTCCGGATTGTACTATTGCTTTTCCAGTTCTTAGTGTGGATTCATCTCGATCGATTCTGTCTTGTAAGTTCATAGGAAAATGTGGGAAAAATTACTTAGTAATTACGAGAGAATTAAGAGTTTCATCCAACTCAGTATGAGTAGAAACTAGAGCACTAGAATGTGCAACAGCTTCTTGAAATCCTCCGATTGCTGAGAGGAGTTGGTTCATTGGGTCTTCATTTGATTCTTTTCCATCAGGATTAAATCCAAACATATTTAATATGAGTTCCCCCTGCTTGATTGCAGCTTGTTCATCTGCCATAACATCTGTTTCTGTAGAGAGTCTCATAATTATTGAAGAATATCGGAACCGACTGCACGTTCTACAATGCGCTTGAGGCGTTGCAAACCATAGCCAGTTGCTCCTTCGTGTGAAGGAAGCGGAATAATAGCGGGGAGGGCCCCTTTGGCGAGCTTCTTCTCATCATCTGGAGAAATACCGCTAGCGAGGTCTTCTGTGATAAATATAATTGCATACGTGTTTACTTCGATACCGCGTTCGTCTTCTCGTCGTTCTTTCTTTAATTTTAATAGTTGTTCTATTGCTTCCACTGGAGACTCTACAGGAATCACATCGACACCAAGTAGAGAGAATCCTGCTACTGCATCTCGGGAGCCGACGATAGCGGTCTTATATTTCATTAGAGAACGTAGTGCGAAGCGGATAAAAATGGTGGAAGCATCAACTTAATTTCTTGAGGGCTCATGTGTGCACGTTTACCAATCAACAACACTCGAAGGAGTCTCATCTGGCTAAGGGCTAGAGCAGCAAAGGCAAACACAGGTTCGATACTCAGTGGGATGTTCCACATGTGAGCGATGTCACCGGCTATTACTTGGCTTAGTGCATGCTCTAATGCATTTGGGTCATCTGCATTTTTGCGTATTGCTTCTCCGAGTGAATATGGCAGTGAAGATCGATCAATTGCTTTTGCAATTTCTATAGGATCACCAAGAGTGGTTCCTAGGTTAAGGGTGCCACCATTCAATAGTGATGCGTGATAAGTGATGAGTAACTCATTACTCTTCACTCGTAACATTGTACGAATATTACTGAGATCAATCTTGTGCTCGATGTAGTCTTTAAGAGCTGCAGACCCACTTGCACGTGCAAGAGCTATCTGCACAGTAGCGATGTACTGTGCTACTGCACTATCAATTGATTGTGGAGAGGCATTTTTCATTCCCTTAGCATTCTTAACGAACTCAATAAGGTGGGATGGCAATGAGGCTACAGTGTCTTCTTCGACAAGTGCCTGCAAAGCCTGCGTGCCATAAGCAGTCATACCACTTTGTGGTTCTGTGCTTACAGCGGATGTAAGTCCGTGGTGCTTTTTGAGGAGATACGAAAGTATAGGAGCGTCTTCCTCCAGCCAGAGAATATGGAAGGCAGTTTTCTTACTTTCTGGGGCCATAGTCTCTACTTCGGCTCGTACCCATGCTCCTATAGCGAGGAGTATCTCGTCACTCTTCTTGAGGCCTTGGTCTATTGGGCTCGTGAGCTTTAGCTCAGTTAAAATAGCTTCAGCTTCTTTAAGATCAGCAGATCCGAGCAATCGATCTCTGTCGCTTGCTGTAAGCAGCAGTTGCTGCAGGACACCGGTGCGCCCAGAGGCGTACGCGAAGTGCTGGCCTATAAGAGACTGTAATGCGCTCATGAGAAGAGAGTTTTAGAAACAGTAAGTTCATGTGATGGTCGCACAGCGTGTTCCATCAGGTGCTCGAAGGTGAAGTCCTGTTCTTGGCTTTCAGAAACAAACAAGAAACCTCCCGCAGCATTCGTTGGCTTTTCCAAACGGAATTGCTCTGATGGGCAGATCTTTTGAAGAAGGTCTGCGTGCTTTGCACTTGGGTGAATGACACCTTTTGCTTTAATGCTTTTAATGCAGTGGCGCAACAGTGGCTCCACTTCTTTATCATCAAGTTTACCAAGTTCTTTGACTGCTTTTGCAAATACATCATCAAGAAGCTCTTTCTTTTTACTCAGCACAGCATTGCGTTTTTGTGCTTCGCCGTGCGTATGTGCTTTTGCAGTAAGCATATTCATTTTTTGCTGCTTACTTACCGCAATCTCTTGCTTCTTTTTTGCGAGGTTGCGTTCGCTTTCCTCACGCATTTGCGTCAGTGATTGCAGGTGAGCTGTACGCGCATCGGTGATGTGCTTGTCAGCTTCGGCGGTAATGGCAGCGAGAATATCTTGTAAAGCCATAACGACTAGGGGGTAGGGATTGGGTTAGGGTTAGGATTATCCTGCAAGGATGATTCCTTCTTTGAATGTGTTCAACATAAAGAAAGAGATAAGGAACCCAAGGAGAGCGTATGTCTCTACAAGAGCAGCCATAGTAATAACACGACCTGTAAGCTTGTCGTCCTTTGCAAGCATGTGCATACCAGCGCTACATACCTTAGCTTGGTATGGAGAAGAAGTAAGACATGTAAGAGCAACAGGAAGAGATGCTGCAAGAAGGATAACTCCCTGAGAAGCAGAGATAGCAACTTCACCAGTGATCACTGGACCGTAGTTAAAGATGAAGAGCAAAGAGATAACCATTCCGTAGAGCCCCTGACTTCCAGGTAGCACCATGAGAGTAATTACTTTACCTGCAAGCTCTGGCTTTTCGGTAAGAAGACCTGCACCAGACTGACCAGTCATAGAAACACCCATGATGGAACCGATACAAGAAAACCCTGTGGCAATTGCAGCACCAAGGAAGGCAAATGCAAGACCCCATTGAGTAGCTCCGGCATTAGAGACAGCTGCTACACCTGCTGGATCCTGAGCGAGTGCAGCGAATGGTGCGAGAGCACCTGCTACACCGATTAGTTTGTAAGAAGTTTTCATTAGAAAACGTGGGAGAAAGTAAGAAAAATTATGACGAAGTTGATCGGCGGAATGGAGAGAATTCCTTTCCACCTCCCTCAAAGAATTGAGAGAAGAATTCAATAAACTGGAGACGACCAGAGTGGATAAAGCTTCCGAGAGTATTGAGTGCAATAGAAACAGTGTGACCACCTAGGAAGATGATCACGATCACAGGGATCGCCAACCAAACTGGGAACAGTTTCCCCATCTCGACAGCTACTTGATTAATAGCTGCAGCAATCGCACCAGTTACTAAGCCGAGAGCCAAAAGACGGAGGTAGCTGAGGCCGTTGCTGATCATTCCAATGACAAAGTTCATTGTGCCGAGTAGCCCCATTAATGGACGTACGTACCACTTGGCCCCGTATCCTTTACCCCACACCATTATGGCAATGCTTGCGTAAAGTATGTACTTAGCTGTGTCCGCCAAACCTTCGGGTGCCATTACGAGGAAGATGATAGAACCGAGTAGAAGGTGGGATGAAAAATCTACCCAGAGTGCCTCTGCCCTTCTTCCGTGAATCCATTTTTGTTGACCTGCAAGGAACATTCCAAAGAATAGGTGTGTTACACCGAGTGCAAGTGCAAGGTTTTGAAGGAAGTCGATTCCGCTTTGCCTTCCGAGGTTCCAAACTTGCCCTTTAAACATCAGACCTTCTGCAGTTTGCTTTGTAAGCATCGCTGGAACTTGTTCTGGAGTTAAGCCAAGCCATCCTCCAAATGGAATAGATACGAAGAATGTCATGATTCCACCAAAGAACAGAAGCCATGGAAGCTTTGCTTCCTGAATAGATTTGCGCGTCTTTAGAAGATACGTACCAAAGATCAACGCAATAATTGCTCCGTATCCTGCATCTGTAAGACAGAGTGAGAAGTAGAGAATAAAGAAAGGGGACAGTGCAGCTGTTGGGTCCATCTCACTGCTGAGTGGTAATCCATACAGGCCTGTTACACTTTCGAAAGGGGCTATTATCTTGCTGTTCTTTAGAAGTACTGGTGTCTCTTCTCCTTCGTCTGCTTTTACTTTGATAAGAGCAATTGCAGGGTTTAGTTTTTCTAGTTTCTTCTCAAGCTCACTCATACGAGGAGCTGCCATCCATCCAAGCAGTGTAATGGTAGATTCTGTAGCAGCCATGGACTCACGTACTTCTTGCTTTTGATCGAGCCAGCGTAAGAAGAGCTGTACTTTAAGGATGTTTGGGAGCTCTACTGAGAGCTTTCTTCTCTTCTGAGCGTTTTTGTCGAGCTCTGCCGTAAGCTTTTTCTCTGCCATTGTTGCCTCTTCAAAGCTTTGACTTGGTGTTCCGTTTACATTTGGGAGTGCAGCGTGCGTCCAACCAAGGCTTGTGGCAATTTCTTCGAAGGTGCGAAGGTCTTCTTTCCAGATGATGGCGACGAACGCTTCTTCTTTACCATCAGAGCTAGAAACCTTTTCCAGAATACTGCGCTTCATAGACTGTGTCATTGAGTCGTGCAGTTTGTGCTCGTGTATAGCAGGTAATGTTCCGTAAATACGAAGCGTGTTCTCTGATTCGTTGCTCTCTTGAAGGTTTGCATTCAAGTTTTTCCAATGAGCAAGCTCTTCCCGCAGATCTTTAAGCTCCTGAATACGACGTGCTGCCTCGGTGTCTTCTTTTTCGAGGTTATGCAGCTCTGTAACTATCGCCTGAACGTCTGTGTGCTTTGCGGCGTGCATCACATCCTCTATTGATGACTTCTTGTCGCATACTGCACGCGTTTGTTTATCAGCAAAGTCTTTTAGTACCGTTGCTGCAAAGGCAACTTCTGCTTCTTTGTATTCTACTTCTGTGTGGTCTACTGACACTGCATCAGAAGCAGCTCGTATGTCGAGTACATCTTCGTCATGCAACATAGCAATCAACTCTTCTCTTAGTGAGGAGTGTGCAATGATGCCGACTTTTTGCATTTTTACGAGTACCATCTAGTTTTTAAAGAGGGAATCTGGGTTTTTTGCGATGTTGACAAGCTCTTTTACTGCTGAAGATTCATTCTTCTTTGTCTTTTCTTCGACACTCTGTACTTTATTTTCAGCATCTTCTTTTGCTGTTTGCAAAATCTGCGAAAGCGCTGTTGCGCTGTATTCTTTTAATTCTCCTTTTGCTTTCCCCCTAAGTTCCTCTGTTGATTGTGCCTCCTTTTTGGCTATAGACTGCGAAACTTCCTCTTTCTCTTTTTGCATAGCAATGACCTCTTTTTCACTACGCTCCTTTTCGCGTTTTTCGAGTTCTTGGATCTGAGTAAATGGGGAGGTCCCAGTTGAAGAATTTTGGTCTCCTGTACTAGTTTGAGTAGGGTTCATAGAAGTTCTGGTAAATCTCGCGGACTCTACTTATAGAACGCAGAAAAATCAAGGCTCTTAGAGCTTAAACTGGTAAGTAAGACCTTATTTTCGCTTCACTCTGATGAACCCTGAAGTATCGACAGTTTTAATGCCTTTATCCTCCTTTTGTAGCTTATCTATAAGGAGGTTTATACCAATAGCATCACTAGCCATATGGGAACATTGGATCATATTTACATGATGTTCCTTGGCTGCATCTAGCGTCTTTTCGGTGACGTGCATCGAAAGAATGGTACCTACTCCTGCTTTACTTTGCTCTATTAGCTGGGTCTCTGGACCATTCGTTCCACCAGTGAATTCTGTGGCTACAATCTTCCCTGGGCGGCTAGAGGGGCTTCCGTTTACGATAATTGGTGGGTTTCCTTTCTTTGCGTAGTACTCATACTCTGGGATCTTCATGAGAGCATCAATGATCTCACTGAGGTCATCAAACGACTTGCTACAGATGTGTTTTTCCATAAATGCCCATACGAGGTTATCTGTGATGGTGTGGCAGCAAAATGCAGGGATATCGAGGAGTTCTGCAGCACGCTCTGTTCTAAAGAGGTTATCAGCGTGGATTGCTCTCCAGATTTTATCCATCCTAGGCTTCAGTTGAGCTTCGCTGTGGTTTACTGGTACTCCTGCTTTTGCGAGAATATCGATCTGTAGTGGCATCACCTTCTCGAGGTCTGCAAGTGCGCGACCTTCTGGGTGATGAATAAAGAGACAGTCGATCTTCTGGCCTTTCTCTCTCAAGCGATCAGCCAGTAAGACTTCTGGTGTTTCGATATCGATACCGACCATGAGGACTTTTACTTCTTCTTTTCCGGTTCCATTAATAACGCGACAGTCGGTGTATGGGTTCCATGTGCGCTCTTCATCAAAAATATCTTTCCTCCATCCTTTTGCATTCTTCATCGCTTCTTTCTGCTTCTTGAAGTATCTATCAAAATATTTCTTTTCACGGACATCAGATTGCATTCCAATTTCCACTGCGCGCTTGAACATTGTTTGGAGTTTCATACCGCACGATCATACATCTTCTTTTATCCTATGACTACTTTTGCATCAGCAACAATGATGCTGTCTTCGTGAACGAAGACGGGGTTAAGATCAATATCCTTAATCTGTGGACATTCGGTAACAAGCTCCGAAATTGTAACGATCAGTTTGGCGATATCTTCGATGTCGAGTTGCTCTTGGCCACGCATACCTAGAAGTAGTTCCCATGAAATCAATTCCTGTAAAAGTCGATAGGCTTCATCTTCGATGAAGGGTGCTATACGGAAGCTGATGTCATTAAGCATTTCGGTATAGATACCACCAAGGCCTGCCATAACCAGATGACCGAATGCTTCGTCTCTGGTTGCTCCTACAATAAACTCGTTGCCGGCATCCAAATATTTCTGAATAAGGATTCCTCGAATCTCTGCGTCGGGACTATTCTTTTTTGCATTGCTCGTAATTTCGTCCCATGCCTGTTCGATGTCTTCTTGTGACATTAGGTTTGCTCGCACTGCTCCGATATCAGTTTTGTGAGCAATAGTAGGTGAGGAGATCTTTGCAATGATTGGATATCCTATATCCTCTGCAGCTTTGATCGCCTCTTCTTTTGTTGCAGCAAGTCTTTGAGCTGGAATAGGGATATTGTAGAGCGCAAAGAGTTCTTGTATTGCATCTTCTGGAATAAGGCCTGGGCTATCACCCAAAATAGCGTTGGCAGCTTTCTGACGTTTCACATCAGGATTATGAGGTGTGAGGCGCGAGACGTGATCAGTTGTTTGCAATGCACCAAGGGCAGCAATAGCTCGCTCGGGAGTTTCGAAGCAGGGGATTCCAGCCTTTTGGACAGTGAGCTTTGCTTCACGGACGTTTTCATCTCCCATAAAGCTAGTGACCACTGGCATGGTGGTATGCCTCTTTTGCCAGTTTATGATGAGCTCTGTGATATCTGCAACTGGCGTCATCACTTGTGGCGTAAGCAATATGGCAACACCATCGATAGTTGGATCTGTTCCTACGGCCTCGAGTGCAGCTTCGTATCTGGCAAGATTTGCATCACCAACAACATCAATAGGATTTCCTGTACTGGCAGCAGGTGGGAGTGCAGCCTTCAGCTCAGCTTCGATCTTTTCATTCAAACTTGGCATGGTAAGTCCCGCTTTCTCTGCTGCATCCGTTGCCAAGATTCCTGGGCCTCCAGCATTCGTGATGACGGCGATATTTGTTGTAGGAAGTTGTGGCTGTGTACTGAGCACCTCAAGGAGATCGACGAATTCTTCCATTGTCTCTGCACGTACGGCACCACTTTGAGCACATAGTGCATCAATTGCTGCATCAGTTCCGGCGAGTGCTCCGGTATGAGAAGTTGCAGCTTCGGAGCCCTGCTCTGATACTCCGGATTTTAGGATCACGATCTTTTTTGTTGCTCCTACTTTAGTAAGGGTTTGTAAAAACTTTTGTCCGTCAGTAATACTCTCTAGATAAAATCCAACAACACTTGTCTTACTGTCCTCACTTACAAGTTTGAGGAAATCAGATTCATCCATTACCGTTTTATTTCCGATACTTGCTATCAACGAATAGCCGATACCAATTTCTTTCGATGCATCCATTACTGCAACGGCCATTGCACCGGATTGTGAGATGAGTGCGACGGAACCTTCTGGCGGTAGGTGTACTGCAAACGAGGCATTCATCTTGTGACTTGGTCTAAGAATTCCAAGGCAGTTTGGACCAATGATGTTTAAGTTTTTTTCTGATGCAATCTTGGTAACTTCTTCTTCGAGTGCATCTCCTTCTTCTGTTCCTACTTCACCAAATCCTGCACTGATGATGACAATATTCTTGATCGACTTTTCTGCACATTCATTAAGCACCACAGGGACAATCTTTGCAGGGACAACTACAACCGCAAGTTCAATAGGCTCGGATACATCCTTTACAGATTTATAACTTTTCTTACCGAGAATCTCATCACTCTTTGGGTTGATAGGAAAGATACTTCCCGCAAAACCTTCTTCTATCAGGTTCTTCAAAATATCATGCCCAACTTTGCCTTCTGTGGCAGAGGCTCCGATAACGGCTATTGATGTTGGTTCAAAGAGGCTCATCTCCTTTCATATTACTGGATTTTCGCTGTTTTCTCAATTCGAGAGAAACCGCTACAATACATTTCGATTATGCCTACCCTCCATATCATCTACGCCTCAACGAGCGGTAATACCGAACATGTGGTAGAAACGCTTAAAGAGCACCTTTTGAGCAATCAGAAGGACCTTTCGGTGACAATTCAGAGGGCAGAAGAGGCACAAGCAGACGATATAGAGAAGGGGGACGTGCTTCTGTTGGCCTCTTCTACATGGAACTACGATGCAGTAGAAGGATACTTAAATATGCATATGCGAGAGTTTTTGGAGAAACGTGCCAAAGATGCAGATCTTTCTGGTAAGCCTGTTGGTCTCATCATTTTAGGAGATGACAGGTACTACTACACAGGACGAGGAACAGAGCGGTTTATGCAGTATCTGATGAGTCATAACGGAAAGAGTTGTACGATGCCGCTTATAATCATTAATGATCCGTATGGACAAGAGGATAAAATTCGCGAGTGGTGTGATAAATTGATGCAGTGTTTTACTTCTTCCGAATAAGTTATCGGTGATCGGTAATCAGTTGTCAGTATGAATCGAATATCATTCAAAGTAACGGGAGCCCAAGGCCAAGGAATTAATTCCGTAGGAGAGATGGTAGCAAAAGGACTCAAGCGTGCTGGACACCATGTGTTTGGATATCGTGAATATAACTCGGTAATTAAAGGTGGGCACAGTAGTTATCAGTTAGATATTTGCGATTGCCACATCGAATCATCCGAGACAAAGGTGGATATGTTGGTCTGTCTTAACTACATCGGACTCAAGCGTGATCTTGGCTCTATCAAAAAAGGAGGAGTGTTGTTCCATCTCATTCCTGACTGGAAGTTTAGCAAAGAAGATCAGCAGCTTTTGGATTCCAACCAAATCCAGATCCTCTACTTGCCTATGGAGAAGATTCTAAAAGAACACAACAGTCGACCGATTGTTGGAAACATGTGTGTGACTGCAGTGGTGTGGGGATTGCTTGGTCGAAACTACGAAACACTTAAGACCATGGCAGCTGCGCAGTTTGCGCATAAAGGAGAAAAAGTAATTGCACTGAATCACACATTTATTGATGAAGGAAAAAAGTTTAAAGAAGATGCAGCAGGCGACATTGCTATAGAAGTGCCAACGGCAGATGCAAAGCGCACGGATGATTTGCTTGTTACAGGAAGTGAGGCAATGGGTATGGGAATGGTGCACGCAGGATGTCGTATGTACTGTGGATATCCGATGACACCAGCGTCTCCACTACTTAAGTACATTGCAGATAAGCAAAATGAAACGAACATGGTAGTGAAGCAGGCAGAAGATGAGATCACTGCAATACAAATGGTGAGTGGTGCCATGCACATGGGAACGAGGGCCGCGACTGCAACCTCTGGTGGAGGGTACGACCTCATGAGCGAAACATTGTCACTGAATGGGATTATCGAGAACCCATCTGTGATGGTATTGGCCATGCGCCAAGGGCCTTCTACTGGACTTCCAACATGGAGTGGACAAGGAGATATGTTGCTTACAATCTTTGGTTCACACGGGGAGTATCCGAGGCTTGTGATGTCTGTTAGTGATGCAGAAGATAGTTTTACACTCATGCCAGACGCATTTAATTTTGCTGAAAAGTACCAGTTGCCAGTCACTATTCTAACTGATAAGCACATCGCAGAGGGGTTGTATATGCAGCCACAGTACGATCTTAAAAAAGCGACAATTGATCGTGGTGTTGTGACGGATCAAAAGGAGCTCGATACGCTTACTAGTGCAGATAGGTATAACCCAAGTGCTACTGGAGGGGTATCGCCTCGGTGGCTTCCAGGGGCAAAGGCAGCGACCTATTGTGCACAGGGAGATGAACATGACGGTGAAGGAAATGTTGATGAGACTGGTGAAAATGCTATCGCACAAATGGATAAGCGCATGAGGAAGATGGAGACGATGAAGGCAGTGTTACCTGAACCAGAATTGTATGTTGCAGATGATGAATCGGGTAAGTTGTCGGTTGTTAGGGGGCAGTTGTCGGATGTACCCGAACTTGATGTTTTAGTTGTAAGTTGGGGTAGCAACAAAGGATGCATCCTCGATGCTTTGCAACCGACAATCGACAACCGACAATCGACAACTGGCTATCTTCACTACACATATTTGTGGCCACTCAAAACGGAAAAACTTGAGGCTCTAGCAAAAAAAGCAAAGAAAACAATCTTTGTAGAAGCCACGTACCAAGGGCAACTCGCGATGCTTATTAAGATGGAGACAGGGCTTACATTTGATCATCAAATTCTTAAATATGATGGTCGTCCTTTCTTCTTGAATGAACTTCAGGAGAAACTATTAACCATTAACAGTTAACCATTAACTATGGGAATTCCACTCGAAAGCGCCGGCAAACCCAACGTACAAGACTACTCTTGTGGAACAGAATGTACATGGTGTGATGGTTGTGGTGATTATGGAATCATGGCTGCTGCAAAACGAGCACTAGTCGAACTAGGGCTTGCACCACACGAAGTACTTCTGTGTTTCGATATTGGTTGTCATGGAAATATGTCCGACAAGATGCTTGGCTATAGAGTTCATGGTCTTCATGGTCGCGTACTCCCATTTGCCAGTGGTGCAAAACTTGCAAACCCGAACATGCCGGTGATGGCATTCGGAGGAGATGGTGCGAGTTTCTCCGAAGGAGTGAATCACTTGGTACACAGTATTCGCAGCCATTACCCAATTACATTCGTGCTGCACAACAACGCAAACTTTGGCTTAACGACTGGTCAAGCGAGTGCGCTTACTTGGCAGAACCAACCGATGAACACATCCCCAAATGGTATTCCAGAAGATACGCTTCGTTCGATGGATTTTATCTTTTCATTGCAGCCAACGTTTGTTGCTAGGACCTGGAGCGGAGACATTCCACAGATGACACGCGTCTTTAAGGCGGCGCTTCAGCACAGAGGTTTTGCATTCATTGATGTTCTTCAGGCCTGTCCAACGTATAACAAGTTCACGTCACACGAGTGGCTGCTCGAGCATTGTTACGATGCGAACGCGGAAGGGTTAGATCCATCCGATAGGGAAGCAGGGAAGGCGATTGCGTGTGATACAGCGGAAAGAGTTGGGTGTGGAATCTTGTACCAAACAGAAGACATTCCACATTTCTACGAGCGTCTTGTTCCACGCCAGAATGTAAAAACCACCCCGGTTGAAGAGGTGGCAATTACAGATGTTAGTGATTTAATGAAAGAGTTTGTGTAAAATTAAGCAGCGTCGTCCTCTTCTGGTTTATAGAGACGAGGAAACTTTTCCTCAGGCCCTATTTCTGGCATGACCATATCAAGTTTTGTTTTATCTCTTAATAGTTTTTGCGTTTCTTCTAAGGTAATTTTCTGGTCTTGTTTTGGGGTATATGCATCTGTACCAAAGATATCTACTTCCCATTCAAGCATTTTCCTTTGTGGTGACTTCTGTTTTGGAGAGGCAACTGTTTGATCCCCAAATAAATCTGTTTCAACAGATATATTTTTTGTACTTGCACTTTGCTGGACAGGGGAATGCACTTTGTCATGGCTGTCATCAGGACCTGTGTTCCCATCGGAATCTTGGAATATGCGTAATGTGTTCTTTTTATTCATAGGTATATCATAACATATTTCTAATCATTTAACAATCTTCTCCATAATACCTTTATAAAGCCCTTTATGACGATAAATGGGTGCAAAAAGACGAACTTTACCACTCCACTACTTCCGTGTGTAGTTGCCCCTTTTCCGTGCTTCACACGGCGCAAAAACTTTTCGATCATATCTTGTACCGATCTGTTGCGAGATTTGATGGCGACTTTCTTTAGTGGGCCATGCAGAGATTTGATGAGTTGTTCAAATACTGTGAGGCGATCGTAGAGGCCTTCTCCTGATTCATTGTTCTTTGCACTCGCCGCATCGCTGTGCACACGAAAGGCACCGTGCATACCTGCTTCGTAATACCAGTTCGTACGTTGCAAGCAGCGGAGCCAGTACTCCACGTCTAAAAATTGTGGCATCTTCTCGTTAAAGGGGCCTACTTCTTCCATCAGTTCTTTACGCAGTACAACAAACGGTGGTTCTCCGATAATGTTCGGATGCATGTTGTGCTTAAGCCACCACTCTAAGATCTCATTCCCGTTATGTGCTCCTGGTGTGATTTCTTTTTGCACTTTCTTTACCAGTTCGTATCCTTCTATTGTCCATAGGTCTTCATCGTACTGATATTTGTGATGCATGGAGACAATGCCTATGTCCCGATTATCAGAAAGAATCTTAAGGGCAGACGTAAGATAGCCTGGTTCCCAAAGATCATCTTGGAAAAGATAGGTGATGACATTTGCAGAAGATTTTTTGTAGCAGCGGTTCCAGTTACCTCCGATACCTAAACACTTTTCATTCTTAAAAAACTTGAACCGTTCATCAACGAGATAGTCCATGACTAGTGCGTGCGTATCGACGTCTGTTGGTTCGTCACAGATAATACATTCCCAATCGGTCTCGGATTGAGCTCGCAGGCTCTCCAGCGACTCAGAAAGATGCTGGGGATTTGGCTTGTAGGTGGGGACTAAGACGGATACTTTGGGCATTGTGGCTATTCTGCCTTAAATAAGTAAAACAATTAACAATTAACTGTTAACTTTTCTGGTTAATTGTTAACTGTTACTAGTTAATTGCCTCTAAAATTACATCAATGCGTATCGATATTCTCACTCTACATCCAGCCATGTTCCAGGGCCCTCTGACAGAGAGCATCTTGGGGCGCGCACAAGACAGTAAATTAGTAGATATCCATCTGCATGACTTGCATGAGTGGGGACTAGGTAATTACAAACAGGTGGATGATGAACCGTATGGAGGAGGCGCTGGGATGGTTCTGAGAGTAGATGTAGTGGTGCCTGCCATAGAAGCGATTACCGCTATGGATACGCAAAAGCCACACAGGATATGTATGTCTGCTCGTGGGCAAACACTCATGCAAGAGAAGGTAGAATCACTTTCAGCTGATCACAGTCGACTTCTTCTATTATGTGGTCATTACGAAGGGATCGATCAGCGTATCGTAGAAGGAGGATGGATCGATGAAGAGATAAGCATTGGAGATTATGTGCTTACGGGTGGAGAGCTACCTGCCATGGTATTAATTGATAGTGTTGCACGACATATCCCTGGGGTTCTTGGTAAAGAGGCTTCTGCTCATGAAGAAAGCTTTTCTCCAGAGCTTGATCGTAAAAAAGAATATCCACACTACACGCGTCCGGATGAATATGAGGGAATCAAAGTTCCGGATGTTCTTCTTTCTGGTCATCATGCAGAGATAGAGAAATGGAGAAGAAGTAAGCTTAGTTAATATGCTAAAACATTTGATCAAAGAATTGGCCGCAAATAATACGGTGCAGTTTTATGTTCGTGTGCGGTCGGGGATGCCCAAGACGATGGTTAAAGAGATTATGACTGACGAAAGCATAAAGGTTCACGTTGCTGCTATTGCTGTTAATGGCAAAGCTAATGCAGAACTCAAAAGATATCTAGCAGAGGAGTTTGGTGTATCAAAAGAAAATGTAAAAATGCTTTCTGGTGCGAGCAATAGAGTGAAACTTATTCGGATCACTACAGCTTAGCCTCAATCATTCCGCGTAAGTCCGCATACTGTGGAAGTCCGACAGATTTTTCTCCATTTATAAAGAATGTAGGGACTAGTGTGACATCCAATGAGCGCGCAAGAGACTTCATACGGTCCATAGTTTTTACAGTGTCTGGACTATCTAAGCACTGACCAAAAATCTCGAGATCAAGTTCGAGCGTTGCAGCTTCGTTAAAGAGTGTTTCTCTGTCTTTTGCTCCTAGTGCAAAGAGAAGTTCGTGCATTGGCATACCTTTTCCTTGGGTAGCTGCACATAAAAGGCCGATTGCCGCATTATCGCTATGCGTGTATTTACGTAGTGGCAAAATACCTATTTGCAGTCGTACTTTTCCTTGTTGGATGTAGTCTTCGTGGAGACTAGGAAAGTGTTCGTGGTAAAAATTTTTACAGTAGCGACAGTGATGCTCGGTAAACATCAGAAGAACGAGTGGCGCATCGCGGTCTCCTATTTCTATCAGTCCAGAAGGAAGGAGTCGTTCTACGATTTGTAGATTTGTATCTTCTGTTACTTCTTGTTCTAGTACTTCGCCTTGGTCTTCTTGTATCAACTCTTCTTGCGGTGCTTCTACAGGTGCACAGGCAGCAAGACTCAGCAGTCCAAAAAGCAAAACAAACTGTTTCATAGATAAACTGTAGCGGATTTTACTACTGACAGATAGCTCCATCTCCTGTTTCTACGCAAGCCGTTGCGCAAAAGAGAAACCGTGCTTTACCAGACTCTTCGAAGCATCGTAAGACTTGTGGTTGGCTACAGTCGCAGGTGGGATTTTTAAGCTCAGTACATTTGTTGTTACTTCCACAGTAGGTTGTAGGTAACGGGCAATCGCTGTTGCTTGTACATTTTGGAAGACGTTCTGCAGGGGCAGGTACTTGTTGTACGTGTGGTGTGTCTCCGTTAACCACTACTGTTGTTGCTTTGGTAGGACTAAATGATTCTCCAAGCATTAACATAGCTACAATCGCTCCAAAAAACCCAATGGGCAGTAAAAATCTCGTAGTGGATTGGTCGAACATGAGATCAGTATATCGTATACTATGGATGTATGCAGCGTGTACGTATTCTCGGCATTCCTCTAGATCCTGTTACGCAGGACGAAGCTGTTGTACGTATGTCACAGATGCTGACAGATGGTGGGAAACATCATGTAATTACGCCAAATAATGAGATGATTGTTACTGCGCAAAAAAATTCTATATTTAAATCACTCTTGCAGGCATCAGAATTAAACTTACCGGATTCAACTGGTTTATTATGGGCAGCAAAGCACACAGGGCAAAGTTTGCCCGAGCGCGTAACGGGTGTAGATACGGTAGAGCGACTACTTCGGACGCTCAGCTCTAAGCATCCAGTATTTTTATTGGGTGGACAGAATGGGGTTGGGGTTAGGGCTGGGGTTAGGATGAAGAAAGAAAATCCACAATTAGTTATATATACATTCGAGGGGAGTCCATCAGAAGAAGATGCAGCGGAGATCATCAAAAGAATAAATGACTCTGGAGCAGCGCTATTGCTTGTTGCCTACGGAGCACCAGCACAAGAAATTTGGATCAATCAACACATCATGCAGCTTACATCTGTTCGTTTAGCGATAGGTATTGGCGGGACATTTGATTTTCTATCAGGTTCTATCAAGCGTGCACCAAAGTGGATGCAGAAATCTGGAATAGAATGGGTGTGGCGTTTACTAATACAGCCATCACGCATTGGTCGTATTTTTACTGCGGTTATTCGGTTTCCACTTTTGGTTCTTCGAGGATAGGGTCTTCGAGAAGGCTTTCGATATGAGAGACATACCACTCTGATTCTGCCATTTTGAGAATAATCAGCTTTGTTCCCTCTTTTGTTTCTGCTTGGTAGTGTCTTTCGTTTTCTTCTTCACGTAAAATTTCTATTTTTCCGATTGCTTCATCTGGTAGTAGTACGTAGATCGCAAGATCAGGATTATCTGTAAGGGCAGCACCCAAATTCATAGTTGCCCTCCCAATTCCTGCTGCCATTCCTACCACAATCAAGCTTGCAGCAAGACCCCACCCGACAGTGTGAAGAAAGCGTCCTCGGGAGATGTTGTGGATTTCCATAAGAAGTGAAGCTTAGCAAAGAAGAGTGGATGGTGATACTGTACGTGTATGAAAAAGGTTTGCTTAATCATCATTGATGGATTTGGTGTTGCAGAGCCAGGTCCGGGGAATGCTCGAAGCCAAGCAGCTTTACCGTTTATTGATCAAATGGAGAAAGATGTCCCTAATTGCCTTATGGATGCTGCAGGAAATGCAGTGGGGCTTCCGGAAGGACAACAAGGAGCGTCCGAACCTGGGCATATGACAATGGGTTCTGGACGAACAGTGTGGATGCCACTAGAAAAGATCAATCGTGATATTGAATCTGGGGATTTTTATAAGAATCAGGTGCTTCGAGAAGCTTGTGAACGTGCAAAGAACAACGGAACAGCTTTGCATCTGATAGGACTCTATTCCACAGGTGGTGTACACAGTCATGCAGACCATTGGCATGCAATGCTTAGGCTTGCAAAAGAGGTGGGTGTAGAAAAAGTAGTTCTCCATCTTTCTGGTGATGGTCGTGATATGCCAGAGCAGTACTTTTGTACGGAGTTTGATCTCTTGCAAAAAGAAATTGATACACAGCAGCTTGGAACGGTCGCTTCTCTAGTAGGGCGATTTTATTCTATGGATAGAGATCGAAAATATGCAGATCGCACAAAGGTTGCGTACGATTTGTACACGCAAGGAGAGGGGGAGGATGTCGGTGACATTCGTGATGGCCTAAAGGCGTGGTATGCAAAGGGCGAGAAAAATATCGAGACCGATCAGTATGTACCTCCTCTTAAAAATCCTGCATTTGAAACTATAAAAGCAGAAGATACTGTGGTGTGTATTAACTTTCGTATAGACCGGATGATTCAAATTGTTACGGCACTTGAGGCAGAAGACTTTAAAGATTTTCCACGGCCAGTACGGATCAAAGACGTGGTGTGCATGGGTCCGTATACCAATCATTTACCTGTTGCGTATCCCGCAGATGATACTCCAAATACTCTCGGACAGGTCGTATCAGATGCTGGATTAAAACAAATTCGTATGACTGAGACTGATAAGTTTTCCCATGTGACGTTCTTCTTTAATGCTCAGGCTATAGATCCATTTCCAGGGGAAACTCGTGTCATGGTGCAATCGCCTGACGTGGCAAATTTCTGTGAAGCACCACGTATGAGTTCTGCAGAACTTACAGAAAAGGTGATCGAAGAGGCATCAAGAGATGAGTACGCATTGATGGTGGTTAACTTCCCCAATCCAGATTTGTGTGGACATGGTGGGGATATCCCTGCGATTGTTACCGCATGCGAAACGGTAGATGCATCATTGAGTACGCTGTTGCCAAAGCTTGAGGAGCTTGGGTATGACTGGATCGTGACTGCTGACCATGGAAACGTAGAGGAAATGTACTACACAGGAACTGATACTTTGCGTGTGAGTCATACATCAAATCAGATACAAACCTTTGTAAAATCTGATGCTATTTCTCAGGAATATTTAGATAAAACCTCAGGACTGAAGGATATAGCGCCAATAGCGTTAAAAATCCTTGGATTGGAGGTTCCAAACGAGATGCAGTAATTTCTGGCTTGAGGCTCAAGAAGACGCTAATCTACTGCCGATATGCAAGAGATCACTTACCGATCCGACGGCTTTTACGACGAGGTTGCTGCAAGCGACCAGAAGAACATCCATCTTATCCTCATTGCGACAAAGCCGGACATTATCAAACAGATTCCGCTCTATAAAGAGTTACAGAACAGAGGGCACTTAGTAGTTCTTGGTCATACAGGCCAGCACTACGATGAAAATCTATCTGGAGGAATGCTAAAGGAATTTGGCACCGAGCCAGACTTTAACTTGAATGTTCGAGGGGCAGCCCACGAAGTAGTTAGCCAGATTATTGGTCGTCTGGGGTTTGTTATTGGTGAACTTAAAGAGAAGGGTAAGACAGTGATTCCTTATGTACATGGAGATACAACAACCTGCATGGCAGCTGCTAACGCTGGATACTGTCACAAGTTTTCTGCGGTGCATGTTGAGGCAGGGATCAGAACCCTCACACCAAAGTTTGCTGATTTTGGTTTAGGAGATGATGGGTTTGACTGTGCAGCTTGGAGAGCATTTCAGATGGATCGAAACAACTGGGAACGTGGATCGCAAGAGCCATTCCCAGAGCAATTTAATACGCGTTGTGCAGAGGCTGCTACCGGTATTCACTTGGCTCCCACCGAGCTCGATCGAGAATTTATGTTGGGAGAAGGATTTTGTGATGATCGTATCTTTGTTGTGGGAAACTCTGTTGCTGATGCAACAAGAGAAGCTCTTGGTCGCGCAGAGACATCCAAAGTATTCGAGCGTCACCCAGAACTAGCCGATGGTAACTTTGTACGGTTCTGTATTCACCGTGGAGAAAACTGTACCAACGAAAAACGCTTCCGTGCGATTTACGATGCGATGAAAATGATGATAGAAGATGGTCGAAAAGTATTACTTATCTCACTGTTTAAAACAGAGTCTGCACTAGAGAAATTTGGACTTAAAGCAGAAGTAGATCAGCTTAATAAAGACCATGATAACTTTATCTACAGTCCTGTATGGGCGGAGTACGTGGATGTTATTGCTGCAATGAACAAGGCTGCAGTGGTAGCTACCGACTCTGGAAGCATGCAAGAGGAGATGAATGTTATGGGTGTGCCATGTGTGACACTTCGCTTTGGATCAGATCGATCTGAATCTGCAATTAATGGAGGAAACCTGATTGCGCCCCCTATTGATGCAGAGCTTATCAAAAGTATTGTGGAGTATGCATGGGATAATCAAGAGATGAGAGACGCTCCAAAGATTTACGGAGAGAATGTCAGCAGTAAATGTATTGATGCAGTAGAAGAGGTGATTGCAAAGGGAGATATCTTCCGTGCAGAGGAAGAGAGAATTGGACTTTAACGGGTTGTCGGTTGTCGGTTGTCGGTTGTAGGATGCATGCATGCAGCGTCTTCGTGAATCATTAACGATCTTACTGCTTGGACTTTTACCGTTCCATGCCTTTTTGGTTACAACAGGGACAAATGTAATTGCGGGCTCAGGGAATGCACCTTTGACTATGCTTGCTCTGTGGAAAGAGGCTTTCTTGGGAGTCATTCTTGTATTAGCGACATTAGAGATTTTTGATGAATTGATAAAACGGAAAACGGAAAACGAAAAACGGAAAACGCTTAAACTGGATATATTAGACATTTTAGTATTAAGCATGATTACTAATGCTTTTGTGTTGTTCTTTTTTCACTTTCCACTTTCCACTTTCCACTTTTTAATCGGATTTAAGTATGATTTTATTCCGCTCATAGCATTCATTGTTCTTCGTCGAGTGCAGTGGTCTGATTTTTTTCTAGACCGAGTCTTTAAGGTGATACTCATAGCTGCTGGAATTATTGCTGTGTATGGAATCATCGGAATGTATCTTCCTCAAGAGTTTTTCTCGTGGCTTGGGTATGGCGATCTTCATTCTTTGTATCAGAGCGATGCTCCGCTGGCTGCCTTCCAGCAAATTGGTGGTACCGCTATTCGACGCATTCAATCAACCATGAGTGGGCCGAATCAGTTAGGGCTTTGGTTGTTGATTCCATTGAGCATTCTTCTTACAGGAAAGAAAGTTCTCGGTTCTCGGTTCTCGGTTCTCGGTCCATTCGTCTTGTTTGCCATGTTGTTGACACTCTCTCGATCTGCGGTGCTTGCTGCCGGTGTGATGGTTGCAGTTGTACTGTGGCAACAGCTTCCTCGCAAGAAATTCTTTCAATTTGCGGGGGTGTTGTTTTGTTTTTCATTTGTACTGTCTATTGCTTCGTATTTCTTTGCATCAGATGTTGTATTACGTGCAGCTTCGACGAGTGATCACATTAGTCGTCCAATAGAAGCGATGCATACCATCATCAAGAATCCATTAGGGTTAGGACTCGGTACTGCAGGACCTGCAAGTAATCGCGTCAGTGATACGTGTGTGTATTTAGAAGAAGGGGATGATCCATCGTGGGCGCAGGAGCATCCAAACCTGTGTGTTTTTGTAGGAGAAAGCCAAGTACAATCAAAAGATGGTGCTTGTATGTGTCCAGTGTTACCGGAAAACTGGTATCTGCAAATGGGTGTGGAGATGGGGATATTGGGGATGGTGTTATTTTTGATGTTGGTGTTTATTCTTCTAAGGAAGTTATCGGTTGTCGGTAATCGGTTGTCGGTAACTAGTCCGGTCTTCTTAGCATTCCTAGGCATATCTATAGCAGCCCTCTTCCTTCATGCGTGGGAAGATGCTGCAGTGGCGTATACAGTATGGTTGTTGGTTGCTATTTCTTTGCCTCGGGATCAGTAGAGTCCTTAATGGCTTTTGCAGCTGCTCTTGTTACAGATGTACCTTCTGTATCACTCACTTCTGGCTTAGGTTCTGGCTCTGGAGGCGGCTTATCTGCTTCTTCTCGTATTTGATCTAGCTTTTCTTCTAGATCGGGATCCACCTGACTGAGGAAATCCTCTAATGCACCATCTACATCTCCATCTCCATCTTTGCCCGTTGGATCCTCTTCACCCAGTATGACAGAAGAGTCAGATGAAGATGGGGCGTCATCTTTCTTACCAATTTTTGTAGTTGAGCCCGAAGAAGGTTGTTCGTCATCTGGTTCCTCAAAAAGTACATCGGCTTCGTCGGTGGTACTATCTATAGCTTCTACTACTGCAATAGCTAAAGAAACAATATTAATGTATTCAGTATATATCTGTGCTGTAGATTCATCTTGCTTATGTTGTAATTTTTTTAGAAGATTCGATACTTGCTTTCTACATTTTTCATGGGCTTCTGTACGTGCAGATTTTCGTGTTTCTTCTTTTGCAGGTACATCTTTATGTTTGCAGAGCTGATGTAATGAACGGCGAATAGCAATCATACCCGTAATCATTTGGTTACGCGCTTCTCCATCTGCTTCTACGTATCCAGTCATCATTGTTATAACGTCTCCTGTGTGTTGCTCTTCTATTTGTTGGCATGATTCGAATACTTCTGTGTGGCCTTCTGTGTCTAGTGGTGTGGAAAGTAAGCCTTTTATCATAGTAGATAGTTGTACTCCTTTGGAACTTCCTTTGTCAACAATTCGCCTTCGTAAGGCCAAACCATTACACTCCACTCATGGAGCATAATAAATCCATCGTTGTCCTCGATTTTGGAGGACAGTATGCACACCTCATTGCCCGTAGAGTACGTCAATGTGGCGTTTATTCTGAGATTAAAGATGCAGATACATCAGCGGAAGAACTCAAAAATGCAGCAGGAATCATCCTCTCTGGAGGGCCGCAAAGTGTATACGATTCAAAGAGTTCGCAGGGAGATCCTGCGATATTTGATCTTGGGATTCCGGTATTTGGAATCTGCTATGGATTACAGTGGATGGCTAAAGTTTTGGGTGGAGAGGTCCAGCAGGGTGAGGTGAAGGAGTATGGGAAGGCGAAATTGAAAGTGGAAAATGGAAAGTGGAAAATGATCGAAGGCATTCCAGAGGAGATGCAGGTATGGATGAGTCATGGAGATGAAGTAACAGGTTTACCAGAAGGGTTTGAACGAGTAGGCACATCTGTTGATTGCAAAAATGCATTTATTGCAGATACATCTAAGAATTTTTATGGAGTGCAGTTTCATCCAGAGGTTGTGCACACGGAGTATGGCCAAATACTCATCGAAAACTTTGTAGAGAAGTGCGCGGCTGATCCGTGGAGTATTAAAAGCTACGTTGATCACGTTGGAGATGCTCTAAAAAAAGAGGTTGGTGACCGCAAAGTATTTATGTTGGTCTCTGGTGGAGTAGATTCCACTGTTGCATTTGTATTGTTGAATAAAGTTCTTGGAGAAGATCGTGTACAAGGATTATATGTGGATACGGGAATGATGCGTAAAGATGAAACGAAGCAGATTGATCATGCATTTAAAAAGCTTGGAATCAAGAATCTTCGTATCGAGGATGCATCAGACTATTTCATCAAAAAACTTGCTGAGGTCTATGAGCCAGAACAAAAGCGTTGGATTATTGGTGATGCATTTTTGTCTGTGCAAAAACGAGTTAGCGAAGAGATGAATCTTAAAATGGAAGACGGATGGATGCTGGGACAGGGAACAATTTATCCGGATACGATCGAGACAGGGGAGACGAAGAACGCGGATAAGATTAAGACGCACCACAATCGTATTCCCGAGATTCAAAAAATGATGAAAGAAGGATTTGTAGTGGAGCCACTACGAGAGCTTTACAAAGACGAGGTACGTGCCCTTGGCGAAGAGCTCGGCCTTCCGCATGATCTTGTTTGGAGACACCCATTTCCAGGTCCGGGATTGGGAGTAAGGATTTTGTGTGCACAGGAACCATCAGTTGTCAGTTGTCAGTTGTCAGTTGTCAGTGATGTTTCTTATTCAGCTCTACCAATCAAATCAGTTGGTGTGCAGGGTGATGGAAGAAGTTATCGACATGCTATTGCTCTCTTTAGTGATCAGAAGTTTGCAGATGAGAAATGTTGGGACTTGGCAACATCTATCCCGAATGCCTCCGAAGACTTTAATCGTGTACTCATGTGCACATCCCACGAGAGCGCACCAGAGTTTGTGTTCTCTCCAGGCTACGTAACGAAGGAACGTGCAGATCTTTTACGAGAGGCAGATGCGATTGTGCATGATGAGATGGTAAAAGCCGGACTCTACGAATCCATCTGGCAGTTTCCAGTGGTGTTACTTCCTTTTGGAACTTCCGAAGGTGGCTTGTCCATTGTGCTTCGCCCAGTCGAAAGCCAAGAGGCGATGACAGCGAATGCAGTCGATCTTCCAGAGAAAGTAGTGATATCTATGACTCAGAAACTCTTGAAAGTTGAGGGAGTCGATCTCGTGTTTCAAGACCTTACTCACAAGCCTCCGGGGACGATTGAGTGGGAGTAGGGGGTGTCAAGATTAAATGCGTAACACTGGACTGATTTGGCCGTTTCTATGATAGAATTGGATATCTTTATTATGGACACTAAGCAAACAGTTCAAGAATCGGTATTACCAGAGTACGTACGGCGTGCTCAGGACGGCTGTACGGAGTCTTTTAGTAAGATTTACGATATGTATTTCTTGCAGGTATATCGCTATACAGCGTTCCGTGTCCCTAATGAAGTCGCTGAGGATTTGGTAGCTGATATTTTCGTGAAAGCATGGGAGAAGCTCCATACGTATCAAGAGAGAAAGAACGTGCCATTTGCAGCGTGGCTCTTCCGTATAGCTCGTCATAAGGTGATCGACTCCTATAGGACTCACCGAGGGTTTGCAGAAATGCCAGAGGAGCTTGTCGATAATGACATCTTCAATCGTGCTGATACAAAGGTTGGACGCGATGAGATGCTCAAAATTGTAAATACCTCTATGGAAACACTCCCTTCTCGTTACAGAGAGGTGTTACTTCTTTCGTATATGGCTGATCTTCCTCATAGCGAGATAGCTCGTGTTTTGCACATAACAGAGGGTGCTGTGCGTATATTGAAACATAGAGCTCTGAAGAAATTGGAAATTGCCCTCCCAGAGGATATTAAAGAATATCGTGCTGTTTATGCTCTCTAATATGTAACAGAAGCTAAAATACTTCGTTATAACCTATAGATGACCCCCGAAAATATACTCACTGGCATAAAGAAAGATTTGCAACCTAGTGCAGATCTACAAGCGAAGATACAACAATCTGTGCAGTTGCGTATTACATCGGATAGCCCATTGTTTACCGAACTTAAGACGGCTGTTACTCCTAAGAAAACATTGCAGAAGTCTGTATGGAGTCGCATTTCTACACAGATAGAATTACCACAGGCAGATGCCTTTACACGTATTAAGATTGCACTTCAGCCATCTGCAGAACTCAAAGAGCAGATCAAGGCCCGAGTTCTTGCAAGTTTGGAGCCTGTGCAACAGATTGTCTATTGGCCAATGCTTGCAAAATGGACAGCAGCGTTTGCAGTATTTGGAATACTTGTTCGTGTGAGTCCAATGCTCTTTATTGCTTCTCCAACTGTTGCGGATGTCGAAGCATTGCTTGTTCCTACTGCTGGTGATGTATCTGTTTCTATTGGAGGAATGCTTCAGTCGCTTGATGGAGATCTTGCTATTGGGCCTGGCGCAATGATTCAAACTGGTGCAGGTGAGGCAACATTTATTTTTAATGATGATGGTGAAGCACGACTTGCTCCGTATACTACGGTTACGATTAATGATATTTCTAACAGGCTAGAGGCAGCATCAGAAATATTCCCAAGCCTTACACTCCATACAGGAAAGATTTGGATGCAGGGACTTGCTCCAAAGCCATTACGTGCCTTGGCTGTAAAAACACCAAATGGCATTGTGGCAGTTAACGAGGGGAGTGTTTCGATTTCAGTTGCAGATACTATTAACGTAGAGGTGTATGACCGCAGTGCTACGGTGTACAGAAATGGAGAACCAATATTTTTGACTTCTGGTGAACGGATTCGTCTTTCTAGTGACGGCGTTCTTCTTGTAAAGAAAATTCCAGCGAAGTGGTATCAGTATAGCTGGGCAGATCAAAACCTTCCTAGGGACGCTGTGCACCGTCACGACATTGCGCAAATGCAACACGAACGTCGCATAGCACAGGCAGGAATTCTTCCTACTTCTCCTATCTATCCAGTAAAGCGTTTCGCAGAAATCTTAGATATGTGGATGACATGGGACCAGCAGACACGTGTAGAGAAGCATCTGCAGTTAGCTGAAACAAGGCTCAATGAAGCCGCAGCTCTTATCTACGAAGGAGAAGAGGCTGGTGTTGTTCTTGATGAATACAAAAAGACGTTGCAGTACATTTCTGATGGTGAGAACGGTAGCCTTACTGAGTTCTTGGTGCAGCGTGCTCTTGTAGAATCTACAGCGCAGATGTCCGCTACTCTTCCAGGAGATGAGGCATATGTTATCAAGAGGACTGTGCTCGAAACAAGTGCTGGACTCAGGGGTGGTATTGCACGTGAAGAAGATGCACAGGGAACGTTGCTTCTTGATAGTCTCGCTGTACTACTAAGGACGGTAGACGAAGGTAGGACTGATATGGTCAGTTCTGTTTGGTTGGATCTACAACCATATCTTCTTGCGATAGAAGATGAATCTCTCGTATTTGAGCCTTCGATGTACAAAGAGGCACAGACTCTACTAACATTCTTGGCAACTTCTCTCCATGTGGCAAGTAATCGTGGAGCAGCTATAGACCCAGAACTTTTGGATGACATTGCTAGATACCTACCTGCTCCAAAGGACACTTCTATAGTAGTACTGTCTGAAGAAGAGGTTATGCAAATTGTACAATTGATCCGAGAAAAGATCTTTGTTTACAATATGACCAAGCCTCGCATCAACCAGTTTATTGCTGAGATTAGAGTACTCAATGGTCATCCAGATGAAGGACGTATTCTACGCCGATTGGCAATTGCCTTACCAGATGGTCCAGAGAACTTCCCACAGAGAGTCTACAAAGAGATCGTAAAATTGCGTTGGGAATATGCTGCAGGAGAAGTCATATAAAAAGTGGAAAGTGCAAAGTGCAAAGTGGAAAATATAGTAGACTAGATTAGTCGAATAGTCTTTTTCCGTTTTCCTCTTTCAACTTTCCGTTTCTATGTATTCAATTGCAGAACTTAAGAAGGGTAGGGCAGTAGTTGTTGATGGAGATCCATATCTGATTACTTGGAATCAATTTAGCAAACAAGGTCGTCAGGGTGGTGTAATGGCAACAAAAATGAAGAACTTAAAGACGGGGTCGGTTATTCAGAAAACATTTCAAGGAAATGATAAGTTGTCACCTGCTGATGTTGGGTATCGTAAAGTACAGTATTTGTATGGAGATGGAACGAATTTTACATTTATGGATTTAAGTTCTTACGATCAGTTTGATCTAACAGAAGAGATGATTGGTGATGCTTCCAAGTACTTATCAGAAGGACAAGAACTTGATTCTATGGTTTTTGAAGACAATCCTATTGGTATCAAGTTGCCACCAACAATTGATGTGAAGGTAGTCGAGACTATTCCAGGAGTAAAAGGGGATACTGCTACAGGGGGAACCAAACCTGCAATACTTGAATCTGGAATTAGTGTAAGTGTTCCGTTGTTTATTGACGAAGGAGATACTGTAAAGGTTAATACAGAGAGTGGAGAGTATATGAGTCGAGTAGAGTAACCTGCTAATCTCTTTGTAACTTTTGACAGATCAAAAGTAACCAAAAATCTTCGCCACTGATGTGGACGAAGAAATATTTAGAGAACAGATCGTGCGCTCCTTGACGAAGTCTGCTGCGCAGCTTCGCACTGCGTCGCTATAAAGATTCTAAGGCGGGATGATCTTCGCTCACACTACAGCGGCCAGACGAGGCAGACTGTCTGTTTGAGGGCGAAGAACGATGTACACTGTAGTGATATAGCGACGAATGCTAAGTTGCTGTAGGCAAACGCAGTGACCTTGGCTGAGGAGCGCTATCTACAGAGAAGAATTATTACTTCGCACGAGCCCAGTCTGCCTTGATTTTTTTGGTTCGTTTTTGCATCAAGGCAAAAATGAACAAGAAGATAGCGAAGCTTCTTTTCATCGGAAAAGTAACAAAGAGAAAGAGTTTTAAATTTTCTTCTTCAAAATTTCATTAACTTTAGCTGGGTTTGCCTGTCCTTTGGATTCTTTCATTACAAAGCCAACAATCGCTCCTAGGGCTTTTTCGTTTCCATTCGTAAAGTCTTCAATTGCTTTTGGATTTGCGTCTATTGCCTGTTGTACTAATTCTTCAATTGCACTGTCGTCACTAATTTGCTGCATGCCCTCTTCTTTAATAATGGTAGATGCATTTTTTCCAGTCTCAACCATTTTTTGTAGTACATCTTTTCCTGCATTTGCAGAAATTGTTCCATCATCAATTTTCTCTACAAGCTCCAGCATGGCATCAGCATCTGGACCTTCGGATACTTCTTTTTCTGCTGCATTCAGGAATCCTAGAAGCTGTGTTAGCACCAAGCTCGCTGCGCGCTTTGCGTCAGTCTTTTCTCGTAAGGCATGAAACATGGTTTGTAGTACAACCTGATCTATTAGTTGTAATGCCTGTTTTTCATCCAATCCTTGTGCTATGTACTCCTCTTTTAATTCCCGAGGCAGAGCGGGCATACTTGCCCTCAGGTCTTCGATATAAGATTTCTCAAACTCAAGCGGTGGAATATCAGGTTCTGGGAAGTAGCGGTAGTCATCTGCAGTTTCTTTGTTACGCAGCATCTTGGTCTTTCCTTCATCGTCTATCCATCCAACAGTGATGTCTCCTGGTAGTGGGCCATTGTCTTCATCCCAGTGCTTTCGTAATCTCTTTTCTTCATATTGCAATGCACGTTCGAGGGACTTAAAGGAGTTTAAGTTTTTAATTTCACTACGAGGGTTTAATTTCTCTGTACCTTTCTCTCGAAGAGAAATTGATGCGTCAAAACGCATCATCCCCTTAAACATATCAGCTTCAGAAGCATCAATAGCTATCAAAATTCTGCGAAGCTCTTGTGCAAATGCAACAGCCTCGTCTGCACTACGAAGGTCTGGCTCTGTAACAATTTCCATCAATGGAGTTCCTGCACGGTTGTAGTCACAGAGTGTTGTTGTTCCTTTGTGAGAAAGTTTTCCTGCATCGTTTTCCATGTGTAGTCTTGTGATTCCACATTCTTTACTCTCGATTACGTTTCCAGAAGGATCAAACATGTCATACGTTACAGTTCCCTTACTAGAGAGAGGGAAGTCGTATTGAGAGATTTGAAATCCCATTGGAAGATCCGGATAGAAGTAGTGCTTACGATCAAAATGATTACTAAGATTAATACTGCACTGAATAGCAAGAGAAGCCTTAATAGCTTTTTCGATAGCAGTGGCATTTGGAGTAGGAAGTGTCCCTGGGTGCCCCATGCAAATAGGGCAAACAGTGGTGTTTGGTGGCTTACCAAAGGCATCGTTATCACACCCACAGAACATCTTAGTCTTAGTGCTCATCTGGGCATGAACCTCTAGGCCGATAATGACTTCTAATTCAGGCATTATTTGTAGTCTACAATTAAAACTCCATTCAAGTGATCAATTTCATGCTGAACAACGCGTGCGTCAAGGTCATGGAGGCGTCGATCTTGCTCAACACTGTTTTCATCCAGATAACGTACCAATACCTCAGCAGATCTCGTCACATCGACATTAATCTTTGGAAGACTGAGACATCCTTCTTCCATTACACTGGTTTCTTCGCTTCGCCATGTAATTTCTGGGTTGATCATTGGTGTCATCTTTCCATTAAAGCTTGCAAGGCATAGCCGAAGAGATTTGCCAACTTGTGGAGCAGCAAGACCAAGGCCTTCAGCTTTTTTGACTGCCTTTTTCATATCGTTAATAAGCTTTTTAACCTCTTTGGTTACTTGAGGAATTTTCTTCGCTACTGCTCGAAGAATCTCTGTATCTTGGCCGGTGACAATTCGCAAAGAGCTCAAGTGGAAAACGGAAAACGGAAAACGGAAAAAGCTATTATATCAATACTATCCTACAATATTTTCCACTTTCCACTTTCCACTTTCCACTTTTTTTAAGCAACCATTCTCTGTGTTCCTGATAGCTTACGCAACTGATCTATGGTTTTTATATCTCCCTGTTCTATCATTAAAAGTAGTGCTTTGGCTGTTAGGAGCACATCTGGCAATGCACGGTGACGATCTGTTGGCATCGTAAGATTAAGTCGTGCTGCCACACTATCAAGATTATGTCGGAATTCACTAGGATGGAGAGACCTACTAAGTTGCATGGTACAGAGGCATTCTGGCATTTCTATATACCCCCAACAGAGCTCTTTTTCTGTTTCGAGGAAGCCCATATCAAAGTTGCAGTTGTGTGCAACCAGTATTGACCCCTTCGCAAAGTCTAGAAATTGTGGGAGGACTTGGTCGATGGTTGGTGCACCGGCTACATCGCTATCATCAATGTTATTCACACGCTTTGCTTCCCATGGAATAGTTCTTTCGGGATTAACGAGTTTTATAAATGAAAGTTCTTCGCGAATAACCCCATTTTCGATACGCACTCCGGCAATCTCAATAATCTTGTCACCTTTGCGGGGGTCTAGCCCCGTGGTCTCGGTATCAAAAACGGTGAATGAAGGAAGTTGTGACATCGGTGATTGACTATAACTGATTTGGCCGCGGATGCTAGCGAGTTTAATTGACGTTGGGCAAGGAATGATTGGATGCCTGGATGGATTGGTGGTTTAATCCTCTCATGTCACAAGAACCAATCACTCCATCTGATATAGTTCGGGAATTGCAGAAGCTGTATCCTAAGGCAGATTGTACTTTGGATTGGCGTACACCACTGGAGTTACTAGTAGCGACAATATTGGCTGCACAGTGCACAGACAAGCGTGTGAATCAGGTGGGCAAACATCTGTTTGCAAAATATAAGACGCCACAAGATTACCTTAAGGTTTCACAGGAAGAGTTAGAAGAGGATGTTCATAGCTGTGGATCGTTTCGCATGAAAGCTCGCGCTATACAAGAGAGCTGCCAGACGATTCTCGATCAGTATAACGGAGAAGTGCCACAGACTATGGAGCAGATGCTTACATTGCGTGGCGTTGGACGCAAAACTGCAGCAGTGGTATTGCATACAGCTTTTGGTGTTATCGAAGGTATTCCTATTGATACGCATAACATTCGTTTGCTTAATAGATTGGGTCTCGTCCACACAAAAAACCAAGACAAGATCGAGTTACAGATGATGGAGGAAACACCGAAAAAAAACTGGCCTCATCTTTCACATCTTTTAGTAGCGCATGGACGTGCTGTTTGTAGTGCAAAAACAAGAGATTGTCCCAATTGCCCGTTTCAGGAGAATTGCCCTTCTTCGCAGACACAAGGGAGATTAGATCAGTCAAAGTGATCGTTTCGTGAGCGAGATTACATTATTAGAATAGCCCACTTGTATTGATCTGATATCCCCTTACAATACAGATGTTTCATTCCCCTACATCGTATGAATAAGTCATTTTTTGCACTACTGGCCCTTACATTTACTCTTGTTGCTTGTAAGCCTCAAGGCGTACCGCCGAAGGAGCGTGCTGCAAAACCAGTTGATACTGAACATGCGATGGATATGGAGGATATGGAAGAGTGGACTGAAGAAGAAATGGCAATGATGGATGATATGGAGCATGAAATGATGGATATGGATGAAAATGATGGAGAGAAGGTTTTGGCTGATAAAGGTGTATACACTTCATACACCGATGGTGTCATTGGTAATGGTCAGCAGTCTGTTCTCTTCTTTCACGCCTCATGGTGCCCATACTGCATTGCTAATGATGGACTCCTTAAAAACTTTTATAGTTCCGAAGACTATCCACGCTCAGTCTATAAAGTGGACTACGATACTTCTTTGGATCTGAAGAAGCAGTACGGTATTACACAGCAAGATACGTTTGTATTAATTGATGGAAATGGTAACGAAATAGAACGTATCAGCTTTCCTTCAGAGGAAGCACTTCGTGACCTTTTGGGTTAAGACAGCTATTCTACAGATATGACCAGTCTTTACATCACTATGTTTTTGGCAGGAATACTGACAATTTTTTTGCCATGCATTTTACCTTTGGTATCAATAGTTCTTGGTGTGAGCATCGCAGGACGCAGCAAATTGCGACCACTTCTTACTATTGCGGGTATGCTGGTGAGTTTCGTTGGGTTCACATTCTTACTTACTATTGTTCTCAACCAGTTTGTCGAGCTTGCGGATTACATTCGTATTGGTACTTATTACATCCTGCTTCTATTTGGATTTGGTTTTTTGACACACAACAAGATGCTACAGATAACAGGAGCGGTACTTGGAGGGTTTTTCTTCTGGGATAAAGGATGGATCGTAATGACTATTGCACAAACCGTAGGAGCTACGCTGATGGAAGTTGGAGGGTGGATAGCAACTCGCATTCAGCAGTTTGGTACAAATGCACAGCACAAAGCATCAGAGGGACTTGGTCAGGACAATCCCATCACTGCATTCTTTATTGGTCTTACTATGGGGCTTGTATGGGTGCCGTGTGCGGGGCCAGCTCTTGGCTTTGCCCTTACGCTGGTACAGCAGCAGCCGGGTATTGAGGCGGCGATGCTGCTTGCAACCTATGGGCTAGGTACTGCAGTTCCGTTGCTTCTTATTGGATACGGTGGCCAAAAAGCTACACAATCTTCGCGTGTGATTTCAAAGTACTCCGGCCGTATAAAACAGGTTGCCGGAGTTATCTTAATTGCCACAGCTGTGGCGTTGAATTACAACTGGATTCGTGATCTACAGACGTACCTTGTCTCCAATACAGCATTTGGAAATATCGGTGTAGAGCTAGAGGAGAAGCTCTTTGGAGGAGAGATAGAGATGCCTAATTAGTTGTCGGTTGTCAGGTTTCAGTTGTAGGATAGGTTCCTATGAATAATGCAGACATTCAGTATTTGGCACTCCTTAAAAAAGTAATGGATCAAGGATCCATAAAAGACGACCGTACTGGCACAGGTACATTGAGTATTTTTGGCGCTCAGATGCGGTTTAATCTCGCTGAGGGGTTTCCACTGCTTACAACAAAAAAAGTACACATGCGGTCTATAGTGCACGAACTACTGTGGTTTCTTAAAGGAGATACGAACATCAAGTATCTACAAGAGAATGGTGTAAAGATCTGGGATGAGTGGGCAACGGAGGAAGGGGATCTTGGTCCTGTGTATGGAAAGCAGTGGAGAGATTTTTCTGGAGTAGATCAAATTAGTTGGGTGATTGATGAAATTAAACGTAACCCTACGTCGCGTCGCTTGATAGTTTCTGCATGGAACCCATCAGTATTACCTGATATCTCCAAGAGTCCCGATCAAAACGCTGCAGAAGGGAAGATGGCACTACCCCCATGTCACTGTCTGTTTCAGTTTTATGTGTCGGATTCGCAGGCTGGTAAGCCTGCTCTAAGCTGTCAGCTCTATCAGCGTAGTGCAGACATCTTCTTAGGTGTTCCATTTAACATTGCTTCGTATGCGTTGCTTACACATATGATGGCGCAAGTATGCGACTTGGAAGTTGGAGACTTTGTGCACACGTTTGGAGATCTCCACTTGTACAGTAACCACTTACAGCAAGCACTTACTCAGTTAGAACGAGAATCAAAAGCATTACCGACGCTAAAGCTCAATCCTGATATCACCGATCTCTTTGCGTTTTCCTATCTAGACGTCGAAGTATGTGATTACAATCCGCATCCTGGGATTAAAGCTCCGATAGCTGTATAGTTTGCGCATGCGCATCAGCATTATAGTCGCGGCTTCGGAGAACGGTGTTATTGGTAGAGCCAATAGTATTCCGTGGCACTTACCTGATGATCTTAAATTCTTTCGCAAAAAGACAGAAGGACATCCGGTGATCATGGGGCGTAAGAGCTTCGAGTCGATCGTTGCTGCTCTTGGTAAACCACTTCCCAATCGTAAGAATATTATTGTGACACGAGAGAGTTCCTACGAAGCAGCGGGGTGCAAAGTTGCATCTTCTTTAGAAGAGGCGATTATGTATGGCCATGAAGATAATGATAAAGAGGAGATCTTTATTATTGGAGGTGGGGAGATTTACCGCCAAGCAATGGATCTTTGTAATTGCATTTATCTTACGCGTCTTGATGCGTGGATCGCAGGGGACATCACCTTCCCAGAAGTGGACCTTGATGTGTGGGAGGAGGTAGATAAAGAAGAGCATAGTGCTGACAACAAGCATAAGTTTGGATTCACATTTTTGACGTATAAGCGGAAGGATCGCTTACATTTCGAAGATTAGCAGTATCGAAAAAATGGCTTAAATAAGCCAAAAAGTATATGTTTTAATACTTCACCTTTCGCAGAGGATGCGGTAAGCTTCATAGTGCTTTTAACTATGGGCACAACTTCCCCAAGTAATTCATGGAAACACAAGAAGCCATCGTCGATAATGCCATCAAGGAGACGCAAGAATCTACCGGAACTATCTCAGGCAAAGAGTTTGGGAACAAAGTAGAAGAGCAAGTGGAACAAACTACTACAGCTCTTCGGGAGGAGTTTGGAGATGCTGCTGATGAAATTGTTGGTGATACGACTTCTACATTTAATTCTTGGAGAGCCAGCATGAGTGAACTTATTGGTGATAGTGATGTTGGTAACACAGAAGAAGAAGGGGCTGCAGGATATGTAGTACGGAGTAGTAAGCAAATGGTGCTTAGTAAAAGAGGAACAGATCTACATGTGGATGATCGAGGGTATAGAAAACGTGTTCTCGGACATGAAACAGTGCACAAAGAAGATCAGGCTACAAGTTATACAAGCCAAGAGGTAAAATATCTTGATGATAACACTGGGCAGATCAAAACAGCTTCTGTTGTAGGTAATTTAACAGAGCGTGGTGCCATCCGTGGTTCGGGTCAGCCTGATGGGGATCTTGTTCCTGAATATGTTGAGCATGCAAAAATTGGTGATGAGGTTGCAGGAATTGTGGGCGAAGGAAGATTAAATCAAGCGATGTCTTCTGGAGATACCGCATCTCTTCAGGAAGAGATCATCAAAACGCAGCATCAGAAAATAATGGAGCACTTACAAGAAGGTGAAGGCTTGTCGAATGAGCAAAACTAACCAACCAGCTTCAAAAACTCTTCACGGGTCTTCGGATCTTTCTTTATCAGTCCTTTGACCGCAGAGGTAATGCAGATGCTGTGTTGCTTTTGTACTCCGCGCATCATCATGCAGAAGTGTTCTGCTTCT